>NZ_CAXTKW010000019.1:0-55850 GCF_964245105.1 Candidatus Dorea massiliensis AP6 | reverse complement strand
CGCTATATCGCCATGAATGACGGTATCGACACCCTGCGGGATAACAACGATATTGCCCCGTTCAAGAATATCCTGAACGAGATGTACAGCAAGGATATTTCCAAGAAAGTCCATTCCTCTTATCTTCTGAAAGCGCAGAAAGGACAGTTTACCGGGTGTCTTGCCCCGTTTGGGTATCGGAAAGACCCGGAGGACAAAAACCATCTGCTCATTGACGAGGAAACCGCCCCGATTGTGCGACTGATTTTCGGATATGCCCTGAACGGTCATGGTCCGAACTATATCCGCAGACGGCTGGAGGAAGAAAAAATCCCCTGCCCCACATGGTGGAACCGGGAACGGGGGCTTCGCAATACCCGCACCAAATGGGAAAAGAAAGACCCGGAAAACGGGCGGTATATGTGGGACTTCTCCGTTATCAAAGACCTTTTGATGAATCCCGTCTACACCGGGGCGATTGCTTCCCAGAAAAAGGACTACCGTTTCAAAATCGGCACGATTGGGGAAAAGAAGCCGGAGGACTGGATTGTGGTGGAGGGGCAGCATGAACCGCTGATTGACCGCATGAGCTTTGACATTGTGCAGAACAAGCTGAAATCCCGCCAGCGTCCGGGGCAGACCAATGAAATCAGCCTGTTTGCCGGACTGTTAAAATGCGGCGAGTGTGGGAAGTCGTTGACGGTACGCTACACAAACGCAAAACATCCCCAGCGGATATACTCCTGCAAGACCTACAATGCCTTTGGAAAGAACCACTGCACCCAGCACCGGATTGATTATGACACCCTTTACAGCCATGTGCTGCGGAAAATACGGGAATGTGCCAGAGCTGCCCTGATGGACGGGGAAGCGGTTGCCGACCGCCTGACCAATACCTGTGAAGCCGAGCAGCGGGAACAGCGGGAAGCAATGGAACGCTCCCTTACAAGGGACGAGGAACGGATTGAGGTTCTGGACAAAATGGTCATGCGGCTTTATGAGGATATGATTGCAGGGCGTATCAGTGAGCAGAATTTCAACACCATGCTGGAAAAGACACAGACCGAGCAGACGGAGCTTAAAGCAAAAGTGTCCGAGGGCAGAAAGCGGCTGTCTGATGAAGTCCAGCTTGCCAATGACGCAAAACAATGGGTGGAAGCCATTCAGGAATATGCCAACATCACAGAGCTGGACGCAGCCACCCTTAACCGCTTAATCAAAGAAATTGTCGTGCATGAACGCATTGACGAAGATAAAACAAGACACATTTCTATCGAAATTCATTTTAATCTCAAACCCATCCCGGAGGTGGAACAGGTCACTGCCTGACCTGTCCCGCCGGGACGGTTCTCTTAAAAACACCATATAGATTTTTTGTACGCCGCCGCCCGCCATCGAGCAGAGTTTTACACCTAATTGGGGATAAAACAGCTCATGGCTGGCGGCGGTGTTGCGCTGATCGGCATGACCCTCGTTCCCCTGCTCACCGGACTTTTCGGTTAATACCGGTAATAGGCATCCCCATAATTTTGCACTTTTGGCTCCCATCCAATAGCTTGGGTGGGAGCCGGAAAGGAGGTGTTCGGCTTCCATGGGAATGGTTATTGATGCAATCGGAGAATGGCTGAAAGAAATATTGGTCAGCGGCATTATCGGCAACCTCTCCGGGCTGTTTGACAGCGTGAACGGGCAGGTGGCAGATATTTCAGCGCAAGTCGGAGCCACGCCGCAGGCGTGGAACGCTGCGATCTACAACATGATCCGTTCACTTTCTGAAAATGTCATCATCCCGATTGCCGGTGTGATTCTCGCTTTTGTCATGACTCTGGAGCTAATCCAGATGGTCTCTGACAAAAACAATATGCACGGCGATGTAGATACCTGGATGTTCTTTAAGTGGATTTTCAAGACAGCTTGTGCTGTTCTGATTGTTACCAACACATGGAACATCGTGATGGGTGTTTTCGATGTGGGGCAAAGCGTTGTAAACAGCGCTGCGGGCGTTATTTCAAGCGACGCCTCCATTGACATCAGTTCGGTTGTTGTCGATCTGGAACAGCGGCTTATGGAAATGGACATCGGGCCGCTCATCGGTCTGTGGTTCCAAAGCCTGTTTGTCGGCATCTGCACATGGGCGCTTACAATCTGTATCTTCATCATCACCTACGGACGCATGATAGAAATATATCTCGTGACCTCCATTGCACCGATACCGATGGCTACAATGGTTAATAAGGACGGCGGCAATATGGGACAGAACTATCTGCGTTCCCTGTTTGCTTTGGCATTCCAGGCGTTTCTCATTATCGTCTGCGTGGCGATTTATGCGGCTCTCGTCGAGAACATCGCCATTGATACCGATGTCAGCAAAGCTATCTGGACTTGTATGGGATACACGGTTCTTCTGTGTTTTACCCTGTTCAAAACAGGCTCGATGGCAAAATCCATTTTCTCGGCACATTAAAAACGGAGGTGATACCCTATGGCTTATGTGCCTGTACCCAAAGACTTAAATGCTGTTAAGACAAAGGTGCTTTTCAATTTGACAAAACGCCAGCTCATTTGCTTTGGCTCCGGTGCGGCTGTCGCTGTCCCTCTGTTCTTTCTGTGCAAGAGGACGATGAACACGAGCGTGGCGTCGCTCATTATGATTGTTGTTCTTCTGCCGTTTATGCTTTTGGCAATGTATGAAAAGAACGGACAGCCTCTAGAAAAGATTGTCCGAAACATCGTGCAGGTCTGCTTCCTGCGCCCAAAACAGAGACCGTACAGGACGAATAATTTCTATGCGGCGCTGGAGCGGCAGGAAAATCTTGACAAGGAGGTATACCGTATTGTCCGAAAAACGAAAGCTCACAAGGGCGGAAATCAGCCTGATGGTAAGTGAGCTTGTGAAAACCTACTCGGTTATCAAGGGTGCGGAGGTGCTGTTCCCGTCTGGTCGGGATGTGGTTGGCAAATGTCCCCGCTGTGGCAGCGATGTTACCGAGAGTAAAAAAGGATTCTTCTGCGAGAGCAATAGCTGCCGCTTCGGATTGTGGCGTGACAACAAGTTCCTCACCGGCAAGAAAATCACGCTGACAAGGAAGATGGCGGCGGCTTTGCTGAAAAACGGCAAATTCCCAGTTAAGGGTATTTTCTCTGAGAAAACCGGCAAGTCCTATGACGCTGCCCTGGTTCTGTCCGATGACGGGACTAAGAGCGTTTACAGCTTGGACTTCGGTAAGGAATAATACAGGTGCCGGCCGGTGAGTTTATCGTAACTCATGGGTCGGCAAACCTTTCTCCTATGCGGAGGCAATCTAATTTATCAACGATGAAGGGAGCAATCTATGGCTGAAAAACAGACCAACAAAGAACGGCTGAAAGACATTACCGACAGCATAGAACGAGGGATTCAAGACCTCTTTCAGTCGGACAAGTACGCTGAGTATCTCCGCACGATGAGCCGTTTTCATAAATACAGTGTAAACAATCAAATGCTTATCTATATGCAGAAGCCAAACGCCACTTTAGTCGCCGGCTTCAACAAGTGGAGAGATCAGTTTGAACGCAATGTGATGAAGGGCGAAAAAGGAATCAAGATTATCGCTCCTACACCATTCAAAAAGAAAATCGAACAGGAGAAACGAGACCCGGACACAAATCTACCCATGCTTGATGCAGACGGCAAGGTTATCATTGAGGAAAAGGAAATCAAAATTCCCATGTATAAGCCTGTAACCGTCTTTGATGTGTCGCAGACAGAAGGAAAACCGCTGCCGCAGCTCGCCTCCGACCTGTCGGGCAATGTGCAGAATTATGAGGTTTTTCTGGAAGCCCTGCGGCGTTCTGCTCCTGTTCCCATTGAAATCATCCCGATCCGTGATGGCTCGGACGGCTTTTTCTCCTTGGACAACCAGAAAATCTCCATTCGTGAGGGAATGAGCGAAGTGCAGACTGTATCCGCTGTGGTTCACGAGATTGCCCATTCCAAGCTCCACAACACGAAGAAAATGGAGGAACCGAAAGATGCTCCGAAATATCAGGAGGTTGAAATTTTTGATGTGCCCGCCCTGTTTTCTAACGGGCGTGTAACTTCTGCGGATGTTCCAGAAGGAATGTACTGTTATGATCTGCGAGGTTCTGATGATGACCCAGGTGTGCCTGTGACAGTCGAAAACCGTGTCGCAGTCAATCATGCCGGTTCTCTGATTACCGCAAAGCCCCTGGAACTGCCGGAGGACGGGCGGCTCATGCTGACCGAGGATGAGGGACTGAATTTTGTCGGTGGTGAGATTTCCGCCTATCGTTTCCTGAATGAACAGCGAAAAGACCGTCATACGGAGGAAGTTGAGGCGGAAAGCATTTCCTTTGCCGTCTGTGCGTATTACGGTATTGCAACAGGCGAAAACAGCTTCGGATATATCGCTGCGTGGTCAAAGGATAAAGAACTGCCGGAACTTCGGGCAAGCCTTGAAACCATCAATAAGACTTCCTCCGAGCTGATTTCCGATATAGACCGGCACTATGCGGAGATTATGAAAGAGCGTGAAACGGAAATGATTGCCGCTCCCGAAGAAGAAAAAAATCTCGAAGAAATGAATATCCTTGAAATGGTGGATTATTTCATGGAACAAGGTATGACAGAGGAACAGGCTAACGATCTTGCAAATTCGGAGTGGCAGGCACGGAAAACAAATCAAGTCTCTGTTGAAGGGAGTTCCGAACCTGTCATTGAGCTGCCTGTGGAAGAAGTTCCACCTGTACAGGCTTCCGGCAATGGGGATATGCCCGATCCATCTATGTCCATTGAAGCCATGAACGCCTACGGCTATACGGATTCGGATATGCTTCCTCTGTCCAAAGAGAGAGCCTTGGAACTGTTCGAGCGAGATGTCCCTATCTATATGCTCTATGACGGCAACACCGAGGCGATGGCGTTTGAAGCCGAGGATATTGTACTGTTCTCCGGCTGTTTTGGCATTACCCGTGAAGATTGGGACGCTATCAAAAATCAAATCCCGCCGATGGATATGGAAATGGTTCGTAAGAAGCGTGAACAGGCGTTTCACGAAAGTGCCGGCGATACCTATGCCATCTATCAGTTGAAACGTGATGATGCGACTGCGGATTTACGGTTTATGAACTCCGAATGGCTGCAGAAGAAAGGTATTGAGCCGCAGTATGAAAACTATGAGCTGGTTTATACCGGAACTTTATCCAAAGAAGGAAGCCAGATTGAAAAGCTGGAGAATTTGTACCGTATTTTCAATGTTGAGCATCCGCAGGACTTCACGGGACACAGCCTCTCTATCAGTGACATCGTGGCACTCAAACAGGTGGGTGTGGTATCCTATCACTATGTTGACAGCGTTGGCTATCGGGAACTGACAAACTTCCGTAATACCGACAATCATCTGAAAAATGCAGAAATGCAGTTGGAAGATGATTATGGCATGATTGATGGTGTTATCAACAACGGTCCCAAAGAGTCGGTAAAGCCAGCACCTAAAAAGGAAGAAGTCAAAACAAAGAAGCCCTCTGTCCTTGCCAAGCTCCGTAAGTACCAGGAGGAGGACAGAAAATCAGCGACGCAGCACAGAAGTGCGGAAAGGGATTTGTGATGAATTTTACGAACGACGAAATGAATCTCGTGTGTATCTATGATACCGGAAACCGGACAGGGCTGATAAACGCCTTATCTGAAATGCGGAAAGAGCTGAGCATGGATGAAACCGATCTTCGTGAGCTGACTGACTCCACGCTGAATAAGCTCTCTGCCATGTCCGACGAGGACTATGCGAAGCTGGAACTGTATCCTGATTTTGACGAGTAAGATGTCGGAGCAGAACTTTTTCAGTATTTACAAAAAGTTAAAACCCATAACAGGTATCATCTCTTGACCATACGGGCATATTATGATAAAATATGATTGACTGCAGATTATCATAAAATGTCACAAAATGGAGGTGCGTTATGGCATATATTACAAGAGAGCTGGAACGAAAATTTCTGAAGCTCAATGATTTTTTCAAAGTTATCCTTGTGACTGGCGCAAGACAGGTCGGAAAAACGACCATGCTGAAGCATTTAGCAGACAGTGGCAGAACCTATGTCACGATGGACAATGCAATGGCACGGGAGCTGGCGCAAAGCGACCCGGTGCTGTTCTTCCAGACTTATAAGCCGCCGATCCTCATTGACGAGGTGCAGAAAGCCCCTGAGCTTTTTGAGCAGATCAAGGTGATTTGCGATGAAAGCGACGAGAAAGGTCTTATTTGGCTGACAGGCTCCCAGCAGTACAAAATGATGGAGCGAGTACGTGAAACCCTTGCCGGAAGAATTGGAATACTGGAACTATACAGCCTGTCTGCGAGAGAAAAAGCAGGAATGGTATTTGATACCGATTTGGATTTCTCCCTTGCCACTTTACAGGCAAGACAGCGTAGACTTCCCAAAAACGATGTGATTCAAGTATTCAACCACATTTGGCAGGGCGGTATGCCGCAGGTACAGGGTGTGGACGATGAACTTCGTCAGGAGTATTTCAATTCCTACATCGACACTTACCTGATGCGGGATGTAGCTGAGGCAGGAGGAATTACGGATACGGTGCGTTTCCGTAAATTCCTTGTTGGCTGTGCTTCCCTTGTGTCGGAACAGGTCAATTACGCAACGCTGGCAGAATCCGCTGATATTGCGCCGAGCACGGCGAAGGAATGGCTGAAAGTGCTGGTAGGACTTCATATCATTTATCTGCTCGCACCGTATTCCAACAATGAGCTAAAACGGCTCAGTAAGACCCCGAAACTGTATTTCTGCGATACCGGGCTGTGTGCGTATCTTTCCATGTGGCTGACGCCAGATACGCTGCGGAATGGTGCTGCAAGCGGCCATTACTACGAGAACTATGTTGTGATGGAGCTTGTAAAGAATTACGCCTACGCAAAATCCAAGGTGAATATCACGTATTTTCGGGATTCCAACGCAAAAGAGATTGATGTCTTTGTGGAGGAAAACAATGTCATTCATCCATTGGAGATTAAAAAGAGCGCCGCACCCGACCGCCGTGAAGTTAAGAAATACAGCGTGATTGATAAGGCGTCCTTGAACCGTGGCAACGGCGGTATCATCTGTATGTGCGAGGAGCCAATTCCGATCGATGCAGATAACTGCTTTATCCCCAGCAATCTCATCTAAGGAACGGCGTAAACACAAAAATGGAAGAAAGGCGGTGATTCTGACAAATGGCAAAGAAGCAGGGTCATTATTGCAAAGTCTGCGGAACGTATCGATCCAATGAGAGTTTTTCCGGGAAGGGTCACAGCGCACATATCTGCAAGAAATGTGCGGCGCTGTCCCCTGCAGAGCGTTCCAAAGAAATGACTTTGACACGGCTGATGAACCTCCCGTACCGGTTATCTGCGGAGCAGAAAGCGTGGCTCAAGGGGCTGCAAAAGAATGACTGCCATGAAATTGCAGAGACCGCCAAAGCAGTTTATGCAGAGTACTTCCCTTATGCTGAGAGAAACGAACGCAAAAAGCAGCTCCATATCAAAGAAATGACATTCCATATTCAGGATGAATTATGGGATGAATATGGAGATCCCTTTGACGCACAAATCACATTTACGCTTGACCGCAAATCACGGCAAATTTCCTGTATCCAGGCTGAAACCACCGATACGGTGGAACTGCCGGAGAAGGAAATGAAAAAACTGCTGAACCGGATCGTCAGCGAGTACGAGGTTTTTTGCTGGGAAGAAGATTTTTCTCAATCTGATTTTGACTCCTTTGATGATGACGATGAGGGCGGGAGCGATTTTGCCGAGAACGAAAATGCCGATGATACAGAACAACCCTCATGGTCAGTCTCAATCAGTTACTCAAATGGTGAAGAACAGCAGATGAAAGGGTTTGACATCCCAATCCGTGTCAATGAGCTGGCGCTGGATCTGCTTCAATACTTTGAAGATGACGCAGACGATGATGAAATCTATTTTTGAACAGAATAACAAAGTGTTATGTGCAGGGCACCCGATTTTCGGGTGCTCTAATTTTATGGAATAAAGGAGGGCAGACAATTCATGCCAAGCAAACTGCAAATGTATGAGCAAATGGCAGACCAAACCGCCAAGCAGGTTACGGGCAGCTTCGGAGAATGGACGGCGTTCCTCGAAACGATGGGGCGGCTCTACAAATATCCGTTCCATGAGCAGCTTATGATTTTCGCTCAAAAGCCAAACGCAACAGCCTGTGCCGACTATGACCTCTGGAACAAGCAGATGGGGCGTTATGTCCGCCGTGGCACCAAGGGCATCGCCTTGATTGATACCAGCGGCGATAATCCGAAACTCAAATATGTGTTTGATGTTTCGGATACAGGCACCAGGGCAAATTCCCGCCGTCTGAACCTTTGGGAATATCGGGACGAACATCAGGACGCTGTTACGGCGTCTCTGGAGAACCGTTTCGGCGTATCCGGTGAAAAAGGTCTTGCCGATCAACTGGAACAGATTGCCGGGAAGCTCGTAACCGAATACTGGAACGACAACAGGCGGGACATCCTCGGCATCCTTGAAGATTCTTTCCTTGAGGAGTATGATGATTACAACGTAGAGATGGCGTTCCGAAACGCCGCTGCGGTCAGCACCACCTACACGCTCATGTCCCGCTGCGGTCTCAATCCCGGCGACTACTTTGAGCATGAGGATTTTTTAAGCGTATTCGATTTTAACACCCGTGATACGATTGCCGTTCTCGGCTCGGCTGTTTCCAACAGCAGCGAGCAGATTTTAAGGCAAATCGCAATCACCGTAAAAAACTACGAGCGAGAAGCAAGCCTGCAAAGACAGGCGGAAAGGACGCAGAATGATGGAGAACAATCTGAATTATACGCAGAACGGGGATTATCTGATTCCCAATCTGACGCTCTCCGAGACCGAAACGAAGCCCTTGGGCAAGTACGGTCGGATGAGGAAAAAGTACCTGCAGGAGCACAGGCCGGTGCTGTGGAACAGCATGATCCTGTCAGAGAGCCTGTATCCGCATCTGAGGGAGATCGACGAGGCAGCGAACCGGAGGCTGGAACTGATGATGCCGGAGCTGATGAAGCAGAACGGCGTGACGGAGAACCTGAAAGCCAGCGATCCGATGAAGTGGACAGGGCTTATGAACAACCTCAAAAACCAAGCCGAGGAAGTAATTCTCGCAGAACTGATTCACGCATAAGCGGACAGCTCACCCTCTTTGATGTTGGGCTGTTCCCAACAGAACAGGAGCAGATCGCTGTCATAGACGAAGCGGAGAGTGTAAAACCTACACCCTTCGCTTTTTCTTTTGCCCAAAATGACATTGACGATGTGCTCCGTCTGGCAAGCAACACCGAGGATACAAGAATGACGGTTGCCGCTGCCTTCCAGAAGCAGAAGTCCACAGAAGAAATCGCAGAGCTGCTCAAACAGGAATATCACGGCGGAGCCGGTATCAAGTCAGAGGGTGGCGAGTTCTCCGTTTGGTATGGAGAGGACGGGATTCATCTTGCAAAAGGTCGTTCCGCAAGATATACAAAAACAGCACAGATAATTTCCTGGGAGGATGCCGCTGAGCGTATTGGTCAGCTCATGCAGGACGGCAGATATGCCTCTAATGTGGAGCTTGCGGAAGCCGAGGGACACGAGCGAATGAAGCTCTCCCAAATGCTCTGGTATCTTCGTGGGGATTTGAGCGATGCGGCAAAGGAACAAAACATCCTCTCTGCCCTGGCTGACTATCGCAATAACAATTTCCCCGATAGTACGGCTCGTCTGGCGGAGGATTTGAAAGACCCTACGTTTCGGGAACGCCTTGCCGCAGAGTATACCGTTTTTCTTGAAGCATATAAGGAAAATCGGGACGTCATGCGTTTTCACTTTCACAAGACGCACGAGATCTGGAACAGGCTGAAAGACCTTGACCTGCTGAGGCGTGAGTATACTTCCGATATGCCGGAGGTTCCCACGGTGGGAATGTTTATTACCGATGATGAGATTGACGCCACGCTGAATCGTGGCAGTAATGTTGAGGGCGGCAGGGGTCGCATCTACAGCTATCTCACAGGCGCTCACAATGCCAAAGAAAAAACGGAATTTCTAAAGAATGAGTACGGCACAGGCGGTCGTTCTCATGCTGTATCGGGACAGGGCTGGATTGACAGCAGCGGCAAGGGTATCCGTTTGCAGAAGCCCGGCTGTACTGATGTAGAGCTGAACTGGAACAAGGTGCTCTCCCGCTTTGAAAACATCATTCGGAACGGCAGATATTTTACTCCCGAAGAAAAAGCCAGATATGAGGAAATGCAGACCCGTGAGTGGCAGTTCCGCAAACACATGGACGCCTATAACGACATCAAACATGACCATCCCAATGATGTGGTGCTGTTCCAGGTCGGAGATTTCTTTGAAATGTACGGCGTGGATGCCAGAACCGCATCGGAGCTGCTTGGCTTAAATCTTACTACAAGAGCCGTGTCCGGTGCGGGACGGGTGGAAATGTGCGGGATTCCCTCTCACATTCTGGAGCAGTCTGTTGAGAAAATCCGCCAGACCCGCGGCGTTACGGTTGCCCGTCATAACAGCATTATAAACGAGCATACGACCTATTCTCTGGGCGTTTTAGGAGCAGACAGGGAATTATCCCCGGAGGTCGAAAACGAACCTGTAAGCGTTACAGAAACTCCAAAAGGCACCTCAACCGCAGCAGTTGAAACACCGCTTATCTCCCGTGAAATCACACAGGCAGAGATTGATGAAGCTCTCCAAAGCTGGAACGGCAGTATTGAAAGTAAGCAGGCAGTTGTCCGTTATATGGCAGACCATGCCCGTGAACGGGACACGGCGGCGTGGCTCGCCGGAGAATACGGTACTGAGGTATCGAAACCTCTGCATATCACCGTTACCGGAACGGACATTGATTATGAAATGTCCTGGGCAAAGGTACAGAGGCGTATCGCACAGCTCATCAAGGAGGACAGATTTTACACCCAGGCAGAATATGACCGTCTGGACGATATTGACCCGATTGCCATTCGTGAAACCCTTGCCCAGCATGGCATCGTAAACGGCGAAGTCGTTGACTCCGAAAAGCTGGATGCAGACCCGTTCATTCAGCAGGTAATGGGAGATGTGGATCGGATCAGCCGTGAGCAGGCCGCTATTCGGGAAGCTGATGAGGCTTTCGCAAATGAGTATCTGATCCCCCATGAATCCACCTTTGAGATTGACGGACGCAGATTTGTTGTGGACAGCGTAAATCTCGATTTTGGCAAGGTGAGCTTGCAGGATGTTACATTCCAGAACGCAGCAGGGTTCCCGATTTTCAGAAGCGAATCCATTGCGTTTATGCGTGGGCTCATGGAGATCAGCGAAGCACAGCGTACAGCGGAACCGCCTGCCGAGCCTCAGTTGGAGTCAGAAACCGCAGCGTTTTACTCTGCGGAAGAAAACAATCTTCCGTTCGATGTGGAAATCCGAACCATCAAAACCCCAGAGCCGCCGATACCGAAGCCCGAACTTCACAATTTCCGCATCACCGATGACCATCTGGGTGAAGGTGGTGCAAAAGCAAAGTTCCGTATGAATATGGACGCCATCAACCTTCTGAAAGAATTGGAGTTTGACGGCAGACAGGCAACACCCGAAGAACAGGTTATTCTCTCCAGGTATGTGGGCTGGGGCGGGCTGGCGGACGCCTTTGATGAAACAAAAGACAACTGGAAAAGTGAATTTGCGGAGCTGTACACAGCACTTTCTCCCGAAGAATACGCCGCCGCAAGAAGTTCTACGCTGAATGCCCACTATACAAGCATCCAGGTCTTTCGGCTGTGCTGATTTCAGAGCCGCCACATTGTCTGCAATCTCGCTGCGGTGCTCCGCACCTTCCGGCAGCATATCCAGAGCTTTTTGATAGTAAGCGAGCTTTTCACGGACATTCCCGGACAGAAAATCATCGGCGGTTCTCCAAGTATAGGAGCCGTCCGGCTTTCGGTTAAAATCCATATAGATCACGCCACGCAGATCGCTCGCCAGTTCTTCCTCGGTCTTGCCGGTAAGCTGAGACATATATGCCATATCAACCATTGCTTTTTCTGCAATAGAGACTGCCAATGCTTCCGAAGCGGTATCGACCGATGTGACAACTTCGCTGGGCTTAATGGTACGCTTGGTAAACATATCCGCCTTGCGTTTCAGATTGTTGTCCTCATCGAGAACTTCCAGCGAGCAGAGCAGATAATAGGAGCTATCGTCCGCAAAAGCAAGAGCATTGCCACGGCTGTTGATGAGACCGTGCTTTGCGGTAAAATTATCGTAGAGTTCATTTAATTCTCTTTGTGTCTGCCGGATAACCTCGTCCGGGGTATATCCGTCCATCTGCTGACCAATGAGTTTCTGCACACAATCACGGAGTTCCACCATGCCCTTGACACGCTCCATTGCCGCAGCGTTCAAATCGGGCTTTACCATGCGGCTGTTTTCTCTGTAGTAGACATTGCCGTCTACCACGGTGTAACTGTAATTTTTGACATTTGGGTCAGCGGGGATAGAGGTGTCGATTGCTTCCCCCGCACCGAGTTCGGGCAGCTCTGCCTCCGTATAAGTGCCACGGATATATTTCACAGCATCGTGAAGCTGATCGGCAAGTTCCAGTCCCTCAATGGGTTCAACCGTAAAGTCCTGCTTGCCGTATTGGGTGCTTTCAGAAGTCTGCCGTCCGAGTATCATTTCGGGATGGTCGATGAAATAACTGTTGATGGCAAAACCGTCATCGTTCTTTCCAAGGTGTATCCAATCGGGTTCAATCTCAATAGGACGATCCCGCTTCTGCAGGAAGATAATATCGGACACAACTTCCGTGCCTGCATTTGCCTTGAAAGACTGTCAAAGATATTCTGGTGGTCGTGCGGTCCATTCTCGATTATACAGCGAAACGATTTCCCGGAACATTCCCTACGTTGAACATCAACTATCCAAAGGAAAGCAAAAAGGAAATGCGTGTACTGAGCAGAGAGGAGCAAACCCGGTTTTCCAGATTTCTTCTGGATGATATGGATTCGTGTAAGTTCGGTGTGCTTCTTGCACTTCTCACGGGAATTCGGATTGGTGAGTTGTGTGCTTTACGGTGGGAGAACATTTCTTTGAAAGATAATACCATCAAAATCTGCTCGACCATGCAGAGGCTGAAAGACATGAATCCCGATCAGGAAAGCAAAACAAAAATTGTGATCGGCTCTCCTAAAAGCGATACTTCTACCCGGACAATTCCCATAAGCGAAACTGCCGCCGAGCTTTGCCGGAAGATGAATCCGCAAAGTCCTGCGGCTTTTGTTTTGACCGGAACCTCTAATTATATGGAGCCAAGAACATTGCAATACCGCATGGAGCGTTATACCGAAATCTGCGGTTTGGACGGCGTGCATTTTCATACGCTTCGGCATACCTTCGCCACCCGTTGTGTTGAAGTTGGCTTTGAAATCAAATCTCTCAGCGAGATTTTAGGACACGCCAATACAACCATTACCCTTGACCGTTATGTGCATTCTTCAATGGAGCTGAAACGGGACAATATGAACAAACTGGCGGCCGTCGGGCTTTAATTTCCGCAGTCACAGTTTTGTGTCTTTCCCCCTCAAGGACGGCAAAAGTACAAGGCTATTCAGGTTTTGAAACTGTGATTTGACAGAGTGCCTTACTCTGCGAAGAAAGGACAGCGAAAAAATGGCCGTAATCGGCTTAATTTTTTCAGTTTGTGTAGCAAATGCCCACAATCAGTAAGCGAGGTGCAAATATTGATAGATGACAAGCGAACGGCTCTTTTGGAAAGCACAGTTAGGGCAGTTGCAAAATATGGAATGAAAGATATAAGTACCCGTAACATCAGCAGCGATGCAGGTGTAAATGACGCTTATATCTATCGTTACTTTGAGAATAAGGAAGATTTGCTGGTACAAGCATATCTTCTTGAAAACCACAAGTTTATGCACCATGTGATTCGGCAGATTGATCTTGTAAGAAAACAAATGTCTGCCTGTCCTCTGCCGGAACGGTGCAGGTTAGTTTTTCATGCGGCATGGCGTTACCTGATTGATACTCCGGATGTCTGCCGCTTTTTCACGTACTACTACCATTCCCCTAATTTTGAAAAGTATGCACAGAAGGAGTATCAGATACAGTTGGATGAACTGGCAGAGACAATTCTTCCTCGGTTTGACACCATGGAAGATGCCAAGCATTGTCTGTACGCACTATTTGTTCTGCTGAACTCTTTTGCAATTCTGGTGGTAAACCAGGAAACGCCGGATGAGGCTGATGCAGAAAATCGAGCGTTCAATACGGCATTCTACGTAATCGAAGCGGAGATGAAAAAGGAACTGCCGGAGAAAGCCGACCGGCAATAGAACGAGAGAAAGGGCGGCACTGATCTGCCGCAGAACAGGAAAAGGGTATGGGAAAAACAATTAAAAAAATTTGGAATATCATCACGAACATCATCGTGGTTCTTGCTGTGATACTCGCCGTTGCGCTGGTAGGCGTTCGGCTGGTTGGGCTTCAGGTATTCACGGTGCTTTCCGGTTCTATGGAGCCGACCTATCATGTCGGTTCCCTCATCTATGTTAAAGATGTGGACTACAAAGAACTGGAAGCGGGCGATGTCATCACTTTCATGCTGGATGAGGATACCGTGGCAACTCACCGCATTACAGAAGTCGTTCCTGATGAGGAAGAGCCAGACACGCTGCGCTACCGCACCAAGGGCGACGCCAACGATGCTGAGGACGGCAAGTTGGTTCATTATAAGAATGTGATCGGCTCTCCGGTGTTCACAATTCCCTATTTGGGATATTTCGCTGACTACATTCAGAATCCTCCGGGAACCTATGTAGCCATTTCCGTTGGCGCAGTTCTGCTGCTGTTGGTCTTTCTGCCAGACCTGTTTTCTTCTGACGATAAAGACAAGGAGAAAAAGAAAACAAAAGGCAGATATGAACGGGATCATATCCCGAAACAATGAGGGCAATGCCGCAAGGCTCCCTATATAAAAATTTATTGAAGGAGGTTTTCTCAAATGAAGAAAACAAAAAAAGCACTGCTTCTGAGCCTCTGTGCGGTAATGCTTGTCACCGCCTCTGTGCTGGGAACCATGGCCTACCTGACTTCCACTGACGAGGTTGTCAACACATTCACTGTGGGAAATGTCGCCATAACCCTGGACGAAACCGACGTGGACAACAGCACCCCAGGCGAGAATGATCGTGACCAGGCGAACGAATACAAGCTGATGCCTGGTAAGGAGTATGTGAAGGACCCTATCGTCCATGTGGATGCTGACAGCGAAGATTGCTACCTGTTTGTCAAGGTTGCAAACGGGATTGCTGACATCGAAGATACCAAGACCGTCGCTGAGCAGATGAAAGACAAGGGCTGGGTTGCTGTGGATGAAGCCAATGGCATCTATGTGTACACCACTGACAACACCAATCCTGCAGTTGTTAAGGGCGGCGACAATGTGACCGTATTCGAGAGCTTTACCATTAAGGGCGATGTGAACAACGAGATTTTGGCAAGCTACGCTGGCAAGGAAATCAATGTCACCGCTTACGCAATTCAGGCTGACGGCTTTGACGGCAAGAGCGCTTCCGATATTTGGACTGCGGCTGGATTTAACAACTGAATAGGAATCGTCTATTGAGAGGTTTCGGTATGACCGCACCTCTGATAGAGATACAACCCTGACCATCACCGCCTATGCTTCTCAGCTGTATAAGAACAATACGGATAAAGCTCATTAAAGTTCTTGTCCAGAATTAAGTAGCCGCATCCCTGTGGAATCACAACCTTTGTAATATCCGGGGCAATCGTCAGCGTTGGAATGATCTCTTTTACCTGCAATTCACTTAGATTTGCTCTTGTAGCTAATCCAGCATTTACAGCAAGTCCCTCCAAACCAGAAGGGACAATAATTGCCGCTACCAGCATGACAATGAGGGAGATAGCAAACTGGCGAAACAATATTTTCAATGTAGGTTTCTTTTTCACTCCCATTTATATCCTATCCCCCATAGGGTGCTGATCGGACTTATTTTGAAATGCTCCAATTTCGCACGAATATTTTTTATATGCGTTGAGATCGTAGAGTTATCGCCTATTCCATCAAACCCGAAAACGGCTTCATAGATTTGTTCTTTTGTAAAAACCTGTCCCCGGTTTTTCGCAAGGTATTCACAGATTGAATACTCGCTTTTGGTAAGGGGAACCGGCTGTTCTGAAACATACAGTACCTTTGCGGAAAGGTCAAATCTTATATCAGGCTCAAATGAAAGTGTGCTGTGATGCTCCCTTTTTTCTCTGCGTAAATGTGCCGCGACACGGGCGCGAAGCTCCTGAATACGAAAAGGTTTCGTAATATAATCATCCGCACCGATGCCCAATCCAAACAATATATCTTCCTCTAATGTCTTTGCGGTCAGAAAGAGAATCGGGCAGTCTACCATATTCCTGATCTGTTTGCAAAACTCAAACCCGTCTGTGCCAGGCATCATCACATCCAAAAGAATGAGGTCATAGAAATGCAGCTTTTTGATGTCTACATCATCCGCATTTTGACAGACTGTTATCAAATATCCATCTTTCCCCAAACTGTTCTTAATCAATTCCAAGATAGAAACTTCATCGTCAACTACAAGTAAGTGGGTCAAAAAATCACCTCCCGCCCCATTATACCACATTGTCGAGGTTACTCATCATTATTTTTAATGTCAGCTTTCCGATATTCATTGTTGATATTTACAGCTACGGTATTGCTTATATCCACATCCACAATACTGTAAACGTAGCCGAAACTGAAATCTTCCCCCGCCACATTTTTGAAGCGTTTCGATACCTGCCCGATTTCTTCTTGCAGTTCTGACATTTCAAGACATTCATCCGTTATGGTATATGTCAGGCCGTTATATGAAATTTCATCATAGTTTGCGGCGTTCAGCTCATAATACGGCAGAGATTCATTTAACGCCTTATTTTTATCGGCGGTATCGCGGAGCGTACCGCAGGCCGATAAGCATATAAGACTTACAAGCACAATTACCACGGCAAACAGGCACTTTTTATTCACTGTTTTTACCTCCCTCCCAACCATGAAACCAAACCAAACTGGCAATCAGCAGACAAACAGTGCAGCATACAGAAATAATCATACCGCTGAAAAAATCGGTTTTTACCTGTGCATACAGTTGGGGGCTATCCCATGCAAGCACAGTGTAATCCATAGCACGAACGCCCCAGGCCCAGGGAATATATTTCCATGTAGCGTCACCAAGCCCTGTTATCATAAGGGCAGCTATTAAACTCCCTGCAATTCCCAATCCCATAGATGCACCTTTTCCGAAGCTCATTCCCACAAACAAATGAATCAGGTAAATGGGAAGCATGGTAATCAACAATAGAATCCCTGCTTTCAGGTAAAGGCTTGCCGGAGCATCCCTATATAGTGCAGCGAATGTTCCTAACGCTAAAAATGTTGCGCCAAAAGCACAGATCATCAGAAAACCAAGTTTACCAATATACGTTGCCATGCGAGATGGGATTGTTCCCAACAAAAGCTGATAATGCCCGGCCTGATTTTCGATCTGAACAACCAGGCCCACAATAATGCCGATCAGAAACGGGAACGCAACGGCCAGCACTTCCAGATAGGCACTGATTTTGGTTGCCAGTTCCCATCTGGA
The DNA here is from genome assembly GCF_964245105.1 of Candidatus Dorea massiliensis AP6. NCBI lineage: Bacteria > Bacillati > Bacillota > Clostridia > Lachnospirales > Lachnospiraceae > Dorea > Candidatus Dorea massiliensis. Next base: position 38,131 of record NZ_CAXTKW010000019.1, on the reverse strand, counting down.
TATATGATAGTAACCCGCAAAAATCGCCGCACATATAATCGGAATCATGCTGTGCATATAGAGCAAAATGCTATGTTTACACTTCTGATATTCTGCTTTCCAGCAGCGAACCACAGATACCATAGTTACCCCACCTCCTTTTTCTCAAACCATCTTGCAGTTAAAAATGACAGCGCCGCAAACCAAGCCAGCGAAATGACCAATACAAGTATAATCATCCAAAATGCCATTGCCGTACTCTGATCTGCAACCGGCTCACCATTAGGCAAAATACCTAACACGGAAATCATAAGATGCGGCACCCAGCTATACGGGCAGATCATCCACAAAGAGGTTGTAGCCGTGAAAATCCCTAAAACGCTTCCAAGTCCGGCATTAAGAATAACCGTGACAAAGATACCAACTTTTTTTGATAACCATAAGCACAGCGGAACTTCCCATAGGCTTGCAATGACAATACAAGCTGTTCCGGCCGCAGCCTGCCAAATTCCGATTGTCAGGGGAATTTCGTTGATAACTAATATTGCAAAACCGCCCAACAGATTTAGCGCCAGGAAAATGAAATTCCCCACACAGGAGTAAATACCGGCCACTCCAATTTTTGCTTTCCAGACTTTGTTCTGCGAAACAGGCAATGAAGCAACGGCACGATATTTTAGTTTGCCATTATCCCGCTGTTCAATCAAGGCACAGGTGAGCGTAAGGAATCCAGGATAAAGCAGGATATACCACCAATTATAAGAATTGAGCTGGAACCAAAGAGGGGCAAAAAAGTTCATAAGCGCAGTTACAAACGGGGCCAGAACGATCAGCGTTTTTGTGAAAGTTCTCTTATGCTTTAGGTTCTCTGCCTGAATATATGCCATCTCCATTTAATATCCCTCCTTACCATTTCTGCGAATAACATCCATAAAGAGTTGTTCCAAATCTTCACCGGCGCGAAGCTCTCCCTCATATCCAAGGACGCCGCCAGCAATGATACCCACATGATCTGCAATCTGCTGGACTTCTGACAGAATATGGCTGGACAAAATAACTGTAATCCCTTTGCAGGGAAAAGAGCGAATTAACTCTCGAAGTTCCTCAATCCCTAAAGGGTCAAGGCCGTTAGTCGGTTCATCCAGAATCAAAAGCTGAGGACTGTTCAGCAATGCAATAGCAATACCAAGCCGCTGCTTCATACCAAGAGAAAACTGCCCGGCCCGTTTCTTGCCGGTATTCGTGAGCTGGACAATTTGCAATACCTCGTTAATTCGTGCATCGTCCAGGCCGAGCAATGTAGTTCTGACTTTGAGATTTTCGTATGCAGTCAGATTTTCGTAAAGCGGGGGCATCTCAATCAAAGCACCGATATGCTCCAGATCATTCCGCTTCCACGGGTGGCCGTCAAACTCGATGCTTCCCGATGTGGGGCGCAAAATGCCGGTGAGCATTTTTAAGATCGTGGATTTGCCAGCCCCATTCGGCCCCAGCAGACCATAAACCGAGTTGCGCCGGATGTTCAGTGACACATTGTTTACCGCCATTTGCCCCTTGAAATTTTTGCAGAGGTCAGTCGTTTTCAAAATCATATCCATATAATCAAGTCCTTTCTTTGATTTTACGGATAGCATACCGGGCAATTTTGAAGATTTCATAAAGATTCCCGAAAACAGAATATGAACAATACACCGTAACCGTGGAGCATATGTTGCAGCTGTATTTGGAGAGGTATTTCAGCTTTTAGATCGCAACGATAGAAATGCAAGCCAATATCCAGTTACAGTGAGCTGCGCAAGGAATTGTATAATATTACCGACGCAGTGCTGGCGGCAACCTTTAAAGATTTGATTGAAGATGGTATTATTGATCGGAAATCTTACGATGAAATTCCGCCCCGGGTGGAATATTCCCTGACGGAGAAAGGAAAATCCGTCGTGCCCATCCTGCAGGGCATCTGTGAGTGGTCAGACTTTTTTTATAAAGAAGACAGCGAAAACACCATGACGCAGTGCCAGAAGTGAGATCATCGCAGATGATTTCATAGAAATTGATATTTGTAAAGGAGACAAAAATATGCCGGAATTAAGCCAACGGGTTGGAAACTTTACGGATTCTGTTATCCGCAGAATGACACGTATCAGCAATCAATATGGAGCCATCAATCTGTCACAGGGCTTTCCTGATTTTGACCCGCCAAAGGAAATCATGGACGCATTGGCGAAGGCCGCCTATGAGGGGCCGCATCAGTATTCTATAACCTACGGAGCCCAGAATTTCCGGGAAGCGCTGGCTGCAAAGCAGGGAAAGGCTATCCACAGAATCATCGATCCAAACACAGAGATCGTGGTGACCTGCGGCGGAACCGAGGCGATGATGTGTGCCATGATGACCATCTGTAATCCCGGGGATAAGGTGATGGTATTTTCCCCGTTTTACGAGAATTACGGTGCCGACGCCATTCTGTCCGGGGCGGAGCCCATCTACATTCCGCTGGTTCCGCCGGAATATGAGTTTGATATCCGGCTGGTGGAGCAGGGCTTCCGGGACGGAGCGAAGGCTATCATTGTCTGCAATCCATCCAACCCCTGCGGAAAGGTGTTCCGTGAGGAGGAGCTTGTGGCCATCGGGAAGCTGGCTGTCCAATATGACGCCTTTGTGGTGACCGACGAGGTGTACGAGCATATGGTGTACGCGCCAAACCGGCATATTTGTATGGCTTCCCTGCCGGGCATGTACGGGCATACGATCACCTGCAATTCTCTGTCAAAGACCTACTCCATTACAGGCTGGAGACTGGGCTATCTGATTGGACCGGCTTATGTGATTGAGGCGGCCAAGAAGGTGCATGATTTCCTGACCGTGGGAGCGGCCGCGCCCTTACAGGAGGCGGCGACAGTGGGCCTTAAGTATTCGGAGGATTATTACGAAAAGCTGCTGGAGACTTACACGGAAAAACGGAATTATTTTCTGGCGGGACTGGATCGGATCGGGCTGAAACATAACGTGCCCCAGGGGACCTATTTTGTACTGATTGATATCTCCGAGTTTCTGGAGCTGCCGCAGTTCCGGGGCTTTACGGATCTGGAATTCTGCGAGTGGATGATCAAAGAGATTGGCGTGGCCGCCGTTCCTGGATCCAGCTTTTTCAGGGAAGAGGTCAACAACCTGATCCGCCTGCATTTCGCCCGGGAAAAGGAGACTCTGGACGAAGCGCTTGGACGGCTGGAAAAGCTGAAAGAACTGAAATAAAAATCCTGACATGGGACCGCACGGAGAGTCAGGAAGCCTTTCACTTTAAAACGTGTCTATATAATATTACATAGATAAGTTGGCACAATATGTTTCAGATTATAAGAACTTATCCAGCTCAGCTTCAACCTGTTTCCTCTTTTTAATCACAGGATGTTCGATTACATTGCCTCGTGCGACTACCAGCTCCAGATTCCGCAATGCCCGCAGATCTTCCAGCGGATTCTCCGCAGTAACGATAAGATCCGCTGCCTTGCCTTTCTCAATGGAGCCGGCCAGATGCACGTGCATGTTAATAAGGCCCGGCAGAATGTAATGCCCATGCAGAGCCACCCTCCGATATCCCGTCACATCCGCCGTATCCGGCACGATATCCGCGATCAACCCATCCTTCACCAAAATACAGAGCCCGGTCTGCACCTGCATGTCCCGGTTTCCGTCCAGGAGCTTTCCGTTTGTAAATGCGTAGTTCATAGTAATCCCCCAATTTCACGAATTGATTACCTTCACTATACACCGGTGGTAATGGGCTTGGCAAGCGGAAAAACCTATGCGCAGGGCTGCCGGTGATTTCTCCGGTTTTGAACCGGTAGAACAGAAAAATGATTCATTTTCAGGGGATAAGATCGTGCCTGGCTTATCCTTGGGAATTTAATTAAGCAACTGGTCAAAATCTCCTATTTATGCTAAACTGCCTTTAGAACAAAAATCCAATTCCGGAAAGGCGGAGCGCATATGCTTAAGGCAATTTTATTTGATATCGATGATACGTTATACGATTTATCCATCCCATTTAAGGAGGCTTTCCGGGAGCTCTTTCCCGGGGAAAAGATGGATCTGGAGGGAGCTTTTCTGGCCAGCCGAAAGTATAGCGATCTGATCTACGATCGGTCTTTAAGCGGGGAGATTTCCATGGCGGAGATGTACATCTACCGCCTGGGAAATGCGTTCCGGGATTATGGGAAAATCATCGACGGGCCCACGGCGCTGCAGTTTCAGAGTGTATATGAGAAGCGTCAGCATGAGATCCGGATGACAGGAGAGATGGAACGGATGCTGGAGGAGCTGTCGAGAAAAATAACACTGGGAATTATTACTAACGGCCCGTCGGAGCATCAACGCGATAAGGTGCGCGCATTGGGTGTGGAGCGGTGGATTCCCATGGAGCGGATCTGGATTTCCGGGGATCTGGGCGTGGGAAAGCCCCATAAAGAGATTTTTGAGGCAGCCCGGGAAAAGCTCGGACTGAAGCCGGAGGAGCTTTGCTTTGTGGGAGACGCTTACGGACATGATATTCTGGGAGCCAAGGGCGCGGGCTGGAAAGCCGTCTGGTTTAATCACAGAGGGCGTCAGACCACGGGAGAGGTGATGCCGGATTATGAGGTACGTTCAGAACAGGAGCTGATTGCATTACTGGAAAAACAGTGTGCAGATTGATAAATTTTCAATGAAACACTTGATTATAAAAGGATGCCCATAGAGCTGGAGAAGCTGAAAGAGCTGTTAGAACAGGTATTGCAGAAAATGACATACGAAGGAGAATGACATAAAATGAGTGGTTTGGGAACACTAATCAACGCCCTGGCGATTATCGCTGGCGGCATTGTCGGCATCTGCTGTAAAAAGCTGATCAAAGAGAGATATCAGGAAACGATTATGAAAGCGACCGGGTTTTCCGTGATGTTTCTCGGTGCAGGCGGTACATTTTCAAAAATGCTGGTGACGACGAAGAGCGGGCTGCCGTTGGATACGACAGGCTCCATGTCCATTGTGCTTTCCATGGTGATCGGAGCGTTTGCAGGAGAAATTATCGATCTGGATCATCAGTTTGAGCGATTCGGAAGCTGGCTGAAACACAAGACAGGAAGCGACGGTGATAATCAGTTTATCAACGGCTTTGTGACGGCATCCCTGACGGTCAGCATTGGCGCCATGGGTATCATGGGAGCCATTCAGGACGGTATCTACGGCGACCACACTACGCTGGTGGCGAAGGCCATACTGGACTTTGTCATTGTGTTGATTATGGCTTCTTCCATGGGAAAGGGCTGTATCTTTTCCTTTATTCCGGTGGCAGTCTGGCAGGGACTGATTACCGCCCTGGCCGTGGTGCTGTCCGGGTATATGACCGATCCGGTGCTGAACAGCCTGTCCATGGTGGGGAATATCCTGATTTTCTGTGTGGGCGTCAATCTGATCTGGCCGAAGACCATTAAGGTGGCGAATCTTTTGCCGGCGCTGATTGTGGCAGTGCTGATGGCATAAAGCTTTACTGATTAGCCAGTACGATCTTGATAAACTCCGACATGCTTCGTGTCAGATATTTATGATTCCGATAATACAGCGTCACATTTCGTACCGCGTTCGGATCGTCTAACTTATAGTAGATAATATTCTGGTTTGGCGATAATTTCTTCACCACGGTGTCGCTGACAAAGGAAGCGCCCATGCCATTTTCCGTCAGGTGATAGGTGGTCAGCAGCTGATCCAGCTTCAGGATGGTATTCAGCTTTACGCCTGCGTTCTGGCAGATATTTTCCATGCGCTTGCGGGTATCGTTGGGCAGCCGCAGGGTCACGAAGGGTTCTTCGGCGAACTTCTCCAGCGGGACCCCCGGGAAAGAAGGATTCAGGTGCGTATCCTGGTTTACGTCTTCCCAGGTCAGCTGATAGCGGGTGGCCCGCCGGTTGGACGGGAAGGAAGCCGGGACTGCCAGCAGCAGGTATTCCTTCATCAGAACCCGGTGACAGTAGATGTCGTCGCTGGTGTGAAAATTGTCGATGACCATGTCCACCTCATTGACGGAGGCCTTCTGTGCCAGGGTCTGGGAATCGGCCTCGTAAAGATTTACCTTCACATGGGGATAAGCCGCCGAAAACTGCGAGATATATTTCGGCAGAATATAGGAGGCAAAGAAGGATGTGGTCCCGATGGACAGATGCCCCGTCTTCAATTCATTCAGATTATCCGTATAATAGGCAAATTCATCTTCCAAATCCATAATCTTTTCCGCAATCCGGATATACTGTTCTCCGTACTCGGTCAGTTGGATGGGATTGGTGCTGCGGTCGAAAAGCGGCGCACCCACCTTCGATTCTATTTTCTTAATCATGGCGCTCAGAGACGGCTGAGAAATGTAGAGATTCTTCGCCGCTTTGGAAAAACTCTGCGTCCTATATACCTCATAGACATAATTGATACCACTAAACATAAAATCCCACAGTTAATTATATAACGATGATGAAAATGACAGATAAAATGCGCTTTTTAAGCAGAAAATACGGTATAGTCATAGATGAATAATTATATATAACATATAAATATAGATATTTGCTAATATCATACCGCGATTTTATAATAAATACAAGGAGAAAAGACTACCAAAAAAGAAAAAAGGAGGCACTTATGAGAAAGGTAGACGAGCGGTCAAAGAAGCTGGTGCAGGATCCCCTGGTAAAGGGTATGTGGTGCGTACCGCTTCATTCCAATCCCAGCGGCGTATGCTACAGCGACGCGGTGGTAGACGCTCTGGCGTCCATGGAGACGGCGGCGGATGATTTCCGTATCTTCTGGGACAATGCCTACGGCGTACACCATATTTATGAGGATGTGAAGCTGAAAAATATCATCAAAGCCTGCGAGGCTGCGCAAAACGGGTGGTCAGCCTGGCGAAGGAAGCAGGCGTGGTACTGACAGGAGCGGGGGCTATCTGGCCGTACAAGAAGGATGAGGCCGACAGCAACATCCGAATCGCGCCGTCCTATCCGACGGAGGACGAGCTTTCCAAGGCCATGGATATTTTTGTTTTATGTGTAAAAATAGCTGCAATTGAGAAAATTTTGGGGTAAAATAGAGAAGGAGAAATCATTATGGCATACAATCCCTATGAAAACGTATTGAAGGTTATGGATGAGGCGGCACAGATCCTGGGCTACAGTGAGAGTGATATCGAGCCGCTGAAGTATCCGGAGCGCGAGCTGAAGGTATCGGTTCCGGTGGTGATGGACGACGGAAGCACCCGCGTATTTGAGGGCTACCGCATCCAGCATTCCACATCCCGCGGACCGGCCAAGGGCGGTATCCGTTTCCATCCAGCGGTAAATAACGACGAAGTCAAGGCGCTGGCAGCATGGATGACCTTCAAGTGCGCAGTTGTAAATATTCCTTACGGCGGCGGCAAGGGCGGCGTGGTCTGCGATCCGCATGAGCTTTCCGAGCGTGAGCTTCGGGCCATCACCAGAAGATTTACCGCAGCCATCATGCCTCTGATCGGACCGGATCAGGACATCCCGGCTCCGGACGTAGGAAGCAATGCAGCTGTTATGGGTTGGATGATGGATACCTACAGTATGCTGAAGGGACACTGCGTACACGGCGTCGTTACAGGAAAGCCCATCGAGCTGGGCGGAGCGCTGGGACGAAATGAGGCCACCGGACGCGGCGTTATGTTCACCACAAGAAATATCATGAAGAAAATGGGCATGGAGATGAAGGGCACCGACGTAGCCGTACAGGGTATGGGTAACGTGGGAAGCATTACAGCCAAGCTACTCCATCAGGAAGGCATGAAGGTAGTCGCTGTCAGCGATGTATCCGGCGGCATCTATAAGAAAGAGGGTCTGGATATTCCGGCTATCCTGGCATATCTGGGCAAGGATCGTAAGAACCTGCTGTCCGGCTATGAGGAAGATGGTATGACCCGCATCACCAACGAGGAGCTGCTGGAGCTGCCTGTCACTGTTCTGGTACCGGCTGCGCTGGAGAATCAGATCAACGGAACCAACGCGGATAAGATTCAGGCGAAGCTTATCGTAGAGGCAGCCAATGGTCCGACCGCCGCAGAGGCAGACCCGATTCTGAACGAAAAGGGCGTCGTCATCGTACCGGATATCCTGTCCAACGCGGGCGGCGTGGTCGTATCTTATTTTGAGTGGGTACAGAATATCCAGTCTGTCAGCTGGACCGAGGAAGAGGTCAACGCGAAGCTGGAGCGTATTATGAACAACTCCTTCGAAGCTGTATACAATATTGCACAGGAAAAGAAGGTTCCCCTGCGTACAGGCGCGTATCTGATCGCGGTGGACCGTGTAGTAAAGGCTAAGAAAGCGAGAGCGATCTGGCCGTAGAAAAAATATAGCAGCCACTGCGCATCGCGGAGCGGCTGCGAATGGAGTGAGTAGCTTGGAGAGCAGAGTGAGTGAATTGAAAAAAGTAAGGGAAAAGCTGGAAAGCGGGCAGACGCTGGAATTTCAGGAAAGGAGACTGCTTTGCAATGAGCTGATGACCCGTGAGCCGCGGATGGAGAAGCTGATTGTGAAATGGTTTGACGAGGAAGACTACCGGACGGTCCTGCGCCACAAGGTCGGCGACGGAGTCATCGGAGGAAAGGCCTGCGGCGTACTGCTTGCCAGAAAGCTGATAAAAGAGAAGCTTCCCGAATATGAGTCACTGCTGCTCCCGCACCATTCCTGGTTTATCGGATCTGACGTATTTGCGGAATATCTCTGGGAGGAGACCTTCTCCGAGCGGACGAAACGGGAATTCGGGGAACTGCTGGCCCATCTGGGCGGCGATCCTTATGTGGTTCGTTCCAGCAGCACCCTGGAGGATGGCTTTGACCACGCATTTACCGGAAAATACGAATCTGTCTTCTGCACCAATCAGGGAAAGGAAGATGAGCGAATCGAAGAATTAAAGGCGGCGGTGTTCCGTGTATACAAAAGTGTCTGGAATGAATCTGCGGTAGAATACCGCAGAACCCGCGGCCTGACTCATACAGATGAACGAATGGCTTTACTGGTTCAGCGGGTGGAAGGAATGCGCATGGGCAGCTATTACCTTCCGCTGGCGGCCGGTATGGGCTGCTCCTATAATCCTTACAAATGGATGGAGCAGATGAATCCCGAGGCCGGTATGCTGCGTATCGTACTGGGTTTGGGAACCAGAGCGGTGGAACGTACCCCCGGCGACTATCCGAGACTGATTGATCTGGATCGCGCGCGGGGCAGTTTGTATGCTTCCGCGGGCGAGCGTCACAAGTACTCCCAGCGTCAGGTGGACGTGCTGGATCTGGAAAATGCCGTGCATAAGACAATCTGGCTGGAGGAGCTGATACCCCTTTTGCCGGAGCGTGGGAAGAAGCTGGTATTAAGCCATGACACCGATGCGGAACAGCGGCTCCAGGAGATGGGCCGGTACCGCCCGGTGCTGTTCGCGGACTGTCAGGGTATCGCCCATGACAGTGATTTTATGAACATGATGCAGCGGATTCTGAAAATGCTGGAGAGTGAATATGGCCGCCCTGTGGATATTGAGTTTGCCATGGAGGAGGGCGGAGACGGAAAGATTCACCTGAATCTGTTCCAGTGCAGGCCGCTCCGCCAGGTGACCGAGCAGAAATTCGTGATGCCGGAGGGCAACGAGGAGGAGGTTTTATTTGACGTCAGAAGGACCTCCATGTGGCGCTCCAAGGAGGAGAAGCTGGATATCATCGTCTGGGTGGATCCCCAGAAATATTACGAGTATCCATATGCGAAAAAGCCGGACGTGGCCCATATGATCGGCGTCATCAACCAGTATTTCAGCCAGCAGGGCAGGCATATGATGCTGCTGGTGCCGGGACGCTGCGGTACGTCGTCCCCGGAGCTTGGCGTGCCGGTGAAGTATTCCGATGTGAGCTGCTTTTCTGCCATCTGCGAGGTGGCCTACAGCAAGGCCGGTTACAATCCGTCCCTGTCCTATGGCAGCCACATGTTCCAGGAGCTGGTGGAGGCGGACATCTACTACGGAGCCATCAATGAGAACAGTAAGACAAAGATTTACCGCCCGGACTATCTGAATACCTTCCAGGATGTGTTCGGGGAAAACTGGCCGGATAAGGCGGAGTTTGGAAATATGATACGGGTGTTTGACGTATCGGAGAACCATGCAAGGCTTTTGCTGGACGCCAAAGAAGGGCGTGCGGTATGCAGGATAAAGAAAAATGTTGACAGAAAGACCGAGAAGTAGTAAACCATTAGAGTATCTGAATTGTGTTTTTTAGTTAAGAGGTAAAAGTATGTCATCAGCAGCATCCATGATCAAAGACAATCCCTTAAAATCCATGCTGCAGTTCGCCCTGCCCCTTCTGGTGGGTAATCTTCTGCAGCAGACCTATAATATCATCGACGCAGCCATCGTAGGCCAGACCCTGGGCGCGGAGGCGTTGGCGGCAGTGGGATCCAGCAGCAGTGTACAATTTCTGGTACTGGGCTTTTGTATGGGAAGCTGCGCGGGCTTCGGCATTCCGATTGCGAAGTATTTCGGCGCGGAAAAGTATGATACCATGCGGCGCTATATCTTCAATGGCGGCGTTCTGACGGCGATGATTGCGGCGATCGTGACAGTGCTCTGTATGTCTCTGTGTAACTGGATTTTACAGATTCTGTCCGTGCCGGGGGACATTTTCGCAAATGCGTATGCATATCTGCTGGTGATCTTTATCGGCCTGCCATTTACACTTCTGTATAATTATCTTTCCAGTATTCTGCGTGCGGTAGGAGACAGCCGGACGCCGTTTCTGTTCCTGGCATTTTCGGCTATCTTAAATATCTTTCTGGATCTGTTTTGTATCATAGTTCTGAAATGGGGCTGCGCCGGAGCGGCCATTGCGACGATTACTGCACAGGCTGTCAGCGGACTTTTATGTCTGGGATTTATCATCCGCCGGGTGAAACTGATGCGGATGAGCCGGGAAAACCAAAAGATGGATGGAGAAGCTGTGAAGGAATTGCTGATGATGGGGCTGCCTACCGGTCTGCAGTTTTCTATTACCGCCATTGGCAGTATGGTCATGCAGTCTGCCAATAACAGTCTGGGAAGCATCTATGTGTCGGGCTTTACAGCGGCGGTAAAGATCAAACAGTTTGCGTTGTGTCCCTTTGACGCCATGGCGACTGCGGTTTCTGTATTTTGCAGTCAGAATCTGGGCGCGGGTCAGGCGAAGCGTATCCGCCAGGGGTTATTCCAGGGAATGGCTGTGGCCGTGGGCTACGGTATATTTGCAGGTTTGGTACTGATTGTGTTTGGGCGCTCCTTGTCCATGATGTTCCTGAGCAGGGATAACGTGGAGGTGTTGGACGCTTCCGCTAAATACCTGCGGTGCATGGGATTCTTCTACTGGAGCCTGGGTATCCTGAACGTGTCCCGCATGGTGACCCAGGGACTGGGCTTTTCCGGACGTGCCTTTTTCTCTGGCGTGACGGAAATGATTGCCCGGATCATCGTCAGCGTGGGCTTTGTGGGGACCTTTGGCTATACGGCCATCTGTTTTGCGGATCAGACGGCCTGGGTATCTGCCTGTTGTTATATTTTCCCGACCTGTCTGTACTGTATGAAAAAAGTTACAAAATTGATTCAGTCGGAGACTCCTGCGCAAGCTGATTCTCTACATGCATAATAAATTCTTCGGCCACGTGTGACAGCTGATGATTCTTACTCCAGATGAGAGCATAGGAAGCATAGGCGTCCGGGTGGTCGATTTTTTTTACGCAGAGTTCGTCGCTTCGAATCAGGGAAGAAATGGAGGCCGGGTAAATGGAGACGCCGACGCCGTGGAGACTGAGCTCATAGGCATTGACCATATGGGCGATACGTCCGCGGATGACGGGCTTCCGGCCAGTTCCGAGAAACCACTGATCGATCTCCTGCTTACGGGATTCCCGGGAAGGAATCAGAAGGTCGTAGGGTAGAAGCTGTTCCGGTGTAATAGAATCTCCGGGCAGGGCGGCCAGCGGGTGATCATGGGGAAGCAGAGCCACCCAGGGCTCCCGGCAGACAGGAAGAACCTCAAAGCCTTCTTTATTGTAGGGGGCGGTAATCATAGCGACCTCACAGAGACCTTTGGAGATGCGGGTATTAACGTCGTCGGAATTGCCGTTCCAGAGATTGTACTGTACATGGGGATAGCGTTTCTGGAAGGACGCAATCCACGCGGAAAAGAGGTGGGGGCAGCAGCCCTCGACGGAGGCAATGTAGAGCATACCCTGCAGGCCTTCCTTCACTTCCCGGACTTCCTCTGCAGATTTATTGACCAGGTCGAGAATCTGGTTGGCGTACTGAAGAAACAGTTCGCCCTCTTCGGTGAGGGAAATACTGTGGGGGCTGCGCAAAAACAGTTTCGTATCCAGCTCCTTTTCCAGATCCTGAATCTGACGGCTTAAGGGAGGCTGGGCAATATTCAGCTTCTCCGCTGCCCGGGTAAAGTTCTTTTCGTCTGCGACGGCCTTAAAATATCGAATGTGTCTGAGTTCCATGGGTGCCTCCTGCGTTATACTTTTTGAGTATCAAGATGCTTTTATTATATGTATTTCACAAGTGAATTGCAAGGTGTTATAGTAAAGACAACAAGAAACAAGGGATTAAAAATCCCGAAGACATTCAGCACAGAAATACCCTAAGGGTATCCCTGGATGCCCTTAGAACATGGGCATTTTAAAGAAAGGATGGAATGACTTATGAAGAAGATTTTAGCGCTGGTAAATGAGTTTTTTAAGGAGTATTACGCAAGCTTTGCAGAGGAGCCGGTATTATAAAGAGGCCGAGGAAAATTGAATATGGAAACGAACAGTATAGACAATAATCAAAAGGGACTGTCCTTCTGAGGTGAGCGCGAAGCACATGGAAGAAGATGACAGTCCCTTTTCCTATATTTGCCTATGTTCTACGGGCATCCAGGGACACCCTTAGGGTGTTTCCTATATTTGCCCATGTTCTACGGGCATCCAGGGATACCCTTAGGGTATTTCTTCTGTCTGCCCGTGCGAAACTTTATTTCCCGGAAAAATAGATTCTGGTCTCGTCCCGGATTACATCCGCCAGCAGCAGAAGCCCCAGCAGATTCGGCAGCGCCATCAACGCATTCAGCAGATCTGAAATCTCGAAAATCATCGTAAGCTCCAGCATCGGTGCAAACACCAGCGTAAAAATCCAGCAGAGCCGATACGGGAACAATGCTTTCGGCCCGAACAGATATGTAAGACAACGCTCCCCGTAAAAGGACCATCCGAGAATCGTAGCATAGGCGAAGGTCACGATACTGAATAAGAGCACTGGCTGCCCAAGACAGGGAATGGCAGAAAAGGCCCGCCAGGTAAAGTTGCTGCCGGACAGGGCCACGTCGGAAGCCAAAAGGGCAGGCTCCCGGGCCAGCAGATGGCTTACAATGACTAGTCCCGTGATCAGGCAGACCACCAACGTGTCCCAGAAGGTGGCCGTGGAGGCCACCAGGGCCTGCCGCACCGGAACGGAACAGCGGGCGGCTGCAGCGGCCAGGGGCGCGCTTCCCATTCCGGCCTCGTTGGTGAAAAGACCCCGGGCTACCCCGTAGCGGGCTGCCAACAACAGGCCGGAGCCTGCCATGCCGCCTGAGACAGCCCGGGGCGCGAAGGCACATTTCAGAATCAGGCGGCAGGCTGGCAGCAGGAAAGCCCGATTTGCCACAAGAATCATAAGGCAGCCCAGCAGATAAAACAGGGTCATAAAGGGCACCAGCTTCTCGCAGACCCTGGAAATAGCCTGGTTGCCGCCAAAGATCACAAAGCAGGTGAGAAGTCCGACCGCCAATCCTGTGATAATGGGCGGAACCGGAAGCGTATCTGCCATGGCGTGCACCTGCACCGCGCAGCCGATACCAAAGGAAGCCAGCACGCCGCAGACCGCGAACAGGACGGCGGCAAATTTCCGGCGTAGCCCGTACTCCAGAACATACATGGGCCCGCCCGCAGGCTGCCCGTCCGGAGTGTACACCCGGAACTTAAGAGAGAGCAGCGCCTCCCCGTAGGTGGTTGCTATCCCAAAGAAACCGGTGATCCAGCACCAGAACACCGCCCCGGGTCCGCCGAGCGCCACAGCCGTCCCCATGCCGACGATATTTCCGACGCCCAGACTGGAGGCCAGAGCCGTGGTCAGGGAAGCAAAGGGCGAAAGCCCGCCGTCGCCATTTCCCGTCTCCGCGCCCACTGCGGCGTCCGGCGTCAGCGACAGCCGGATAGCCAGCGGAAGCTTCCGCTGAATCAGTCCCGTTTTCCAGGTCAGAAAAAGGTGCGTCCCGAATAAAAGCAGAAGCATAGGGATCCCCCAGAGGCAGTTGTTCAAAGCCTCCACAATCGCATAGAAAGTTGACATAAGATAGATACCCGAAGAAAAAATCTGATGTATTATATGAATAGCCGGAAAAATTATGCGAAAATGTGGCAACTTATCCTATACATCATGCTGCGAAATTTGATACAATAGGGATAAGTTCGAGGTAATTTGTAAAATTCCAGTTTCGAAAATACGGAGGTGAACCCCATGTACGGATGCCCAAACTGCGGCAGCGAGCTGCTGTATGATATTAAGCTTGGCAGGCTGAAATGCGGAAGCTGTCGCAGCAGCTTTGACGTGGACTCAATCAAGCGCGAGAAGGACGCAGAACAAGATCTGTACGAGATCCAGGCCTTTCGCTGCCCCCAGTGCGGCGGTGAAATCTACACCAATGATCATACCATCGCGGGCTTTTGCAGCTATTGCGGCGCGTCTGCGGTGTTGCAGCAGAGGACGGAGCAGATCAAGGTTCCGTTCCGCATTTTCCCATTTACTGTGGATAAGAAGGACTGCCGGAAACGGTTCCGGGAATTTATCGCCAAGTGCTCTTATGTGCCGGAGGAATACAAGAATCCGGAGGCCGAACATGAATTTCGCGGTATCTATGTGCCCAGTCATTCCTACGAGGCGGAGGCCGGGGGCGCGTATCAGCTGAAGGGAAAGACCACCACCTATACCGGTAAGAAAAAAGGAAAGCGGCACTATACAGTAAAGGAATGGAATATGAACGTCGAAGCCTCGGGTAAAGTGAGCGATATCACCCATGCGGCGTCCTCATCCTTCCCGGATGAGCAGAGCGAGTGGATTCAGGACGGAATAGACCGGGGTGGCGGGCGGCTTTTCGCGCCGGGCTTTCTCTGCGGTTTCTACGCGGATACCGCCGATGTGCCGCCGGAGGTCTACGAGCCCTACGCCCGGGCGGTGGCGGGCCAGCAGTTGGAAAATCAGCTCAATGATAATCTGGCCGGTATGGAAGCTACCCGTGCCACCTGTGAGCCGATTCTTCATATCCGGCATGCAGGCGACGTGTTGAAGCCGGTCTGGTTCATGTCCTACCGGAACGGTGGACGTGTGGCTTACGCAGCCATCGAGGGCCGGAATAAAAATATCAGCTGCGACGTGCCGGTAGATCAGAAGAAATTTACGAAAGTATCTCTGATTATTGCAGCCGTACTGTTCGTGGTGTTCAGCCTGTTTCAGGATCTGATGTTTACGGCGAAGACCATGCTGGGTATTACGGCGCTGTTTAACATGGTGCTGTGCCTGCTCTGGCATTCCAATATTCAAAAGCTGTACCGGCGTGAGATTGAGCGGGAATATAAAGTAAAGAAGAAGCATCGGAAAAAGCATCTGAACAACGATAAATGGCGGATAGCTCTGATTGTGGTGGCCTGCATTATCGGAGCGCCCATCGCAATTTTCCTGCTTGCCTTTATCATAGTCATTTTCAGCGATACCGCCTACATAGAGAGCAGCAAGTCACTGAAGATATTTTTGGCGCTGGTATCGGCGGCGTTTCAGCTGATAATTTTGCTGAAGGATATGCCGAAGCGGACGAAGCTCTGGAAAAATCGGACCCGGACCCTTCCGGCAGACTGGATTTGCCTGTTTGTGACGCTGCTGCTTGGGGTGACAGCTTATGTAAACCCGGTGGAGGACCTGTGGTATTACGGAGCGATTATGGCGGCTTTCGGCGTAGATATCCTGATGCTATTGGAAATCATCCGAGACTACAACCTGAGCTGTTCCCGGCCTATGCCGCAGTTCGAGCTTTATAAAGGAGGGCATAACCGTGAGTAGAATGAGAGAGAAAAAGCGCCTTCTTTGTAAAACAGGGATTGTGTGCGCGGTGATTTTGGGCGTCGGTCTGGGCAGTTTTTTCGTGGAAAGAATTTCGGCGGAAACAGCTGTGAAACAGGCGCAGACGTCTAAGGCAGAGGTGACAGAAAAGCAGCTCCCATCCTTAACAGCTACAGACGGTACCGGCTCCACCCGTAATCCCGACGAGCCGGAATATTATGACGGCCTGGGTTACGACGTCATTTACCGGGACAAGGCAGAATTGGTGGGAGACGACGAAAAGGAGGCGGTTCTGGCCAGCATGGAGCCTATCTCCGAGTACGCTAACGTCATTTTCTATACCACGGACGAATATGAAGCTTCCGACACGGCGACGGTCTGCGAGAAGATCTGCGCGGGTTACTATGGCAGCTCCAAGAAAGCGCCGGTGGTCATGTTCGCCATCGACATGTATAACCGGGAAATCTATCTGTATTGTACCGGCCCCACCCGCCACATTATTCGCAACCGGGACGCCAACTCCATTACGGATAATATCTACCGCCTGGCCAGTGCCAGACGCTACGATGACTGCGCCATCGGAGCCTTCGAGCAGTGTCAGCGTCTTCTCACCGGCAGCAGTATCCGGCGGCCCATGCAGCGTATCAACAACCTGTTCCTGGCGATTATCCTGGGCTTTCTGATCAATTATCTGTACCTGCGCATATCGCGGAGCATGACGGCGAGCAAAGAAAAATGGAACGTGAAGCCCTTCGAAACCAATAAATTCACCCTGAAGACCACGAAAGAGTGTATACGCACCTACACCTATACCGAATCCGAAAGCTCCAGCTCCGGCGGCGGTGGCGGCTTCAGCGGCGGCGGAGGCAGTTCCGGAGGAGGCGATTCCGGAGGCAGCTCCGGAGGCGGACACAGCTTCTAAAAGCGATAGAGAGAATTTGAAATTACCTTGACAGAAAATGCCGGTTTACACAGGCTTTTCTTCAGGGTAATTTTTATAGCAGAAAATGAAAAAGATAAAATTCTCAAAACTTTTTATAAAAGCGTGCCGTCTAATAGATAGAAGTGAAGAAATAGGAAGGAGAGCGTAACGAAAGATGAACACACCGTCTTTACAGCAAAAAGTGGAAGACCAGATCCTGGACAGCTACGAAGCCATGTACCGGCTGGCCTACACTTACGTAAGAAACGAAGAAGACGCCCTGGACATCGTACAGGAAAGTGTATATAAAGCCATAAAAAATGCGTCCAAGGTACAGCAGGAGAGCTACATCCGCACCTGGCTCTGGCGCATTGTGATGAATACAGCCGTGGATTACATCCGCAGCCGGAAAAATGAGACAGAACTTGATGCGGCAGGCGAGACCGGCAAAGAGGATACCTATCAGGACTTCGATACCCTGGAGGCCTTGAAAATTCTGGATGAGCGGGAAAAAGCAGTGGTGATCTTAAGGTTTTTCGAAGATCAGAAGCTGGACGACATCGCCCGTATTCTGCACGAAAATACGAATACCGTCAAAACCATATTGTATCGGAGCCTGAAGAAGCTCCGGGTTCAATTAACGGAAGGAGAGCTGCGCTATGAAGGATGAGAGGTTAGATAAAATGAATCAGGAATACCATGAGATTTTCATTCCCGCAGAGCTGAGACAGCGCGTAGAGACAGGCATCCGGGAAGCAAAAAAAGATATGGAAACGGAACGACAGACCACCATAGAAAGGAAGAAGAAGCCCATGAAAAAGAAAAATAATAAAATGATTACCTTTGCAAAAACCGTCGGAGGAGCGGTCGCAGCCGCACTGATCGCCATCACAGTTATGGCCAATTCCGGAGCAAGCATCGCCCACGCCATGGCGAAAATACCGGTCATCGGAGCTATCGCGGAGGTTGTCACCTTCCGGGAATATCAGGACAGCACCAATCAGATGTACGCCGACGTTAAGGTGCCGGAGGTAGAGGTGAAAAATGAAGACGGCACCGTCAATCAGGAAAGCACCAACGCCATCAACCAGAGCATCCAGGAATACACCGACGAGATCATTGCCCAGTATCAGGCAGACGTGGAGGCCGCAGATGGCCAGGGATATCAGGCAGTGGATCTGGATTATCAGGTGATTACCGATTCGGACCGCCTTTTCTCTATCCGCTTTGACAAGCTGGTAGTCATGGCCAGCGGCGAAGAAACAGTAAAAATATACCATATCGACAAGCAGACCGGTAAGATGATTAACTTAAGCGGTATCTTCAAAAAAGGCACGAACTTCATCGATCCGATTACAGCGAATATTAAGGAGCAGATGAAGGAGCAGATGGCTGCCGATGAGAATGTCACTTACTGGCTGGACAGCGATATTCCGGAATGGGATTTCAAGTCTATTACAGCGGACACCACCTTCTACATCAACGAGGAGGGCAGGCTGGTTATCGTATTTGACGAAGGAGAAGTGGCTCCCATGAGCATGGGCAGCGTGGAATTTGTGATTCCCACCGAGGTGATTCAGGATATTGTGCAGGATGGGTTCGTGCAGTAAAAGAGTATAAAAAATATCTCCTGTAGCGATGCAGGGGATATTTTTTTATACTCATGCACTTTCGAAAATATAAAATAATTACATTTTAGAGATGAGATGACAGAATGGGGGCTCAATGCAGATAAAGTCGTTTTTCTACAAAATCGATCTGGTCGGCGGTGATACGATGCGCCTGTTCCAGATCCCGTTTCTTCATGGCAGCCGCAAGCTGAATATGCATATCGAGAGAATTCTCCAGATTAGAACGTCCGTCTATCAGGAGATCTCTGCGAAGCCGGTTAAATACATTTTCAAGGGCGGAGATGAGATATACATTTTTTGTGAGCCTGGCGATAGAAAGATGAAAAGTCAGGTTCAGCGCATGATATTGGTTATAGAAATCCGGATCGTCCGGATCGATTTTCTGATTGGCCAGTTCAGAGATTTTGTCCAGTTCAGAGTCGGAAGCAAATCGTATCGCGTATTCCACGGCCCCGCATTCCAGAATGGAGCGGTACTGGCAGAGCTGCTGCAGCTCGGAGAACGAAAGCTTGCGGATGAGATAGCCCTTTCTTGGAATCTTATCGAGGATTCCTTCCTGGCACAGGGTATTTAATGCTTCCCTTGCAGGGGTCCGACTTACCTGAAAGTGTGCGGAAACTTCTGCTTCTGTAATAAAATGCTCGTCATAAACAAAATTATTAATGTCATTTCGAAGCTGTTCCAGAATCGTCTCCGTGGCGGAAAGATTTTTCTGATTCAAAGTCAATGCCATAGCTCTACTTCTCCTAAATTCTTTAATAAACAGATGAATTTAAATTTATTATAAAGGTATTTCAGACAAGTATCAATGGGAGAACGGAAAATTTCAGAAAACCTATTGACCATTATGTATTTCTGCGATATACATGTGATATACATATATACAAACGAAATCACAGGCTTATGTAGAGGGTTTTTTATAGTAGAAGAAAGGGATAATTTTAATGAAACGAATATTACTGATTCTGACAGGCGGAACTATTGCGTCGGTAGATACGGACGAGGGTCTCCGCCCGGGGATTACCCCGGAAGATCTCCGGAAAAGTCTTGCGGAGATCACGGATTTCTGCGAGATTGAGATTCTTCCGTTGCTGAACGTGGACAGCACCAATATTCAGCCGGAGCACTGGCAGATGATTGAAAAGGCTGTAGAAGAAAACTTTGACAATTATGATGGTTTTGTAATCACACACGGGACGGATACCATGGCATATACGGCTGCGGCTCTGTCCTACATGATTCAGAATCCGCATAAGCCCATCGTGATCACAGGTTCTCAAAAACCGCTGGTGAAAACCATCACCGATGCGCGCAAGAATTTGAGAGACAGCTTCCGCTTTGCCTGCGAGGAAAATGTCAATGGTGTCTATCTGGTATTTAACGGCGAAGTGATTCTGGGAACCAGGGCCCGTAAGGTCCGGTCTAAGAGCTTCAATGCCTTTGACAGCATCAACTACCCGATAGCGGCTTTCGTGGACAATGACCGGGTGGTGCGTTACGTGGAGCTGAAGGGCGAAGATAAGCCGGTCAGCTTCTCACAGAAGCTGGCACCGAAGGTTTTCTTATTGAAGCTGGTACCGGGTATCAAACCGGATATTCTGGATTACATTGGGGATAATTATGACGCGGTTATCATTGAGAGTTACGGCGTAGGCGGCATTCCCTTTGCGGATGAGCGGAATTTTCTGGATAAGCTGGAAAGCCTGACACGGAAAAATTGTATTGTGGTGATTGCGACGCAGGTTATGCTGGAGGGCAGTGATGTGGAGCTCTACGAGGTGGGCTTTAAGGCGATGTCGCGCTATCATCTATTGCAGGCTTATGATATGACGACGGAGGCGCTGGTGGCGAAGCTGATGTGGCTGCTGGGGAAGGGGTATGATTTTGATACCTTTCAGAGGGAGTTTTATGCGCCGGTGGCGAATGATCTGTTGCGGGGGCAATAATAGGATAATGCTATGAGAAAGAGGGGGAGTGGCTGCAGTGGGCAGCACTCCCTGTTTGATTATGTTAGTTAGGACGGACGGGCAGGGGCTTTGTTGTTTTCCGTGTTCATCGTTTATCGGACGCAGTATGCCACCCACGGACGCGAGGTCCGCAGGTGGCATACAGTGTCCGATAAAACGCTGTACATTGGAGAACTACAAAGTCCCTGCCCTGTTTTGTCGATAGTATGTTTCATTACCATTAGTGTGGGGAAAATTTTCGCTTGGTCTCCGGCTGTCTTAGTTGCCGTGATCTTCGAGCCACTTTACGATCTCCGGGAACTCCATGAAATGGGAAGCTTTTACCAGAATGGAGTCACCCTGCATCAGCAGCAGCGGCAGCGCCTCGAAGAGAGCCTCTTTTGTATCAAAGTGTTTACAGATAAGATTACCGTCCGGATCTTTTGCATGTACGCCTTTTACTAGCTCTTTGGACAGCTCGCCTACGGCGAAGATGGCGTCGATCTGGTTGTCGGCGGCGTGGCAGCCTACGTTGTAATGGAGTAGCTTTTCGTTTTCACCCAGCTCGCCCATATCGCCGAGGATTGCTACTTTACGACCCAGTGCATTGGTCAGCACGTCCAGGGACGCGGCCATGGAGACTGGGTTGGCGTTATAACAGTCGTCGAGGATATCCCATTTGTCCGTATGGATCAGATGGTTTCGACCGCTGACGGGCTTCAGAGTCTCGATTCCGGCCCGGATCTCGTCCAGGGTCAGACCCAGTGCCAGGCCTACGGCTGTGCCGGCCAGGGCGTTGTAGACCATGTGGTGGCCGGGTATCGGAATGGTGGCGGTGAAGCGGCCTGCTTTGGTCACGAAGTCGCAGCGGCTACCGGCCAGCCCTAAGTTTTCCACGTTTTCGGCGTAGAGATCCAGAGAAGGATCCAGGCCGAAGAAGGTCGGCTGCGGGGTTCGGCTTTTTAGTGTGATGAGTTTATCGTCGTCGCCATTTACAATGATCTGCGCGCCTGGCATGGCCTGGTCGAACATTTCGGTTTTAGCCTTCAGGATTCCGTCCCGGGTTTTCAGGTTTTCCAGGTGGCAGAGACCGATATTGGTGAGAACGCAGACAGTCGGCTTTGCCATGCTGGCAAGCGTGGTCATTTCTCCAAAGTCGCTGATTCCCATTTCCAGGACTGCCGCTTCGTGTTCTTCTCGGATGCGGAAGATGGTCAGCGGCAGGCCGATTTCGTTATTGAAATTGCCTTCGGTCTTCAGTACGTGAAAATGCTGTCCGAGAATCGAGGCAATCATTTCTTTTGTGCTGGTCTTGCCTACGCTGCCGGAGATCCCCACCACCGGAATGGTCAGAGTGCTGCGGTAGCAGGCTGCGATGGCCTTGATGGCTTCCAGTGTGGAAGAAACCTGGATATAGGGTCCGGCAGGCTGCTCCGGCGCGTCCTCACAGAGGACGCAGGCTGCGCCCTTGGCGAAGACGGACGGAATGAAGGTATGGCCGTCAACCCGCTCGCCTTTTACGGCCACGAAGAGATAGCCGGGCTCTACTTTGCGGCTGTCAATGACCACGCCGTTTACCTCGACAGTTTTTAAGCTGTCATCGCCCACATAGGTACCGCCGCAGGCTGTTGCAATTTCTGCTAAAGACATATGCTTCATCATTTATACCTCTTGATTTTTCAGGGAAACCTGAATCAGCTTTTCGCACAGATCCTCGAAGGACATGCCCAAAGCAGCAGCCTCCTGGGGCAGCAGGCTGGTGGGCGTCATACCCGGCAGCGTGTTGGCTTCCAGGCAGTACATTTCCAGGGTTTCTGTATCCAGCATGAAGTCCATGCGGGCATAGGAGCGCATGCCAAGTGCTTCAAATACCATCTCTGCGTAGTGCTGCATTTTCTGAGTCAGCTCTTTGGGCAGATCTGCCGGGCAGGTCTCGATGGTACTTCCGGCCTGGTATTTGTTTTTATAATCATAGAAGCCGTGAATCGGCGCAATCTCGATAATCGGGTAAGCCTTGCCGTCTACTACACCCACAGAGAACTCGCGGCCGGAGACGAACTGTTCAATGATGACGTCGTCGCCGAAGGAATAAGCATCGTCAAGAGCCTTCTGCAGCTCCTCGGGCTTCTCCACCCGGTAGGTTCCCACGCTGGATCCACCGCAGGTGGTCTTTACCATGCAGGGATAGGGGACAGTGGACGGGTCAATCTTCTGACCGTTCTTAGCGGTGATTCCCTTCGGGGTCGGGATTCCTGCCGCACGGAACATCTGCTTGGACAGGCTCTTATCCATGGCGATAGCGCTGCTCAGATAATCGGTTCCGGTATAGGGAATGCCCATCAGATCGAAGGTGGCTTGTACGCGGCCATCTTCGCCGTTGGCTCCGTGAAGTCCCAGAAATACAATGTCAGCCATATCGCAGAGCGCCAGCACATTGGGACCGAACAGGCTCTTGCCGCCGTCCTTGCGGAGCTCCTTCAGATGAGACAGATCCGGCTGTTCTGCAGAGATGGCGGTTACATCCTTATCCCATTCCACATTTGCCTTAAAAATATCTTCATTGATAGCCAGGTCACCTTCATAGCCCAGATACAGATCAACCAGAATGGCATCATGGCCTTTCTTTTTCAGTGCGCGGTAAATATTGCTTCCGGAAATCAGGGATACATCACGCTCGGTGCTGGTTCCTCCGGCTAAAACTACGATTTTCATAATATCCTCCTAATTATAACAATGCCTTATTCTTATCCAACATTGTCTGAATCTTCTGCTGGGTATAAGCACCCAGGAATTTTTTCTCTTCTTTGGAGAGCTCGGAGACCAGAATCGGCTCGCCGTACTCCAGAATCACATGACAACGGTGGATAAACGGGATGTGATCCTCGAAAATCTCCGCGGAATTGGTAATGGCCATGGGAATAATCGGACAGCCGGTCTTCTCAGCCATCTTCATGCTGCCTTCCTTAAAGGGAAGCAGCTCATCGTGGTGATTTCTTGTTCCCTCCGGGAAAATGCAGATGGAGATTCCATTTTTAATATATTCTATTCCCTTGAGAATCGTTTTCAGTCCGGCCTTAATGTCATCCCGATCCAGGAACAGGCAGTAGAGATTCTTCATCCAGTCCCGTAAGAGCGGATAGCGCAGCATTTCGATTTTGGCCACATAGCCGGTAAGCCTCGGACAGCGGGCGTAGGTCATCACCACGTCGAAATAGCTGCGGTGGTTGCCCACATAGAGCACCGCTTTGTCCTTTGGCACATTTTCTTCGCCGATGACTGTGAGCTTTACGCCGGTCATGAACATGATTAGCTTAAACGCGCCCTGCACCAGGCGAAGAGAACTGTAGTCCTTCCATTTTTGGCTAAATTTTCCAATTACCCACTCAATGAGCAGAAGCGGAATTCCAAGAATCAGAAAGCCAAAAAGCACAATTGCTACAAGTATTAAACGTATCATGGCAGCCTCCTATCGTCCGAACAATTCCGTCATCTGGCGCAGTCCGCCGGCCATGCCGGGGTTCAGTTCGCCTTCGCGGAAACGCCATTCCCAGTTGTGTTCTGCAGTTCCCGGCGTGTTCATGCGACAGTCGCTGCCCACCTTTAGAAGATCCTGTACCGGGAAAATGGCGTAGCGGGCAACGGTGCCCAGGCAGATCCGGATGAAATCCCAGCTGACGCTGGAAGCGTCGGTGTTCATATAGCGGCGTACCTTGTCACGGGCATATTCGGATGTGTGCTGATACCAGCCCACGGTGGTGTCATTATCATGGGTTCCGGTGTAGCAGATGCAGTTGCGGGTATCGAACTGGTGGGGCAGGAAAGTACTCTCGCCGCCCTCAAAGGCGAACTGCAGAATCCGCATTCCGGGGAAGTTGAACTGGTCGCGAAGCGCTACCACTTCGGGCGTAATCAGGCCCAGATCCTCTGCGAAAATGGGAAGGTCGTCGCCCAGCTCTTTCTGGATGGCCAGAAACAGATCCACGCCCGGTCCCTTTTTCCACTCGCCGGTCATGGCTGTCTCAGCGTCCACCGGAACCTCCCAATGGGCCTCGAAGCCCCGGAAATGGTCGATGCGCACATAATCCACCTGGTCAAGCTGATGCTTTACCCGGTCGATCCACCAACGGTAGCCCTCTTTTTTATGTTCCTTCCAGTCGTAGAGCGGATTGCCCCACTTCTGGCCGGTAGCGCTGAAATAGTCGGGCGGAACGCCTGCCACTGCGGACGGATAACCCTTGGTATCCACCTGGAACAGCTTCCGGTTGGCCCATACGTCGGCGCCGTCGGGGGATACGAAGATGGGAATATCGCCTACGATGGCAATGCCTTTGTCGTTGGCATATTTTTTCAGCGCATACCACTGGGTATCGAACATAAACTGCAGGAAAGCCTGATAATGGATGCCCATTTTCAGTTTCTCCTCCCAGAATGCCCGGTTCTGCTTATCCAGATTCCGCAGGGCCTCGGGCCATTTGGTCCAGGGGAGATTGTCCTGCTCCTCCTTCAGGGCCATGTAGAGGCAGTAATCGGCGAGCCAGTCCTCATTTTTCTGGCAGAATTCATCGTAGTTTTTCTGAAGATCCGAATCCTCAGACTTTTCGAAGCACTCAAAGGCC
Source organism: Candidatus Dorea massiliensis AP6 (assembly GCF_964245105.1). Taxonomy (NCBI): domain Bacteria; kingdom Bacillati; phylum Bacillota; class Clostridia; order Lachnospirales; family Lachnospiraceae; genus Dorea; species Candidatus Dorea massiliensis. The sequence continues at coordinate 12,861 of NZ_CAXTKW010000019.1, read as the reverse complement.
TTCTTATAAAGGGGATACTTGTATTCGCGTACCCGGTCATAATCCACCCGACCCGGGTCGAAATTCGGAATATTCTGCAGGTCGCCCTGATCCAGTAGTCCGGCCTTCAGAAGCAGCTCAGGGCTGATGAGAAGCGGTTCGCCCGCAAACACGGAATAGCCCTGATAGGGTGAGTTGCCGAATGAGGTGATGGGTACCATGGGCAGAATCTGCCACAGATGTTGCCCGCTCTCGGCCAGAAAATCTATGAAATCATAGGCGCCCTTTCCAAAATCACCGATTCCGTAGGGGGACGGGAAGGAAGTTGGGTGTGCCAGAACGCCGCTGTACCGGTAATTGGTCGGATCCTCGGCGGTAGTCATTTTTAAACGCATAATTCTCCTCCTTGGGGTGAAGCTTCACCTTCCGCTATTATAATAAAAAAGCCATGAAAAAACAAGGATTACGGGGGATTTCCCTAAAATATCAGTCGCCGGGAAGGCACAGGCGGGACAGAAAAGGGAATGGGACGTGCCCGGGCGCCATAGATATAGATAAAGACAGGGAGGCGGTAAAAAGAAAATGACAGGAAAACGGATGATAGCGGCAATTTTTATGCTGTTGCTTTCCTTAAACTTTATCGGCTGTAAAATGCAGACCAATGCCACAAAAAAGCTTTCCGATCTGGATTACACCATCGTATCGGGACGGGAGCTGCCGGATGAACTTTACGATATTCTGGAGGAAAAGAAAACCGAAAGCTTCAAACTGACTTATGAGGAAAACGACGGGCTGTATCTGTGCGTGGGATACGGACAGCAGGAGACCGGCGGCTACAGCATCGCAGTAAATGACCTGTACCTGACGGAAAATGCCATCTATTTCGACACCAGTCTCATCGGTCCGGGACCGGAGGAAGGAGCCGGGAAGGAGAAAAGCTTTCCGTATCTTACGGTGCGAATCGCTTATCTGGATAAACCGGTGGTATTTCAGTAAAACCGGGCATAGATTAGATAAAAGGAAAATAAGGAGGCAGAAATTTATGGAGCTTGTCCGCAGAACCATCCGTATGACCAGACAGAAGGGAAAAGCGGTCAGTCAGATGACGCTGGACGATGATTATAATATTCCGGAGACCATGCCGGATGTGAGTATGATTGTACAGGAGAAAGGCGATCTGGAGATCGGGGAAGTCCGGGTAGAAAATGGCCGGGCGCTGATACGCGGAAATCTGCGTTTTTATGTCCTTTATCTTGACGATTCAGATGAGGGCGGTCTACATAGCGTCAAAGGACAGATTCCATTTGAGGAAAATATGAATGTAGAGGGGGCGAAAGACGGCGACAGCCTGAAGCTGAACGGCATCCTGGAGGATCTCTTTGCAGTTCTCATCAATTCCCGGAAAATGGGAATTAAGGCTGTGGGAACCCTGGAGCTGACTGTGGAGGAGCTGGCGGAGGAAGCCCTGACCACAGCCCTGGAGGGCGGGGAACAGGCGGAAATCCGGACCGAGCACCGGACGGCCGCGGCTCTGACGGTGCAGAAGAAAGATACCTGCCGCATTAAGGATGAAATCATTCTTCCGGCCAATAAGCCCAATATCCGGGAACTCATCTGGCAGGACGTGGCCTTACGCGGCATGGAGCTTCGACCCGGTGAGGATGAAATCCTGATCAAGGGTGAGCTGGGGGTATTCGTACTCTATGAGAGCGAGGAAACGGAGCAGAAAACCGGATGGCTGGAGCAGAGCGTTCCCTTTAACAGCCATATTGATGTTCATGGCAGCAGGGAGGGCATTGCGGCCAGTCTGGGAGCTGTGCTGGCAGGGGCGGAGCTGGAGGTGAAGCCGGATTACGACGGTGAGCTGCGGGTGCTTCATGTGGACGCGGTATTGAACCTGGATATCCGCATGTATGAGGAGGAAGGCGTCGATCTGGTGGCTGATGTATACAGCCTGAAAAAAGAGCTGATTCCGGAAAAGGCGGAGACGGACTACGAGCGCCTTCTGATTAACAGTGCTTCCAGGTGCCGGATATCGGGCCGGATGACCACGGAGCAGACGGATATGCAGATTCTGCAGATTTGTCACAGCAGCGGAGAGGTGAAGCTGGATGACTGTACGGCTGTGGAGCAGGGACTTCGGGTAGAAGGCGCCGTACAGGTGGAAGTGCTTTACATCACCTCGGATGACAGCCATCCGATTCTATGTCGGAAAGAAGCAATTCCATTTGAGCAGCTTATCGAGGTGCCGGGCATGACAAAGGACAGCGTCTGGTATCTGGATGCTATCCTCGACCAGCTTGCGGTGGATATGGTCAGCGGGACGGAGATGGATGTGAAGGGTGTGGTACTGCTGCAGATCCTGGTGCTGGCAAAGGAGCGGGCGGAGCATGTGGTGTCCGTGACAGAGGAGCCGCTGGATCTGACGGCTCTGAAAGCGCTGCCTGCTTTTGTGCTTTATGCGGTACAGCCCGGCGATACGCTATGGGAGATCGCGAAAAGCTGTCGCAGCACGGGAGAGCGCATCTGTGAAATCAACGGCTGCGCGCCGGAGGAGATCCGGCCCGGAAAGAAGCTGATTCTGATAAAAGAAGTGCGGTAACTATTCAGAACAGCCCGAAGCACTAGCTGCTGAGGGCGTATGAACATGATTTGGGAGTGCAAAATCCCATCGGCGAAGACGATTTTCATGGATTTTGCATTCGTAACTGGTCAGGTACTGAACAGTTACGAAATACAATAAGAGACAGGAAAATGGAAAGAGATGGGGGTAAAGATTTCTTGCATTTTACCCCCATTTTTGCTATACTGTGTATACAAAAAACACAGGAAGTACAATACTATGGATAAGATGCAGTTAAAAGCACTGGCAAAGATCAATCTGGGCCTGGACGTGCTCCGGAAAAGGGAAGACGGATATCACGACGTACGGATGATTATGCAGACAGTGCGTATTTTTGATCGTCTTGCGCTGGTGAAGCAGGACAAAGAAGGAATCCGGGTCAGAACGAATCTCTACTATCTGCCCGCCAATGAAAATAATCTGGTATATAAGGCTGCGAATCTGCTATTTGAGGAGTTTGACATTCCGGGCGGACTTTCCATTGATTTGAAGAAATATATCCCGGTAGCAGCAGGTATGGCAGGCGGAAGCTCCGACGCGGCGGCTGTTCTCTACGGCCTGAACCGCATGTACGGTCTGGGCCTGTCCCAGGAGCAACTCATGGAGCGCGGTGTGAAGATCGGTGCCGACGTGCCCTATTGTATCATGCGCGGAACCGCCCTGGCTGAGGGTATCGGAGAGAGGCTGACTTCCTTACCGCCCATGCCGCCCTGCAACATTCTGGTGGCCAAGCCAGGTATCAGCGTATCGACCAAATATGTCTATGAGAACCTGCATGCCAATGATTTAAGACCGGAGCAGCATCCGGATATCGACGGCATTCTGGACGCCCTGAAAAAGCAGGATCTCCGGGGTATGGCAGAGGCCTTACGGGACGGCAATGTACTGGAAACAGTGACCGCGAGTGCCTACCCGGTCATCGGAAAGCTGAAAGAGACTATGGAAGAGAACGGAGCGGCTGTAGCCCTGATGAGCGGCAGCGGTCCCACCGTATTCGGTATTTATGAAGATCGGATGCAGGCCCGCAGAGCGATGGCGGCCATTCGCAAAAGCCGCCTGGCGAAGCAGCTGTTTCTGACCACACCGTATAATAACAACAGGAGGAATGGCTGATGAGTCAGGAAATTAACGCAACTATGAATGAATATCTTCCGCTGCGGGACGTGGTATTTCAGACCCTGCGGCAGGCGATTTTAAGAGGCGAGCTGGAACCGGGCGAACGTCTGATGGAGATTCATCTGGCAGACCGTCTGGGCGTAAGCCGTACGCCGATCCGTGAGGCCATAAGGAAACTGGAGCTGGAAGGTCTGGTTGTGATGATTCCGAGACGGGGAGCCATCGTGGCCAGCATTACGGAAAAGGATTTGAAGGATGTGCTGGAGGTGCGGCGCACACTGGAAGTAATGGCGGCGGAGATCGCCTGCGACCGGATTACGCCGGAGCTTCTTGATGAGCTTGCCGAGGCCGGTGAGGAGTTCCGCAAGCTGAAGGATTCCGACGATTACACCAGCCTGGCGGCGGCGGACGTGAAGTTCCACGATATCATTTACGCGGCTACGGACAATCAACGCCTGATCAGTATTCTAAACAATCTGCGGGAGCAGATGTACCGTTACCGTCTGGAGTACTTAAAGGATACGCACAGCCATGAGAAGCTGGACGGCGAGCATCAGGCCATCTTTGAGAACATCAGGAATGGTGATAAGGAAGCCGTGTGTACCATGGTAGGACAGCATATCGATAACCAGAAAGAAGCAATTCTGGCCGCCATCCGGGAAAATGAGAAAAAGAAAGCGGAGAAGGCATAAAAGCTTCGCATAAAAAGCAAAAAACAGGGTATCCTCTGGAAAATGATTTTCAGGAGGAGCCATGAATATAATAAAACAAATACTTGAAAATAAATGGAAAAAAGATATCGAAACTTATGTCAGAAGGCATGGGGAGCTTGCATTGCTTATCTTATCGCTGCTTCTGGGAGCGGCGGGAACCTGCCTGTACGCTGGATATGTACAGAAATCGAAGCCTGTCCGCGTAGAGCAGACAGCCTGGTGGGGCGGCCTGTACCCGGATTACTGTATGCCGGGGGCGGCGGAAAAAGAAGTGCGGATCCGGTTTCGATATCTCACATTTTTGAACCAGAAAGAGCCGGAGGCTTATATAGGAGAAACAGATGAATGATTTAAGAGAGGCCCCCATCGGCGTCTTCGATTCCGGAATCGGCGGCCTGACGGTGGCGCGGGAGATTATGCGTCAGATTCCGGAGGAGCGGATCGTGTACTTCGGAGATACGGCGCGGGTTCCCTATGGAAGTAAAAGCGGTAAGACGATTATCCGCTATTCCTGTCAGATTGCCCGCTTTCTAAAGACCAGAGGCGTGAAGGTCATCGTGGTGGCCTGCAATACAGCCAGCGCCTACGCGCTGGAGGCACTGCAGCAGGAGATGGATATCCCGGTGATCGGCGTGGTGCGTCCGGGAGCCCGCGTGGCAGCCAGAGAGAGCATCGGCGGTAATATCGGCGTCATCGGTACGGCGGCTACCGTGGGAAGTCATATTTATCAGAAATACATACAGAGCCTGCGTCCTGAGGCACAGGTGTTTGAAAAGGCCTGTCCCCTGTTTGTACCCCTGGTGGAAGAGGGCTGGCGCAAGGATCCGGTGACCCGTATAGTGGCGGAGCGCTATCTGCAGGAAATGAAGGAACGAAAGGTTGATACGCTGATTTTAGGCTGCACCCATTATCCGCTTCTGCGTTCCATGGTGGCAGACATTATGGGACCGGATGTGGTGCTGGTGAACCCGGCCTATGAGACGGCGATGGAGCTGAAGCAGCTTCTTAGACGGGAGAATATAGAGAATTGCGGCGGCAGTAAGATCGAGGAGAATCCCTATGAATTCTTTGTCAGTGATCAGGCGGAAAAGTTCCGGACCTTCGCGGATTCCATTCTGCCCATTGATATTACAACGGCGAAGCAGGTTCCGATCGAGGAATATTAGAAACAGAGGTGTATCAGAGGTGAAAAAAGAGATTCTGCTGAGTATTGCAGGTCTTCATATGATAGAGGAAGAGGACGGTAATGTGGAGGTCGTTACAGCCGGGGATTATTATAACCGGAACGGCAAGCATTACGTGGTCTACGATGAGGTTGTGGAAGGCTTAAGCGGTCATATCAGCAACACCATTAAAATTGGGGACAATTCCCTGGAGGTTATGAAGCGGGGACTGACGAATACCCGGATGATATTTGAAAAGGGAAAGAAGACTTTAACCCGTTATCAGACGCCTTATGGAATTCTGGATCTTAGCATTCTGGCCAGAGATGTAAAGGTGGAAGAGACGGAGGATGCCATTGACGTGGCGGTGGATTATGTGCTGGAGGTCAATGAGGAGCATCTGGCTGAATGCAATATTAAAATGAATATCCGGCCCCGGGAGGCGGGAAACTTAAGTCTCCAGACGCCGGAAGCATAAAAAACAGGAGTTCTGAATCGGAACTCCTGCTTTGCTTTTCGCATTATTTACTTGTTAAACAGACGCTTGAAGAAGCCTTTTTTCTTCTTCTCCGGCACTTCCAGTCCGCCGCGGGCGCTCTTAATCTCGGTGATGTAGATACCGCTGACTACGACCTTGACTTCCTTTTTAACCGGAAGCAGTTCAAATACCTGCGCGTCGCAGGCAAGGGTCATGATCCTGGGACCAACCTTGGCTTTGACGATGGGCATCTTGTTCCGGCGAAGAAGCTTCGGGGTCTGCTCAATGACCTGCTCCGGCAGGCCTGACTGGGACAGCCTCAGCTTTTTCTTGTCGATGATCAGCATGCTGACGGTCTGTGCTACTGCGTCCATCTGCTCCTTCTGGGCGATCTGACGGCGCTGCGCTTTTCTTCCTACAAAATAGAGAACCACCAGCGCCACAACCAGCACCAGCAGAATCACGATTAATGCGATGGTAAGCTTTGACATAAACTTATTCCTCCTGGGTCATTCACATGAGTGATATTATAGCAGTTTTTATGGTAAAGTGCAAGGAAAAATGGTAGAATGCAGGTAACAGTTCAATACAGCCTGAAGACAGGAAAGTCGTAACAGGAGATGAGTGTATGGAAATTCTGATTTGGCTGGGACATTTTCTCATCCGGATGGCAAATTTCTGGATGGAGCATCTGATTTTTATTAATATTATACTGTCGATTGTCATTGTATTTTTCGAGCGCCGAGATCCGAAGACCGTGTGGACCTGGCTGCTGGTGCTGTATTTTATCCCGATTCTGGGCATCTTCCTGTATTTTATTATCGGTTATGATTTTCATAAGAGACAGATGTTCCGGACAAAGGAAATCGAGGACGCCATGTGTTCGGCGGTAAGGGGGCAGGAGGAAAGCATCTTTCGGGACGAGTTCGCGCCCAGCGATCCGCGTCTTCGGAAGTTCTCGGACACAGTACTGATGAATCTGGAGGCGGCGGACGCGGTCTACACAGCGGACAACGATGTGGAGATATACACCGACGGCAAAGAGAAGTTCCGGGCGCTCTATGAAGAGATTGAAAAGGCAGAGAAATTTATTCATATTCAGTACTATATTATCCGAAATGACGAGCTCTGGAAGCCTTTTGAGGAACTGTTGGCGCGAAAAGTAAAAGAAGGCGTAGAAGTCCGCATCCTCTATGACAGCATGGGCTGTCGGAGTATGAAGCACTCGGACTGGAAGCGGATTCGATCTCTGGGTATTCATGTGGGCGAGTTTTTTCCGGCTATTCTCGGAAGCCTGCAGCTTCGTGTAAACTATCGAAATCATCGGAAAATCGTAGTAATTGATGGGAAAACGGCCTTTGTTGGGGGCTTCAATATCGGACGGGAATATATCGGACTGTCGCCGAAATTCGGATACTGGCGCGACACCCATCTGCGCATCCGTGGAAGCGCGGTGCTGGCTTTGCATATCCGGTTCATTCTGGACTGGAATTACGCGACAAAGCAGAATCTGTTTGCCCGTGACAGCTATTTCACTTACCGGCCAGAGGAAAAGCCGGGCAGCGAAGCCATCCAGATTATTTCCAGCGGACCAGACTCCAAGTGGCAGAATATCCGCAACGTCTACCTGAAAATGATCAGCAAGGCCCGAAAGAGTATCTACATTCAGACTCCATATTTCATTCCGGATAACGCAGTGCTGGACGCCCTGCGGATCGCGGCCATGTCGGGCGTGGATGTGCGGGTGATGATTCCCTGTAAGCCTGATCATCCCTTTGTGTACTGGGCGACCTACTCCTATATCGGTGATCTGCTGGCAGCCGGGGTCAAATGCTATACGTATGATAACGGCTTTCTGCACGCCAAGGGCATGGTGGTGGACGGCCTGGTCAGCTGTTACGGCACCGCTAATATGGATATCCGAAGCTTCAAGCTGAATTTCGAAGTCAACGCAGTCATTTACAGTATCAGAATAGCCCGCCGGATGGAGGAGATTTTTCGGGAAGATCTGAAGGTCTGCACGCAGGTGACAGAATATCTCTACGGAAAGCGTTCTTGTCTGGTGCGGATCAAGGAACAGTTTTCCAGACTGTTTTCGCCGGTTTTATAAGGATTTAAGAAAGGCTTAAGAAACCTTTTCTTGCCCGTGGGCAGAAAATATGATATGGTAGGAAAAACGGTATCCGTGTTCAGATAGACAGAGGGGAGTTTGACTTCGGATTCGGACAAAGAATAAGAGGAGAATATACAATGAGAAAGAAATGGATTACGGCTGCACTGGTGTGTACCCTGGTACTGACCGGCGGCTGTGGAAAAAGCAAGAACGCAGAAGCAGACAATAGCAGTACAGATAGTACGGCTTCCGGCATTGCGGGACAGTATCCGGACAGTAAGATTACAAAGCTTGGCAATTATAAGGGCGTGGAGATTGCGAAGGAGAACGTGGAGGTAAGCGACGATGAGGTGCAGTCTGAGATCGATAACCTGCTGGCTTCCTATCCGGAATATCAGAAGCTGGACAAGACAACGGTAGAGGACGGCGACTGGGTCAATATCGATTTCGTGGGTAAGAAGGACGGCGAGGCTTTCGAAGGCGGTTCCTCCAGTGAGGGCGGATATGATCTTCTGATTGGTTCCGGCTCCTTCATCGACGGCTTTGAGGACGGTCTGATTGGTAAAAATGTGGGTGACAGCTTCGAGCTTCCGCTGACCTTCCCGGATACTTACACGCCGAACCCGGATCTGGCCGGTCAGGACGTGGTATTTGATGTGACGATCAATGCCATCGAGGAGCAGGTGGATGCGGAGTGGAACGATGCCTTCGTGCAGAAGAACACTGATTATGAGACTGTGGACGAGTATGTGGCAGCCACGAAGGAGAGCCTGCAGCAGCAGAAGGATTCCGATAAGGCTTACTACGTGATGGAAGCCATTGTAAATGATTCCGAGTTTGAATATGCGGATTCAGATGTACAGGCGCTGGTGGATACCCAGAAGCAGCAGTATGAGCAGTACGCATCCTATTTTGGTATGAGCCTGGATGATTTTCTGAGCAACAGCGGCATGACCGATGAGAAGCTGGAGGAGAACGCAAGGTTCCAGATCGGCTGCACCCTGGCCATCGACGCCATCGGTAAGGCTGAGAACATGACCGTATCCGACGAGGAGTACCAGAGCGGCCTGGAGGAACTGGCAAGCCAGTACGGCGCAGAGTCCGGCGAGGCCTTTGAGGAGCAGTACGGCAAAGAGGACGTCGAAAACAGTATTCTGTATGATAAGATCATGGATTATGTGGTAGACCAGGCAGTCGTAAAATAAAGCAGAAAATGTCAGAGAATGTAAGGCGCTTCCGAATATCGGGGGCGTCTTATTTTTGTGTCAGGAAATGCAGAAGTTTGTCATAAATAACTTGACAAATGCGCCCATCTGTCATACCTTTACAGGAGAAGATAAATGATAATATTTCTCAATAAGACAAAAGTAAAAGAGGCAGAGTATGACATTAAGAGAATTACCGATCGGGAAGACCGCCACCGTCGTTTCAGTAGGCGGAGAGGGAGAGCTGCGGCAGCATTTTCTGGATATGGGATTGATTCCCCAGGGCGAGGTGACCATGGTGAAGCTGGCCCCCATGGGAGATCCCATGGAGCTTCGGATTCACAGCTATGAGCTGACCCTGCGTCTGGCGGACGCGGAGAAAATCGAGATTGAAAATATCCGGGACGCGAAAGAACAGAAGCCCAAAGTAAAACGGGAAGCTATCGATCATCCGGGTCTCGGCGAAGGTGGAAAGTATCATTTTAAAGAGACAGAAAATCCCCTTCCGGAGGGAACGCTGCTGACCTTTGCGCTGGCAGGCAATCAGAACTGCGGAAAGACCACCCTGTTCAACCAGCTGACCGGTTCCAATCAACATGTGGGTAACTTCCCCGGCGTTACCGTAGACCGAAAGGATGGCGCTATCCGCGGAAAAGAAAATACCCTGGTGACGGATTTACCGGGTATCTATTCCATGTCCCCCTATTCCAGTGAGGAGATTGTAACCCGAAATTTCGTGCTGAATGAGCATCCGAAGGGAATCATCAATATCGTGGACGCCACGAATATTGAGCGGAATCTGTATCTGACCATGCAGCTCATGGAGCTGGATATTCCCATGGTTCTGGCTTTAAATATGATGGATGAGGTCCGGGAAAACGGAGGCTCCATTCTCATCAACCGCATGGAGGAGATGCTGGGTATCCCGGTGGTTCCCATTTCAGCCGCGAAAAATGAGGGTATTGACGAGCTGGTGTCTCATGCCCTCCATGTGGCAAAATATCAGGAGCGCCCCCAGGAAATCGACTATTGCGACGCCAATGAGGACGGCGGCGCGGTACACCGCTGCCTGCACGCCATTATGCATCTGATCGAGGATCACGCCAGGGAAGCGCAGATTCCGGTGCGGTTCGCGGCGTCCAAGCTGGCAGAGGGCGACAAGCTGATTCTGGAAGCGCTGCATCTGGATCAGAATGAAAAAGAGATGCTGGAGCATATCGTAACCCAGATGGAGACCGAACGTGGTCTGGATCGGGCGGCGGCCATTGCCCACATGCGTTTTGATTTTATCGAGAGTGTCTGCGATGAGACGGTGGTAAAGCCTCACGAGAGTAAGGAGCATCTGCGCAGCGTCAAAATTGACCGGATTCTGACGGGCAAATATACAGCCATTCCCTGCTTTGTGGGAATTATGGGCCTGGTCTTTTATCTGACCTTCGGTGTCATCGGCGCATTTTTGTCGGATCTGCTGGATCAGGGCATTACTGCGCTTGGAACCGCTGTAGATCACTGGCTGACGGTAGGCGGTGCCAGCGACGTCATCCATTCTCTTGTGAGCGATGGTATCTTTAACGGCGTGGGAAGTGTGTTGAGCTTTCTGCCGATCATTGTCACCCTGTTTTTCTTCCTGTCCCTGCTGGAGGACAGCGGTTATATGGCCCGCGTAGCCTTCGTTATGGACAAGCTGCTGCGTAAAATCGGTCTGTCCGGACGAAGCATCGTGCCTATGCTGGTGGGCTTCGGCTGTACGGTGCCGGGCGTCATGGCCAGCCGTACCCTGCCCTCTGAGCGTGACCGGAAAATGACCATTCTGTTGACGCCCTTTATGAGCTGCTCGGCGAAGCTTCCAATCTATGGCTTCTTTGCGGCGGCCTTTTTCCCGGGAAAAGCGGCTCTGGTGATGATTGCCCTGTATTTTGGCGGAATCGTGATGGGAATCCTGATGGCGCTGCTGCTGCGTCACACCATGTTCAGCGGCGAGGCGGTCCCCTTTGTTATGGAGCTGCCCAACTACCGGCTTCCGGGCGCAAAGAACGTGGGACATCTTTTATGGGATAAGGCAAAGGATTTCCTGCAGCGCGCATTTACCGTTATCTTCATGGCGACGCTGGTAATCTGGTTTCTACAGACCTTCGATCTGCATCTGACCCAGGTAACGGATTCCCAAAACAGTATCCTGGCCCATGTAGCCGGTGTGATTGCGCCGATCTTCAAGCCCATGGGCTTCGGCGACTGGCGGATCTCCACAGCACTGATTACGGGCTTCCTGGCCAAGGAGAGCGTGGTATCTACCCTGTCCATCCTGTTTGGCGGAACCGGAGCGTTACTGAATGTCCTGACTCCGCTGGCAGCAGTAAGCCTTTTGACCTTCTGCCTGCTTTATACGCCCTGTGTGGCAGCCATTGCTTCCATTAAGCGGGAGCTTGGCGGAAAATGGGCCGTGGCAGTTGTGATTCTCCAGTGCGTAATTGCATGGATAGCGGCGTTTGCGGTACACACGGTGGGGATGCTGCTGTAATGTTGTATACAATGTACTATCATTCCCCTGGGAGAGAAAAATAAAATATGAGTTTTTTGTTGGGTATTATTTATCTTTCTTTTATCAGCCTGGGACTGCCGGACGCCCTGTTAGGTTCGGCATGGCCGAATATGTATCCGGAGTTTCAGGTTCCGGTGTCCTACGCAGGTATGATTTCCATGATCATTGCGTTTGGAACGATTTTGTCCAGCCTGCAAAGTGATCGCCTCACCAGACGCTTTGGAACGGGTAAGGTGACGGCGGCGAGTGTGGGGATTACCGCACTGGCGCTGTGGGGCTTTTCCGTCAGCCACAGCTTTCTCCAGCTGTGTTTATGGGCGAGTCCCTATGGACTGGGAGCGGTACTTACCGGCGGAGCCGCGTGGAATAAGGGATATCGGGTTATATCGCTTTTGCAGATTGTACTTACGGCAGTTTTGATCATCAGTCTCCCCAAGTGGAAGGAAGAGAATCCTGCGGGAGAGGAAACAAAGGGTGGGAAACCGCTTACCTTCAGGGAAATTATTTCCATTCCGGGGGCAAAGGCAATCATGCTTTGTTTCTTCTGCTATTGCGCTGTCGAACAGACAACGATGCTTTGGGCAAGCAGCTACTTGAATCTTGCAAAAGGAATTGACGCCAAAACAGCTGCTTCCTTTGCCGGAATGTTTTGGAGCAGAACGTTCGCAGGCCATGATAGGAGTCCAGATGGCAAGCGCCTATGTCGGCATATGTCTGATGCCACCCTTCTTTGGTCTGCTTGCAAATCACATATCGATCCGGATACTTCCTCTATACTTGCTGCTTTTTCTTGTAATTATGGGAATAATGTATGAATTGTTGAATAAGAAATAAGAAAGAGGCTGCCGCACGAAACTGATATGTACCCAGAATCCTGGACACATTGATTTATGAATTAGGCACAGCAACACATGGATGCTTTCCTGTATTTT
>NZ_CAXTKW010000018.1:0-58139 GCF_964245105.1 Candidatus Dorea massiliensis AP6 | reverse complement strand
AGAACAAGGGTAACATTGTGTGAAATCATATAAAGGGATAAGGTGGACTGATTGCGATAAATCCTTTATTTTCAAGGCTTTCGGAGGATTTTATTAAAACTCTATGAGGTGCGATAAACACCTGTGAAATTATGAATTTCTAATTTGGATTTACTTTCCAATCTATATTTTTAACTTTCATTAACGACCTCTGTTTTCTATATATCGGTATATGATACACAAGTATTTCTGCTTTATTGTGAACCTATCATTCCAATAAGCTGTTTCAAGCTATTTAAACTCCATTTGTAGAAGAACCGCCGCTTTAACCTGCCTTTTTCATATACAGTTTCCGTAGAAGAGCCTTCCTTATGCTTCACTTCAATCTCGTCCAAATAAACCATTTTCAAATGGTTCACTTCTACTTGATATCTTAATATATCTTCCTCAACATACATAAAGGTGCCCGGATACAAACCGTTAAATTTTTTTATATATTCTGTTCCAAAAATTAAACATGCACCGTACAGTTGAAAATCTTTCGAACTATCATATTGAAATTCCTGTATCGGTTTTGCAAAAATCTTTTTAAAAAACAAATCCAGACTAAAAGTATTTAAAGCATATAAAATAAGCGTTTTTAAATATCTTTTTAACACATCTCGCTTACTATAGAACATTCTTGCCACTGGATTCTGATTCATTCCATCAACTAACGATATAATTCTGGGACCAGCAACATCATATCCTTCTTCTATATATGCCTTCTGAACTTTTGTTATGAAATCTGGTTGACTAAAAATCAGATCATTATTTGCTAACACAATAATGTCTGAATGTAATTCTTCTTTTGCATAACAAAACCCTAAATTATTACCTTTTGCAAAGCCTAAATTGGTTTTCGAATATAAAAAGTGTATCCGCTCATTGTCTGAAAACAAATGCTCCACAGATTCTGTTTTCCCGTTTTTTGAACCATTATCCACCACTACAATATCAAAGTTTTTTTCGTCTTGCGTATTCAGTGAGTTTATGCACTCAAGGGTATCTTGTAAATTTTCATAATGTAAAATAATCACTGCAATCCTACACATTTATCTTTCTCCTACATGCTGTTCAATTCCGACACTTACTCTTTATATAAGCTATCGTTTTCCTCCAGAAACTGCTTCCAGGTTTTTATCTGAAGCTCTTCTCTGATATTTTTACGCAGCTTTTCCAAGCCTTCCGCATTCAATGCTCCGATTGCTTTCTTCAGCGCTTCCTTATCTCCCGCTTTTACAACAATCCCGCCATCTCCAACAATATCCTTCGCCCCCACATGCTCGCTCACAATCACCGGCACTCCATAGCTCAATGCCTCCAGCACCGTAAACCCAAAGGTTTCATACCATACACTCGGCGCAACCAACACATCTGTATCTGCCATAATTTCGCCGAGTTGACTGTATGCAAAGCCTTTTTCCTGAACAACCATGTACGGCTTTTTCACCGGAACCGGGCTAAATATTTTCAATTCGAAATCGTGTTTTCCACTCTGCCAGAGTTCGTCTAGGGCCTGGCACAGAATATTGTAGCCTTTAAACGGTTTGGCCGGCGCCAGGCTGGTAATGCGGAGTTTTCCGGTGTAGTTCCAGGTGTTTTTCTCTCTGTTATCCGCAATATCTTTATGTGTGATACTGATAACTCTGCTGCTTGCCGGTGTAAAATATCTTTTATAGATTTTTTCTGTGACTGTCGAGTTGAAATGAATGCAGTCTATCATGGAAAGCATTCCTATATAATACTGTCTCAATTCTCTGTATTTTTTTGCGTCCTTCTCATCAACCAGAATGTCCTGTGCCTGTGTGTCGTCCGTAAAAAACTCATTTCTGTGTCTTTTACGAAGGAGCTTTACCACGCTTGCATTTTTCAGCTTTCTATATAAGGGCGACTGCATAAGCCATATCTTTTTTAAGGACAACGCGCTCTGATTACAGGAAACGCAGTCTCTACAATCATAATCTTTATCACAGGCTTCATTTTCCTTATATAACGTGACCTTCGGACATAAGCCAAAATAATCGTGCGATGTAAACAACATCCTTATCTTCAATGCTTTTGCTGCCCGAATGAATTCTCTGTGCAGTCCCATTAAGGTATGAATATGAATCACTTCCGGATTTATTTTCTCCAGGAATTCTATATATACTTTTATATCGCAGGCTTCTGTAAATGCGTCTGTTTCCCGGATTCCTTCGTCAAGGGGAACCGGTAACGGATTCACCAGTTCATAATTATGGATTCCATGAATGGCTTCTTGTTTCGCGATTTTCGGATCATGCTTTACTATTTCCATCTTTCCGGGCCATAAGGCGGATACTTCATCGCCTTTGTCGACCTGCGCGCACATCAAATCATATGCATATTTTGTAAGCCCGCCCGTTCTATATGGCGGAAATCCCAGAAAATAATGTAGAATTCGCACTTATATTCTCCCTGTTTATTTTGTAAACACAGCCTCATACTCCCCACAAATCTTCCCCCAAGTATAGGCCTCCGCCACTCTCTTCTTCGCTCTTCGGCCCATCTCCCGGATCTCATCTGCAGGCATTTCATCCGCCCGGTCTATCAGCTCCGCCAGCTCGCCAGGCTCTCTGCCCCAGTACAGCGCGCTCTCCTCCGCCACTTCCCGGTTAAAGCCCACGTCCACCAGCAGATTCAGGTCTGTGCTGCCCAGGGCCTCGATAAGCGACGGGTTCGTGCCGCCGACGGTGTGTCCATGGAAATAGGCGTATGCATTTTCCCGAATCTTCTTTAAAAGCTCCTGGTCATATACGGTACCCACGAATTTGATGCGCTTGTCCTGCTTGAAATGGAGCTTTTCTTCCAACTCGTTCAGGAATTTATCATTAACATTTGTAATCAGGGCAAAATCCCGTTTGGAATGGGACTTCATGAATTCCCTTATCATAATTTCAAAGGAGTTCTCCGGAACGAAGCGGCCGACTACCAGATAGTAATTTTTCTTCGTCAGTCCTTTCTCCTGATACCAGTTCGCGAGCTTTGCGTCGTCATCGGTCAGCTTGCTGGGCGTCAGGTCCGCGCCGTAGGCGATGAAGGTGGTCTTCGGATTTCTTCCGCCGATGCCTTTGCCGTCGTATTGCTCGTGGATGTATTTCTCGATGTTGATGGAATCGCAGATGACCAGGTCGCTGTATTTCACCATCATCTGTTCGGAGATTTTCCAATATTTCCGGATGGGCTTGCTCCATTTGGCGCGCATCCATTCGTGGCCGTCGGGGTTTAGGTAGACCTGACCGCCCAGGCGGTGGATTTCCTTATAATAATGCCTTGCAAAGGGATCGATGCGGCAGGCCATGATGTAGATGATGGGATGCGGAATCCGGTGCTTGCGGATATAGCTGCAGCATTCCCGGAGGGCGGCCACGTCGTAGTAGATAGCCTGGGCCGGGCCGATCTGGGGGATGTGGATTTTGAAGCAGCGGGCGTTGTGGAACTCGAATTCCCGGTCGGAGATTCGGGTGACGCCCTCTACTTTGGTCTCATCCATGCAGCCGTCGCCGTTGGCTTTGCAGGCTACGTGATATCGGATATGCGGGTTGTTCTGATGGTACTCGGTCAGCTTGTATACAAAGGTTTCATAGCCGCCGTATGCTCCCAGGCTTTTGGCGCCCACCAGAAATACATGCTGTACCTGATTTTCCTGTTTCATAATGCTCCTCGTTTTTCCCACGACAAAAGCCTGCATACAGCTTTTCTCGCTGTATACAGGCTTCTTTTGTCTCTTTGTTTTTTATTCTTTTCGAATGATTTCCAGGCCCACCGCGATTTCGCGGGATTCGCCCAGGACGTCGATGGTCAGCCAGGCCAGGCGCTTGTGGCGGTCGATGCGGCGGATGTGGCTCTCCATTCCCTGCAGGGGGCCTTCGGTAACGATGATTTTGTCGCCCTGAAGATAACCCTCGGAGAAGTCCATAAGCCATTTCCCATGTTGGGCCTGTGTATGAGGCGCCGCCAGGCGGCGGACGGTTTCGATATCATTCGCGGTCATGGCGGTCCATTTTTCGCCGGTGCCGAGGATTCGGGTCATGCGGGGAATCCGTTTCAGGGCCTGATAGAGCTCCTCCGGGTTCTCGCTGATGACAAACAGATAACCGGGAAACAGCAGCTCTTCGCTGGTCTGCCATTTTCCCCGGTATTTTTTCTTTCGTACAGAGCGCGGCGCGAATACTTCCTCAAAATACTCCTGGATTCGGTAACTTCGAATCTCCTCGATGAGCCGGTCTTCGCGTCCTGTTGGTACCTGCAGGACGTACCACATGACTGATTTCCTCCTTTTTTGGGTAGGCTTCGCCGTTCCGCTTATGAAATATAAGCAGACTCCGCTTGATGCTCTGATCTTTTTTCTCCTCCAACGCGGCAAAGCGACGATTGACCTCAAAAAAATGCTTTTTTATTTAATACATCTTAACACAGTTCCTTTCAAAGGTAAACCTGATTTTGTTTTTTCCGCTTTTTTACTAATGTACCGTAAATTTTTCGGTGGAAGCCCTTAAACCACGTGATCTTTTCTCGCAATCAGCACTAAAATATGGTAAAATTATAAAATATTCGCTATAATTCAGTTATTTACGGTTATGAGGAGATTTTATTATGTTGGAAACCATCGAACGCATCAACAGCGCCGTCAATGGCTTTGTCTGGGGGATCCCGGCTATGGTCTGTATCATCGGCGTCGGTCTGTATCTGACCATTCGAACCCACGGCATTCAGTTTCGCAAGTTTGGCTATACCTTTAAGGTGACTCTGGGTAAGCTTTTTCATAAGAAGGGAGCCGCCGAGGGCGCAGTGACGCCGTTCCAGGCGGTCTGTACGGCTCTGGCCTCCACGGTCGGCACCGGCAATATCGCAGGCGTGGCGGGCGCCATCGCCCTGGGCGGTCCGGGCGCGGTGTTCTGGATGTGGTGCTCGGCCCTGCTCGGCATGTGTACGAAGTTTTCCGAGGTGACGCTGGCTGTGCATTTCCGTGAAAAGAATGAGAAGGGCGACTGGGTCGGAGGTCCCATGTATTATATTAAAAATGGTCTCGGACCTAAGTTCAAATGGCTGGCCTGCATCTATGCGGTACTGGGCGTATTGACCGTCTTCGGTACCGGCAACGCCACCCAGGTCAATACGATTACCACGGCCATCGACACGGCGGTGCTCAGCTATGCTTCTGCTTCGGATCAGTTTATTCATACGATGAATCTGATCATCGGTATCGTTATCGCCGTTGTGGTCGCGATGATTCTGCTGGGCGGCATCAAGCGGATCGGCCAGGTGACGGAGAAGCTGGTTCCGTTTATGGCCCTGTTTTATATTGTTCTTGCCATCGGCGTTATCGCGCTGAATATTCAGCGCGTACCCGCTGTCTTTGCTTCGATTTTCGAGGGCGCATTTACTCCCTCTGCCGTGACCGGCGGCGCGGTCGGTACCTTTTTCCTGAGTATGAAAAATGGCGTATCCCGTGGTATCTTCTCCAATGAGGCCGGCCTCGGTACCGGTTCCATCGCACATGCGGCGGCGGATACCAGTATGGCGGTGAACCAGGGTTATTTCGGTATCTTTGAGGTATTTACGGATACGATTATTATCTGTACCATGACGGCTCTCGTTATTCTGTGCAGCGGCGTGCCGGTGAACTTTGGCGCGGCTGCGGGCGCGGCGCTGACCATCAGCGGATTTACGGCGACTTACGGTAGCTGGGTTTCTATTTTTACGGCGGTGGCGCTCTGTTGCTTCGCCCTGTCTACGATTATCGGCTGGGGCCTCTACGGCACCCGCTGCATCGAGTTTCTGTTTGGCTCTAAGGTCAATAAGTCTTTTATGGTGGTTTACTCCGCCGTAGCGATTCTCGGCGCGACCGTGGATCTGGGGCTCCTGTGGGGTGTGGCAGATACCTTCAATGGTCTGATGTCCATTCCGAACCTGATTGCGCTGTTTTTGCTTGGCGGAACGATGGTGAAGCTGACGCGGCATCCGGATGCGATTTAAATTTGAAAAGGGATCCGAACTGCTCCAGGCTGTTCAGATCCCTTTCATTATTGTATTTCTTTTAAGTGTTGCAGCAAAATTTTCCTTCAAATCCGAAGTATTGATATTCACCAGATTTAACGCGTTTTAGCTCTGCTCCGCCGTAGTCTTTGCTATCTGGTACACTTCACGATACGACTTCCCCGTCTCCCGCGCGATCCGCTTCACGTCCTCGTATTCCGGGTAACATTTTTCGGCGCCGTCGGGCTGCTCACAGGCTTTGATGCGGACAGTACCGCCGGGAACCCGGACTTCGAAGAAGCGGCGGGGCAGGGCGGTGCGCTCTACGCGGTAGCGGCGGACGCCGATGGTGGTGGTCTCCCGGAAAAGGATGGCGTCCAGGGCGCGGATCTGGTCTTCGGCGCAGAGAACGGACAGCTGGTAGGCCGGGCGGTTTTTCTTCATGAAAATGGGGGTGAACCAGACGTCCCGTGCTCCGACTTCGAAGAGGAGATCCATAGTGTAGCCCAGGATTTCTCCGGCGCAGTCGTCGATGTTGCTTTCCAGGATCCAAAGCTCTCCGGCGGGGACTTCTTCGATGAGCATGGCGCGGAGGGTTCTGGGTTCGCGGGTGTTGTTCTCCAAGTTTACATAAGTTGTTCCGGTGCCAACCTTTTTTACCACAAAACGCTCCGAGCAAGCGCCCTCGGCGCGGGCTGCGATGGCCAATCCCAGGGCATCGGTGGGGCCTTTGTCGGACCAGACAGGAGAGGCAGTGATTTTTTCTATCTGTAATTTCTCAAGAAGGAGGTCTATCTGGGGAAGGAGTTCTTCCTGTATAGTTCCCTGCTCCTTACTTTGTCTTTCTATATCCTGTTTTCTGATTTCCGTATGCTCCCTTTCTTTTGGGAAGCTTATACGGTCTTTTTCTTCTGTTTCCAGGGCTTCCGCCAGCTCCCGCAGCGCCCCCAGCACCATTTCCCCGGTGATTCCCTCGTAGCACTCCAGATATAGTGTATTCTTACTCATGGTCGGTCTCCTCCCCATATTGTTTACATAACTCGATGAAGGTGTTCATATTGCCGGTCAGATATTTACTCTTATGATAAATGATGTTCAGGTTCCGTTCCATGGGTTCGGTCAGCGGAACCTGCTCTACGACGCCCTCTTCAATGGCCCGTTCGACCAACAGATAGGGCAATACAGCCACCCCCAGCCCTTCGGCCACCCCCTGAACGATGGCCTGAGTGCTGACGCTCTCCATGACCGGATGGACGGCCTGCTGCCGCAGCGCAAAGGCCGCGTCCAGGATTTCCCGGCCTGCGCTGCCCTTTTCCCGCATGAGGAAGGGATGTTCCGCCAATTGCTCCAGGGTTACTTTCTTCCGGCGGCCAAGCGCATGCCCGGGCGGCAGGATGGCTGCCAACTCATCCCGCATAAAGGGCACGGCGCAGATGTCCTCGTGCTCGGGCTGATTTTCGATGAGGCCGACGTCGATGGCATTGTCCAGCACCCGGCGCTCGATGAGGGAGGAATTGTTGATCTCCGCTTCCGTCCGCACCTCCGGGAACTGCTCCTGGAAGCGGTGCAGCAGCTCCGGCAGGATGTGGGTGCCGATGGTGATGCTGGTGCCGATGCGCAGGGTGCCGATGCGGTCCCAGTTTTTGATGCGGGTCTCCATCTCGTCAAAGAGCGACGCAATGTGCAGGGCGTAGCCGTAGAATTCCCGCCCGGCCTCGGTGGGCAGAATCCGCCTTCCCCGCCGCTCAAAGAGCCGCACACCGTAATATTCCTCCAGTTCCTTCACCGCTAGGCTCACCGACGGCTGGGCCAGATGCAGCTCTTCCGCTGCCCGGGTGATATTGCTGTGCTGAAAGACGGCCACGTAGATTTTCATATGTCGCAGTGTCATAGTTTTCGTTCCTTTATAATAAATTCATTATGATAATTATAAAATAATACTATTTTACATATAAGTCAAGAATCCTTATACTGGTTGCGTAGGAGGGTTTTTCAATGAATAATAAAAAGAAGGTTTTATGGAAAATATTTATCTCGACGCTCTACCTGAGCGCCTTTACCTTCGGCGGCGGTTATGTCATCGTGACGCTGATGAAGAAAAAATTTGTGGATGAATATCACTGGATCGAGGAAGATGAGATGCTGGATCTGGTGGCCATCGCCCAGTCGTCGCCGGGCGCTATCGCGGTAAACGGAGCCATCGTGGTGGGCTTTAAGCTGGCGGGACTGCCTGGTACGCTGGTGGCGATTCTGGGGACGATTATTCCGCCGTTTGTGATCATCTCTGTGATCTCCGTATTTTACGAGGCCTTTCGCGACAGCTTTCTCGTCAGCCGGATGCTGCACGGGATGCAGGCCGGCGTGGGCGCTGTCATCGCATCGGTGGTCTACAGTATGGGGTCCGGCGTCGTACACAGCAAGGATTTCATTTCCATCCTGATTATGGCTGCCGCCTTTCTCGCTTCCTGCGTGTTTGGCGTCAATGTCATTTACATTATCCTGATCTGCGGGATGCTTGGCGCGGTGCGGACGCTTTTCAAAAAACGGCACAGCCCGGCTGATACGCTCCACGACAAATAATCCTAAGTTTTTTGAAAATTGTTTCTGAAAAAGAGAGGTTATTCAAATGATTTTACTGAAGTTATTTTTAAGCTTTCTGCAAATCGGAGCCTTCAGCTTCGGCGGCGGGTATGCGGCCATGCCGCTGATTCAGGCTCAGGTGGTCATCAAATACGGCTGGCTTACCATGGAAGAATTCACGAACCTGATCACCATCGCGGAAATGACGCCCGGCCCCATCGCAGTCAATTCAGCTACCTTCGTGGGTACGAAAATCGCCGGGGTGCCGGGAGCGCTGGTAGCCACCATGGGCTGTATCCTGCCCTCCTGTATCATCGTGACGCTGATTGCTTCACTCTATCTGAAATACCGGAATCTGTCCCTGATGCAGGGAATCCTGAGGTCGCTCCGGCCTGCGGTAGTGGCCATGATTGCATCGGCTGGGATCTCGATTCTGATTACGGCGTTCTGGGGTAGCAGCGCCGCCATCGCGCTGGCGGATACCAACTGGGATTTGGTGGTGATCTTCATTCTCTGCATCGTGTTATTGCAGAAATGTAAGATGAATCCGATTCTGGTAATGGTGCTGGCGGGCGTAATGAAGGTGGTTGTAGATGTGGTAGTAGGGTTTCTGTAGAAAAGACACGGGAAATTTCCCGTGTCTTTTCTATTTCTCTTCGATCAGCATTGCCCGCAATATATTCGTATTCTGATACTCCCGCTTCCCCGCACCCATGCCGACTTTTTTCACGCAGTAAGCAGCCGGGATCTGTCCCTCGGATAATGCCGCAATCGCGGCGCCGGTCGGGGTAACCATTTCGCCCTCCTGCTCGATCTGGTGGAAGGTCAGGTGATGGGCCGCCGCAATCTCCAACACCGCCGGAACCGGCACCGGCAGTACGCCGTGCTGACAGCGGATGTGGCCGCAGCCCTCGGTCAATTCGGAAACGACCACTTTATCCACATTTAACTCGTCCAGGCAGGCTGCCGTACCCACAATATCCACAATGGAATCCACAGCGCCCACCTCGTGGAAATGTACCTCGTCCACCGGACGACCATGGACCTTTGCCTCAGCCTCGGCTACGGTACGGAACATCTGCAGGGACAGAGCCTTGACACGGGGCTTCAGGTCGGATTCCAGAAGCATCTTTTCGATGTCGGCCCAACTGCGATGAACATGGGGATGCGTGTGGGAATGTTCATGTGTATGCGCCGGTACCTCATGTTCTAGGATCACATCAAAATCGCTGACCAGCAGTCCGCTCTTCATCACTTTTTTAATCTGTATATCATAGCCGTCCACCGGCAGCTTCGCAAGCTCCGCCCGCAGGTTCTCCTCGGTCGCGCCCAGATCCAGCAGGGCTGCCACGGTCATATCGCCGCTAATGCCGGAGCGGCACTCCAGATATAAGGTATTGCCATTACTCATCTTTTTCTTCCTCCACTACCTCTTCACTGAGATGTCTGCCGCCGCAGGCCAGCCGGTTGATCTGGGTTGCCACATAAGCCGCCCCGTAACCATTGTCGATATTTACCGTGGTAATGCCGTTGGCGCAGGAATTCAGCATGGTTAAAAGAGCCGACAGGCCGCCGAAGTTCGCGCCATATCCCACGGAAGTCGGCACTGCGATGACCGGCACATCCACCAGACCCGCCACCACGCCTGCCAGCGCGCCCTCCATACCGGCTACCGCAATGACGCAGCTGGCGCCCTGGAAGGCCTTCATATTCGAAAGCAGGCGGTGGATTCCGGCCACGCCCACATCATAAAGCCGCGTCACATTGGTGCCGAAAAATTCCGCCACCTGGGCCGCTTCCTCCGCCACCGGCACATCCGCCGTACCGCCGGTACAGACCACGATGCGGCCTATCCGCTTCCTGTCCCGCTTCTCCACCTTCAACACCCGGGATACCTCGTCCCAGACTGCCTCCGGAATTGCCTCTTTCACCGCCTCATACTGCTCCCGGCTGGCCCGGGTGCCCAGCACGTCGATGCCCTCCGCCGTCAGCGTCTGATAAATCTTTACCAGATGGGGCGTCGCCTTTCCCTGGCAGTACACCACTTCCTCGAAGCCCTGCCGCACCTTCCGGTGATGATCCAGCTTGGCGAAGCCCAGATCCTCGTAGGGGAGGTTCTTCAACTCGGCTTCGGCCTGTTCTATCGATATTTCATTATTTTTTACCTGAGTTAAAAGTTTTGTCACATCCATGTGTCAGCACCTCGGTCTGTCGGTTCAATTGGTCAGATCTATTGATATTATAAATAGTTCCTGGGATAATAACAAGTGGAAATCCTGTCTTTGTTTTTTACAAAAAACATTTTATCACTAACACACTGCCTGACAGAAATAGCAGGCAGTTTGAAAATTTTCGAAATAAGGTTTCATCCAGCTTCTTCTGCAGACAATCTCCCAAAAGAATTCCCAGAATCGCCGGAATGACTCCGACCCACACATAATGCAGGTTTTCCCTGCAATACAGCCCCTGCGCTGTGAACAGTACAACCATTCCACCGTTCAGGATTAACCAGAGCACAGACAGGGTGGAACGCTGTACATTCTTCTTTGCAAAATGCTCCATTGCATAGATAAGAAGGAAGGAACCACCAGAAAGAAACGCGCCGTGTACCAGGCCTGCCATCAGTAAAATCAAGTTGTCTAACCATGACGGAAGCTGTCGCGGATTCGTCTGTCTGAAATTCCGAAGGGCCACTCCTATCACCAGCAGTCCATACACTGTCAAAATTGCCGTCCCGTACAAATACTTCAGCAGAAATTGTGCCGCCAGGATTCCTGCCGCCATATAAATACCGATTTTCCGAACCTCTTTCCAATCAATGAAGCTACGGCAGCTCAACACGGGATAAATACAGCTTAAGATTCCAACTGCCGTCAATATCAGCCTGGCTTGCTCCGGACCCAACAGCAAAATCGCAAACGGCATCGCCAGCATAGTACCGGCGAATGCGCCTATAGTCTGAATCAGGTTAAAACTAAATACAAGAAGTATAAATAATGTTAATTTCATAGCATCCTTCTAATAAATGTGGCACCGCCCGATTCTGCGGTGCCACGACAGTTTTTCCTTATATGTTTTCTATACGTTTGACAAATCGTCGTCTTTCATGCACAGATGGACTGCGCCAATCTTAAAGGTTTTCGGCAACGCAAGAATATTGGGGTTCGATCCTACATATTTTTTCTTCGCATCCTCCAGAGCCTCCTCGAAGGTCGCCCGGGTCTTCAGTCCCATGCTTCTGGCGATACCGGGTTCCTGCGCGCCTACGATGTATATGGCGCTGGTATTCATTTCCGCGATATGCGCGCTACTCATCATAGAAAATCCATGAAATGGATGGAACGCATTCGCGAAACGATATTTGCGGATATATTCTTCATTTGTCGCGAAGTATTCACCATAACGGTTCATATCCGGTAAGACGTTCATATAATCATGCTGGAACATCTCGTACAGCTCCCGCAGATACGGCCATCTCTCATCATGGAAATATCCATTGCAAATAGAGGAGCAAATGATGACGCAATTATCCTTCATAACACGCTTGTGACGAACCACCTGCGCGGAAAGCGCCTGCATCAACTGAATAGGATTGGTGCCCATACCATCGCCGTAGTGGAAATTCTGGGGCATGCCGAATACCATGACGTCATATTTTTCCTCGGCAAACGGTACATAGGTACGCTTATTCGCCATAATCCAGGACTTGGGCTGCATCACCTTCGCGTAACCGGAATTGATCTCAATCTGACGGGAATAGGTGTCCAGTACCGCGTCGCAGCAGAAAAAGGGATGTCCCATCTTTTCTTCCATCAGCATTCCGATCTCGTTGAATTTCGTTCTCATCATGCTATGCCCGGAAACCGGTGTGAAATCCGGTCCGTGCATAACCTCCGGAACATGGTGGGTAGCTATGGAACGCCAGTGGGTGATACCGGTCGCACAGTGCTTGTAACCGCCGGAATAACCACCGTAGGGATTGCCCTGGGTGTGACCAATCAGGATGGGAATATCGCAATCGAACACATACTTATTCATCAGAACCCGATCGCCGCGCTCGGTACAGCCCAGATCCACCAGATGCTCATAATCTTCCGAATCATGACTTGTAATCTGATGGGTCCAGTAAAACTCGTCAAATAATTCCTTACCCAGAATCTGTTTTGCCTCTTTTGTGGTAGTTCTGGGATGCAGACCATTGGAAAACAGAAGCAGAATATCTTTTTTCTCCACGCCTGCCGCATACAGCTCATCTACAATCAAACGAATCGCTACTTTTCTGTGGGAGGTCTGCTGGCAGCCGCCCTTTACAATATCCGGAATTACGATAACGACTTTGCTTCCCTTATGAGCCAGCTCGGAAAGCGGTTTCATTCCCATAGGATTGCGTATGGATTCCCGTGTTTTGGCTACGATCTGATCCTCCGGGATACAGGGCGGATCTGGAATGGTCTCTCCCGGAATAAATACATCGGTAGTATCCGGAAGCTCTGCTGTCATTGTGCCATGGCCATATTCAAAATCAAGTTTCATACCTCTCTCCTCACTTTCCCAGATACAGTTTGATAATCTCCAGATATTCATCCGGATAGAAGCCAATCTCGCCGGTAAAACGGGTCAGGCCAATCAGCCCGCCGTCAATCTCGTCGATGGAAGCCAGCATTTCCGCATTTTCTTTCTTCAGGCCGCCACCATATACCATGTCGCAGCCGCCGGTCACCTCTTTCGCGAACCGGGCTATCTTGGTAATATACGCTTTATCTGCCGGTGTTTTTCCGGGTCCTATGGACCAGATAGGCTCATACCCCAACACAACCTTTGTCTTGTCCACGCCATCCAGACCTATCCGGAGCTGCTCGCCCAGAACCTCCTGCCAGTGCTCCTGTTCCTCGCTCTTTTCACCGATACAGTAAAGAACCTTCATGCCTCTTGCCTGCGCCAGCTTCACTTCTTCGTTTAAGATCCGGTTCACTGCTGCTGTGTCCGTCACGCCTGCCGCCTGCATCACGCCCAGCTTGTCCACACGCTCCTCACAGTGGCCGATTACGATGGTATCTACCCCCATCACCGCCATAGACGCCGCCGGGCAATTGGTCGTAAACGCGCCGAAGCCGTCCCGTCCGGCATCCATCCGGTACACGCCCTGGCCTCCGATCTTAATTGGACTGCCCTCGCTCTTTGCCTCTGAAGCCTTCAGAATCTGGGACTCCGGATAGATCTGAACGAATTCCACCTCCTGCGGATCGTATTTCTTCAGCTCCTCCTGTGTATGTGTTACGATGTATTCGCCCCATTTAGATACCGGCGCCAGCCGATTTAAGCCCCCAAGCTCAACCGGGATTTCAAAGCGCTTTAAGTTTACATAAATATGCTTCATATACCCCTCCGTAAGTTTTTATTTATTATGTACCATTCCATGTCCGTGATCGTCATTGGTAAAATACGCGTTCGCCCCGTGTTTACGGTAAAAATGCTTGTCGCTCATGACCTTGGGAATGGGCTGCCAGTCCGGTTCGATAGCCAGCATGTGAACCGCCATTTTACAGATTTCTTCCAGTACTACCGCCTTGTGAACTGCATCCCAGCAGTCCTCGCCCCAGGTAAAGGGACCGTGATTGATGGACAGGGCTGCAGGCACATCTGCAGGTGATATACCATATTTCTGGAAATACTTTACAATCGCCATGCCTGTATTCCATTCGTAATCATGAATGATTTCTTCGTCAGAAAGAGCCTCCACGCAGGGAACGGATCCGGCAAAGTAATCCGCATGGGTTGTGCCAAAGCAGGGCACGTCCCGGTGTAGCTGCGCCATCACTGTCGCGTAGGTAGAATGTGTATGTACGATAGCGTTGCACTCCGGGAAATTTTCATACAGCGCCCGGTGAATATCCAGATCCACAGACGGGTTCAACGGATTTTTCTCTCCGTCCACCTTATTGCCCTGCAAATCCACAACGCTTACATTTTCCGTGGTCAGATCATCGTAGGGAATACCCACGGGCTTAATTACAATGATTCCTTTGTCCCGATCAATGGCGCTTACATTTCCCCAGGAATATAGCACCATATGACGCCTCGGCAGCTCTTTGTTTGCCTCAACTACGATTTCTTTTAATTCCTGTACTGTCACTCTATCCCTCCGTTCTTCAATGCCTGACTGTAGGCTCTGTACTTGTCCGAAAGCGAATACGCGCTGTCAAACAGGTTGAAGTATCCGCCCACGATCACATCTGCTCCGTTCTCGATACATTTCATGGATATGGGAATATCGGCTCCTCCGTCGATCTCAATCCGCACCGGGCTGTCGCCTGCCATTTTCCGAAGTTTCCGTATCTTTTTATAAGTATGCGTAAGAAACTTCTGGCCGGAAAATCCCGGTTCTATGGACATCAGGGTTACACAGGACAGACCCGGAAGCAGATCCTCCAGCAGTTCCACCGGCGTGGACGGATTCAACGCGATGGCGGCCTTCATGCCATTTTTCTCTATCTCCTGACACACTCGGAACGGATTCACGGTAGCCTCATAATGAAAACAATAATAATCCACTCCCAGCTCCGCAAAGGGCTTGATAAACTCTATCGGTTTTGTACACATCATATGCGCATACAGGGGGCCCTTCGCTTCCTTCCGAATGGCCCGAATACAGTCGGTTCCAAAGGCAAAATTCGGTACAAAATTGCCGTCCATCACATCGATATGCAGCCAGTCAACACCCAGCTTTTCCACCTCGACGACAGTCTGCCTAAGCTCCATCTGATCTGCGCAAAGCAGAGAAGGTGAAATATGATACATGCTATCCCTCCCCGTTGTATTCCAGAACTACTTTCATATTGACGCCCCGCTTTTCCAGCGCAAATTCCATCATGCCCTGTACCTCGTCAAAGGGGAATTTTGCGGAAATAAAGCCTTCGGTATATACTTTTCCGCTCACCATGAGTTCCACTGCCTTCTGAAAATCTTCCGCCGTATACGTAATATTGCCCAATACATTTAACTCATTTCTCTGGATGGTCGCCACATCAATCAGTACAGGCTCCGAATAATTTCCTACAATTACTACCGTAGTCGTCTTTCCCGCCAACTCCAGAATCTGCGGCAGAATCACCTTCGCGCCTACGCAGTCAAGGATAACGTCCGGGAAGGTTCCGTAAATTTCATAAGCCACATCCTTCAGGGAGCGTCCCGCACTGCTTACACAGTGCTGAATACCGGCTCGCTTCGCCATCTCAATCTTGTCGTCACTCAGATCGCACACAGCGACCTCCGAAGCTCCAAGAAGCTGGCAGGCCTGCGCTGTAAAATTGCCGATAGTTCCCGCACCTACCACCAGGACGCGCTTACCCTGCACTTGTCCCCGAAGGGCCGCATGGATTCCCACCGCAAAGGGCTCAATAAGCACCGCTTCATCCAAAGGACAGCTCTCCGGAATCGGGTAAACATATTCACTGTCGATAACGAAATATTCTGCTCCGAGACCGTCTGACTGGACGCCCAGGCAATTAAAATTTTCACACGCGTTTTCATGGCCGTGACGGCAGGAATAACAGGTCCCGCAACTGATAATCGGACGGATCACTACTCTGTCTCCGGCTTTTACATGTGTTACGTCTGCTCCGACCTTTACCACCCGCGCGATTCCTTCATGGAATGGTACAACCGGAAATTGCATATATCGGTTTCTTCCGGCAAATACCTGAATATCGGTTCCGCACACGCCGATTCGTTCAATCTTCAGCAGAACCTGATTGTCCCGATAGCCTGGTATAGCCGCTTCCTGTATCTCTGTATGCAATGCGGATGTGAATACAATTTTTTTCATAGTCCTATTTCCTCTGCATACACTTTTTCGCTGCTTCCACAATCTTCTCCGCCGTCAGTCCGTAATATTCCGCCAGATCCGCCGGGGTTCCGGAACGTCCGAACTGATCCTGAAGTCCTACCATCTCCTGGGGAACCGGCTGATGCTTCGCAAGTACCTCGCTGACTGCTCCGCCAAGTCCACCCATAATATTGTGATCCTCTGCTGTTACGATACAGCCGGTCTTCTTCGCGTATTCAACCACAAGCGCCTCGTCGATGGGTTTTACAGACGCCATATCGATGACTGCTGCAGAAATTCCCTCTTCTTTGAGTTTCTTTGCTGCCGCTGCCGCGCGGCTTACCATATCCCCCACTGCAATGAGTGTTACATCTGTTCCATCCTCTACTACAGTTCCCTTTCCGATCTCAAAGGTACAGGTCTTTCCGTTTTCATAGACTTCCGGGGTTCCCATTCTGCCAAAACGCAGATAGACGGGGCCGTCATACAGAATGGCTGCCTCTACGCAGCGTCTGGTTTCCTCCGTATCCGCCGGGCATAAAACCACCATTCCGGGGATGGCGCGCATCAGGGCCAGATCCTCCACGCACTGGTGGGAACCGCCGTCTGCTCCGATCAGCACACCGCCGTGGGTCGCGGCGATTTTCACGTTCAAATGGGGATATGCCACACTATTGCGAATCTGATCGTAGGCTCTTCCTGCTGCGAATTCCGCGAAAGTGCTGGCAAATACGGTTGCGCCGCAAGCTGCGTAGCCAGCCGCGTAGCCTATCATATTCGACTCCGCAATTCCCATGTTCGTAAACCGCTCCGGGAATTTTTTGGCAAAATGAACGGTCTGTGTGGCTTTTGACAGGTCTGCGTCAAATACATAAATCGGATACTTCTCACCCAATTCTGCCAGTGCCTGTCCATATGCTTCTCTCGTTGAATTCATACTGTTCACCCCTTTAACTCTTTCATTGCAGTCTCATACTGTTCATCGTTGATGGCTCCACCGTGCCAGCCCACCTGATTTTCCATGAAGGATACGCCTTTTCCTTTCACGGTTTTGCACCAGATCAGGGTCGGTTTTCCTTCGCAGGCTTTCGCCTTCGCTACAGCTTCCACCAGTTCATCCACATCATGGCCGTCGGCCTCTACCACATTCCAGCCAAAGGCTTCGAATTTTTCCCGAATCGGATACACCGACATTTCCGCACTCACATGGCCATCGATCTGCAGATCGTTGTTATCCAGAAATGCCGTCAGGTTATCCAGCTTAAAGTGACCTGCGCTCATAACCGCTTCCCATACCTGGCCTTCCTGGATCTCGCCATCGCCCAGAATGCTGTATACACGGAAGCCTTTTCCGGTCTGTTTCGCAAAGCGGGCCATACCTGCCGCTGCGGAGATTCCCTGTCCCAGAGAACCTGTGGACATATCTACGCCCGGAACCTTCTTCATATCCGGATGTCCCTGTAAAATGCTGTCAATATGGCGCAGGGTTTTCAGTACCTCTTTATCAAAATAGCCTCGCTCCGCAAGCGCCGCGTAATAAGCGGGTGCCGCATGACCTTTGGAAAGCACGAATCGATCCCGATCCTCCCATTTCGGATTTTTCTCGTCCACATCCATCTCGTGGAAATACAATACGGCCATCATTTCCGCTATGGACAGGGAACCGCCCGGATGTCCAGAGCCGCCGCAATGGATACTCTCCACGATATTGATGCGAATATCATTGGCGGTCTTTTTCAATTCTTCTGAAGAATAAGCTAATTTCATAATCCTGCTTCCCTCCTTATTTAATCAGATCCATGGCCGGCATACCCAGAGCGCTCCAGCCACCGTCTACGAATAATGTCTGTCCTGTGATATAGCTGGACTCATCGGAGCCGAGGAATACGACTGCGTCTGCGATCTCGGACGGGTTTGCCAGACGTTTGAACGGAACAGCTGCCAGAATCTGATTCTCAGATACGACACCCAATCGATAGCCGTCCTGTACCATATTAGTCAGAATCCAGCCAGGCGCTACCGCATTGACACGGATAGCCTTTTTCCCGTTTCTGTCCTCTGCCCACTCCGAAGCAAGCACTGCCGTCATGGCGTTTACGCCGCCTTTGGAGATAACATAAGGCGCGCGTCCCGGTGTCGTCTGCGTGGATGTTCCGGAGGAGATATTAACGATGGCTCCGCCGCTGTCGCCCATCAAGAGAGCTGCCTGCTGACAGCAGAAGAATACGCCCTTCAGATTCACGTTCATCAGCTTATCCCAGTTTTCCTCTGTGAATTCCTTAGACGGGCAGCGAATCTGAATTCCCGCGCAATTGACCTGTACATCCAGTTTTCCGAAGCGCTCTTTCACCTTTGCAAATGCAGCCTTGATATTCTCTACGCTGGTAACATCCATCTGGAACGCATAGGTTTCCACACCGAATTCTTTCTGAATCTTCTCTGCTGATTCCATCGCAAGGGCTTCCTGAATATCACCAATCACAATTTTTGCGCCCTCTGCCGCGAATTTCTCTGCCATAGCATAACCCAGTCCACGGGCGCCGCCTGTAATAAATACAACCTTGTCCTTCAGATTTTTCATAACTGCTCCTTTCTACCACCACTTGATCATATCGGTAATTTCTTTTCGGATTTCAATAAACTTCGGATCCGCAATCTGTCGCGGTCTGGGCAGATCCACATCAATACTCGTCTTAATTTTCGCA
The DNA here is from genome assembly GCF_964245105.1 of Candidatus Dorea massiliensis AP6. Classification (NCBI taxonomy): domain Bacteria; kingdom Bacillati; phylum Bacillota; class Clostridia; order Lachnospirales; family Lachnospiraceae; genus Dorea; species Candidatus Dorea massiliensis. The sequence continues at coordinate 39,011 of NZ_CAXTKW010000018.1, read as the reverse complement.
GGTTTGTTCGTCAGTATCAGTACACGCTCTGCCAGGTAAGTCGCCTCTTCCAGATTATGCGTGATAAAAAGTACTGTGCTTCCCGTCGCCTGCCAGAGCCGGATAACCTCGTCTTCCAGATAATAGCGCATCTTGATGTCCATCTGTCCATAGGGTTCGTCCATCAGAAGCAGATCCGGATTCAACGCGAAGGCACGTCCGATAACCACTCTCTGCTCCATACTGACTGACATTTCATGCGGATAAGCGTCTCTATATTTTTCCAGACCTAACAGGCCGATAATTTTCTCGCGCTGTGAAACAATTTCCTGTTCCGGTTTCTTCTTGATTCTCAGGCCGTATTCGATGTTCTGCTGAGCCGTCAGCCACGGAAAAGCCGAGGGCTCCTGAAATACAAATGAAATGCTGTGCTTCTTCGGATCCGCACGCTCTCCGTCAATCAGAATTTCTCCCTCTGTAGGCTCCAGAAGCCCTGTCAGAAGATTCAAAAATGTTGTCTTTCCACAGCCGGTAGGACCTACAATGCAGACAAACTCTCCCTTGTTAATCTCAAATGAGATATCGTCTAATACCAGCAAATCACCAAAGCGCTTTGTCAGATGATTTACCTGGACTTTCACTTCTCGTTTTTCCATGATATACCTCCTGTCTATAACGCCAAGTCTGTATTTGCTTCTATCGCTTCACGAATCTTCAAAAATTCTGTATCCACGTAATCTCTCGGTCTGGGCAATGCGATCTCATATACCTCTTTTACTGTCGCCGGACAAGCGCTCAGAAGAATAATCCGATCCGCCAGATATACGGCTTCCTCAATATTATTCGTAACAAAGATAACCGTTCTCTTTTCCTGCTCCCAGATGCGTAAGATCTCTTCTTCCATTTGATATCTGGTCTGCGCGTCCAGCGCTCCAAAAGGCTCATCCATCAGCAGTACCTGCGGATTATTGCAATAGGCTCTCGCAATTCCCACTCGCTGTTTCATTCCTCCGGAAAGCTGCTTCGGAAGCGCATTCTCGAATCCATGCAGGCCTACCAGATCGATCAGATACTGTGCCCGCTCTCTGCGTTCTTTTTTCGGAACACCCTTTAATTCCAAAGGCATTTCCACATTTTCCATAACGGTTTTCCACGGAAATACTGCCGTCTTCTGAAATACAAAGCCCAAATCTGTCTTATCACTGTCTACAAATTCTACTCTTCCCTCTGTCGGCGTCTCCAGTCCACTTACCATATTCAGGAGAACGGTTTTACCGCACTGTCCCGGTCCCAGCAAAACCAGAAACTCGTTTTTGTATACATCAATGCTTACATGATTAACGGCTTCGAAAATTGTCTTTCTGGATACAAAGGAGCGGGATATATTTTCCAGTCGAACCTGTACTATTCTTTGCTCATCCATCCGCATAATTTCCTTTCAATAAGTGTAAATACGGCGCTTAACAGGGCTCCTACCACGCCGATCAGAATCATGGCTACCATAATCAGAGCCACATCATAGCTGTCACGTCCACGGTTAATCAAAAATCCCAGTCCGGATTTACTGGACAGCATTTCTGCCGCTACCACTACCATCCATCCAGAACTGATAGCGATCTTGATACCCGCCAGAATCGCCGGCATAGCTGCAGGAAATACCACATGCCTCAGCATCTGCCCGGTATTGGCCTTGTAAATCTTTCCAACCTTCAGATACATATCGTCTACCAGTGAAACACCTGACATAGTGTTCATAACAATCGGGAAAAATGCTCCGATAAATACCAGAAGTACCTTCGGGAACTCTCCGATACCAAACAGCAGGATGATAAGCGGAATCCACGCAATTGGCGGGATCGGACGCAACGCCATCAGAATCGGGTTAATAGCTGCTCTTACTTTTTTATTCCAGCCCATAACCAGTCCGATTCCAACCCCGAGAATGATAGCTGCAATCAGCGCAAGCATAACTCTCTTCAGACTGGCAAATATATGTCCCAGAATCGAAATTTTCATAACCGGTTTTTCAATCAGTTTTATAAAACGTTCAATGGTCGCCATAGGCGTCGGAAAAAAATCCGGCTTACTGTTTGACACGAGAAACCAGACAACAATCAGTCCCAGGATAGACAGAGTGGAAAGCATGATATCCCGTGCCTGCGAACGATTCTTTTTCATCCTCTGCTCCTCCATTTCACAACATGATTTTCCAGCTTGGACAACAGCGTCGTCAGAATAGCTCCGATTACGCCAATGGTAAGCATTCCTACGATGATAATGTCAGGTCTGACAAGGGAACGGCCCTGCTGAATCATATAGCCCAGACCTGCCGTAGCTGCCAGAAGCTCCGACGCAACTAACGTGGACCATGCATTTCCCAAGGCTACCTGTATGCCGGTAAAGGCCAGTGGCATGGCGTAATTTTTGCTGACAGTCCAGAAAATCTCCCACCTGCTGGCTCCTGACGTCTTGGCCACATTCAGATATACGGCCGGCGTCAGCTTGATGCCGGTATGAGAATTGATGACACAGGGAACAAACGCTGCTAGGAAAATAATAAAGGCTTTTGCCGTCGTTCCGACTCCCAGCCAGATAATTGACAGCGGAATCCACGCGATAGGCGGAATCGGTCGAATGATTTCAAAAATCGGAGATACCAGCTTATCAAAGGTATGATAATAACCCATGATTAGTCCCAGCGGAACGCCCACAATAACCGCGCTGCAGTACCCTACCAGAACCAGCTTCAGACTGGTTATAATATGAACGCCCAGCACCGCTCCGTCCGGTTTCGGATCCGATAATTTCTGTATGAATGTTTTTACTACTGTAGTGGGCGCGCACAGATATTTACTGTCGATCCATCCTATACGAACAGCCAATTCCCAAATCCCCAGAAATACCAGCACGCTGATGGTAGATATCAACAGGAGCTGTCGGTTTTCTTTCCGTTTGGCCTTTGCTTCTATCAGAATGGAATTGGCGACCTCTGTTGAAATTTCTTTCGATTTATCGCTCATATACCTCTCTCCATTATATAAATAAGTCAGAAGAAGGGCAGTACAAACTGCCATCTATACTACCCTTCTCTACTTATGTCATGTTACATTCTGCAAGCTCTTATTCTATTTTCCGCTCATATATGCTTCCATGAAGCTGGTGTCTACCATGCCATTTTCGCGAAGCTTGTTCAGGTCATCCTGGGAAATCTTGCCCTGGCCCTCGAAGAACTCTGCGAATACCAGCAGGATATCATTTGCCTCGCATCCACCGTCATCTCTTACGGTAAAGAGCTCTTCATTTCTCTCGATGGACGCGAACGGTCTGTTCTCTACTTCCTTCACAGCTGCTGTCTCGCTTAAGCTGATGCCCTGCTCCTCTTCAAAGTCATACAGCATCTGTGCGGTTCCTTCCGGATCTGCGTTCAGCTCGGTCGCTGCCTTTAAATAAGCCTTCAGATATGCATATACGCCGTCCCAGTCATTCTGGATAGCGTCCTCTGTAGCTACGATAACACACGGCTGGGTAATTCCAAGTCCTACTGCGTTGGCTACCTTTACCCAATCGGTATCTTCCTCTGCCTGGAAACCAAACGGAGACCACAGCGCAACCACATCACCGGTTCCTGCTTTGAACGCCGCATAGGAATCTGCAACAGAGGTATCAATCAGATTGATATCGTCTTCTGTCAGGCCCAGATGCTCCAGAAGTCCAATCAGCATCATGTGACAGGATGTACCTGTCGCGCAAAGAACGGTCAGACCCTTCCAGTCGTCCGCTGTTCCGTATACACCCATCTCGTCCGGCGTACATTTTGCAAGCGGGCTGTCCGGACGTACCCAAAGGTCTACGGTGTTTTCATCCGGTGCCGTAAACCCAATTGCTTTCAGGTTATAGCCAACAGCTCCCAGTACGATACCGCCGGTACCTGTGGTTCCCACATCCCATGCACCGGAAGCGATAGCCTCGTTCTGAACCGGGCCGCCAGAATACATGTCCACAGTCGGATCCTCGCATTTAAAGTATCCCTGCTCGATCGCATATACGCTCGGCAATGCGTGAATATATGGATGTCCGCTCACCTTGATATCATAGACTGTATCATCCACATCTTCTGCTGCTTCAGAGCTTTCCCCCTGCTCTGTGGTAGCTGTCGCTGTGTCTGTGGTCTCCGATTCTTTCGCTCCTCCACACGCTGCCAGGCTGGCAATCATGGTCGCTGTAAGTAACAGTGCAACTAACCTTTTCATTTCTTGTCCTCCTTGTACATTTTATAGTTTTTACACCTCTCTGTTCCTTCATTTTAGTTTATTTTCACCTCATAATCAACATAGTTTTACGCAAACGTTTGTGTAATATGTCAGATCTTGACTTCTATTTATTGACTTTCTCATTTATTTTGTATATTATGGTTCTAACACTTCTCTTTTTCAACTTGGACGCGCCTTATATTACCGGGGGAAGTTTGAGTTTTATTAAGCAATCGCAGACATTACAGAAGAGGAGATTTTTATGACATTAAAAGAAATTGCTCAGGAAGCCGGTGTCTCTATCTCAACCGTCTCCCGCGTTATCAATCAGGGGAATTCCAATGTTGCAAGCAAAGAAGTACAGAATCGTATCTGGGAAATTGTACGGCGCACTGGTTATATTCCCAATTCCAACGCAAGAAATCTGAAAAACGGCATGACCTCTGTTATGACAGAACCTTCCCGTTCCATTGCCTGTCTTTTTGCCAGAACTCCAGATGCCATTACGGATCCATTTTTTTCCCATCTGGCCCATAGTATCGAGAAAGAGGCTTTCAAGCAGAATTATATTTTGAAGTATTCTTTTACTTCTATTGATATTCAGGATCCGACTACATTTCATCTGATCACAAACAATCAGGTAGACGGCGTGGCGGTTCTCGGACGGTGTGATAAGCCTATGCTGAGTTTCCTGAAGAAATATTTTAATTATGTAATTTATGCCGGATTGAATAGTTTAAATGCAAAATATGATCAGGTGCTTTGCGAAAGCCTTCAGGCCACGGAGGCAGCTCTGGAATACCTGATTGGACTGGGGCATACCCGGATCGCTTATGTGGGCGAAACGAAGAATGAAGAACGTTATACCGGATACCTGGCCACTCTGCGCAAGCACAATATTCCGATCCGCAATGAATTTATTTCCCATGTGATGCTTTCTTCCGAGGGCGGCTACAATGGCACCAAGACGCTGCTTAGCCGCACGCAGGACATGACTGCCATCTTCTGCCCCAATGATCTGACTGCCATCGGAGCCATGCGAGCTTTACAGGAGTCCGGATTCAAAATTCCTGCGGATGTATCTGTAATTAGTATTGACGATATTGATACCGCGCAGTATCTCTCACCAATGCTTACTACGATTCATGTGCCATTGGATGAAATGGGACAGACTGCCGCCAAGATTTTAATTGACCGTATTCAGGGCGGACATCATCTGCCCATGAAGATTTCCCTTCCATTCTATCTGGCGGTACGGGAGAGCTGTGCGGCACCCAGGAAATAGTCTTGTAAGAAAGGACACCTCCGGGATAGGAAGTGTCCTTTCTTATTTTACATTTTCGTTTCAAACTCCTCCAGACTCTCTGCCCGCGCTGCAAGCTTATGCCATCTTCTCAAAGTTTCTTTATCGGTCTGCACTTTGATTTTGTTTTTGAGTTCTTCTGATACTTCACCGCAGTCTTCCAACAGTTCTAGGATATCCTGAACTGCGCGATTCTGATCTGCTTCTTCCCGCTCATAGTAAATAATATCATCCAACCTCATAAATTCTTCTCTCACCTCCGGCAATACCTTTACCTTTTTGACGTGTTCGTGTATCCTCTGTAATCTTTCACTTCTAGCGTTGGTCTCTGTACTGTTCTGAAAATATTGAAGCAATTCTCGAATTGCAGGACTTCCGCCCTTTTTTCCTGTTGTATTAAAATAAATATACCGCAATCCGTCTTTATATTCAAGCCCCGGTACCTCCAGACATTGATTTATAATCTGGTACATCATGTAATTCTCTCCGAATGGATCATACGGTAAAATTGTAATAATATACAGATTGGGTAATTTTGTAAAATCACGTTCCCCGCTCTTCATATATCGACTATCAATCTTTGCCTGATAAAAACGATTTGATTTCTCCAACCCTCTCTTATGATAGCGACACGGTTCGATATCATATACGTTTATAAGTTCCCCCGCACTTTCGATAATTTCTACATCCATACGTATTCCTCGGAGATTAGGTGCTCCGGCCGAAATTACCTTCTGAGTATTTATATGAATCTTGCCTACCTCTCGCTCCAAAAGCGTAGACAGTATCAAACGACAAAATTCCTCGCCACCTTCTCTGTCTGATGCTGCTGCATTCATGAGAAAATCGTCTATCACATTCAAGTCCTCTAAACTTCTTTTCTCTCTTTGGATCTTTTCCATCTCTACCTCTCTTTCTAACGGTAGTTAAATACATACCGTTTTTTTATTTCTGTGAAAATAGCGGCGATATGCCTGGAATTTGACTACTGAATTTCTGAGTTAATTCTTGACTTTTTCACTACTTTAAGTATAAACCCGGTGTTAAGATTGTCAATTTTTTACTTTCTCTGTTTTTCTACAAAATCCTCCTTATTTATAAGATTTTTTACTCTTTTCTATCCGTAGGAATTTACCAGCTGTAATTTCTTATGGTTGCTTCATGAAAAAGGACACCTCCTAGATGGGAAGTGTCCTTTCTTTATCTCTCAGCTTTTATACCAGCTTCTCTGTATACACCTTAATCTTCGGCTCCGTGCCCGACGGGCGGATTACTGCTTCGCTGCCGTCTTCCATCCACATCTGGAGGACGTTGGAGGCCGGGAGGCCGTCGACGCCGTCTTTATAATCTTTATAGCGCACTACTTTGGAGCCCCCAAACTTCATGCCCTCCGGGCTGTTCAGGCCCTCGCGGATCTGGGCCATGCGCTTGTCGGCTTCGGCGCCGTTGAATTCATAGGTCTTGAGAGTTGTCTCATAGTGTCCGTACTTGGCGTACAGGTCATCCAGTGCATCCCAGACCGTCTTGCCCTCGGCCTTGTAGGTATCGGCCATCTCACAGAACATCATGGCTGCGCCTACGGCGTCTTTATCGCGTACATAGCTGCCGATGAGGTAGCCGCAGCTCTCCTCGAAGCCGAAGACGTAGCGGTCTTCCTCTCCTGCCTGTTCCAGCTTGCCGATCTGCTCGCCAATCCATTTGAAGCCGGTCAGGGTCTGGATGACTTCCACACCGTAGGCTTCCGCGATACGGTCGACCATGGAGGTACTTACGATGGTGCGGACAGTCACCGGATGCTCCGGCAGGGTTCCTGCTGCCTTTCTGCAGCGCAGGATGTACTCCAGCAAAAGAATGCCCACTTCATTTCCGTTCAGGCGCTCATATTTATCGCCCTTCTTCGCCACCACGCCCAGACGGTCGCTGTCCGGATCCGTAGCAATCAGCAGATCCGCGCCGGTCTTCTCACACCACTCCAGGCCAATCTTCAGGGCGTCCGGAGACTCCGGGTTCGGGTAGGGGCAGGTGGGGAAGTCGCCGTTTGGCTTCGCCTGCTCGGCCACAATCTGCAAATCCTTTACACCGATGTATTTCAGGATGCTGGTCACCGGAATCAGGCCTGCGCCATACAGCGGCGTGTAAACAACCTTCAGGCCGGAGGTCAGCTCTTTCCTGGTCCGCTTACGGATGATAGCCGCCAGGAACGCTTTCAGGGTCTTCTCGTCAATCAGGACGATCTGTCCGTCCTCCACGTACTCTTCGAAGGTCTTGCCGCCCCGGGCCTGGCTCTTATCTGCTGCCCAGATATGCTGCTGAATCCGATCCGCCGCCTCGTTGGTCACCTGGCAGCCGTCGGAACCATATACCTTGTAGCCGTTGTATTCCCGGGGGTTATGGCTGGCGGTCACTACGATTCCCACTGTAGTCTTCAGATGACGCACTGCGAAGGAAAGGGTCGGGGTCGGCATCAGCTTCGGGTAAATGTATGCCTTGCAGCCCTGCATGGCCAGTACCCGGGCCGCCTCGCGGGCGAATTCCTCCGAATGGTTCCGGCTGTCGTAGGCCAGCGCTGCGCTTGGGTTGTCGCTCTGCTCCTTCGCATAAGCTGCCACGCCCAGGGTCGCTTCCTGAATGGTCTCCAGATTCATATGGTCCGGTCCCGGTCCCATGGTGGCGCGCAATCCGCCTGTTCCAAATTTCAGATTCATATTCTTACCTCACTTTCGCTCCGCGGTTGAGCGGAGAAGCTGTAATGTTCCGATGATTTGATAGTCTCCTGTCTCCTTGGGAAGGTAAATGCTGTCTCCAGCCTTCAGGGACATTTCCCCGAAGCGGGTCTTCAGGACGCCCTCGCCCCCCAGAATCAGAAGCGATTGAAAGCCTCCGGCGGTATCGTCGGTCACACTTTCGCTTATCTCATATAATTGTACCACAAAATACGGACATTGCACTAATAAAGTTCTGGAATATCCATTTTTCCGGATATGAGGACCCATGGGACGGTGTCCGGCCAGGGGCGGCATGAAGCCTGCCACCAGGGCGGCTTTCTCAATGTGGAGGGGGCGCTTTTCATGGTTGGCATTTTCCCGGTTGTAGTCGTAGACCCGGTAGGTTACATCGGAGCTCTGCTGAATCTCCGCCACGGTGATACCGGCGCCGATGGCGTGGAGAAGCCCCGCCGGGATGTAGAAAACGTCGCCCTTTTTCACGGGCATCTTCCGGCAGACCTCGAGAATGGTCTGGTTCTGGATACGCTTGCGGAATTCATCTTCGGAAATCTTATGCTTCAGACCATAATATAGATATGCGCCGGGCTCGCAGTCCAGCACATACCACATCTCTGTCTTGCCGCTTTTATGCTCCTTTTCCTCCGCAAATGCGTTGCCCGGGTGTACCTGTACGGACAGGGCCTCCCGGGCTTTGATGATTTTGATGAGCAGGGGGACGTCCTCCAGGCCCTCATTGAACCAGGAAAGCATCCAGTCTTCGGTACCCCAGATGTAGGTTTTTCGGATAGGCGTTAATTTCTGCGGCTGTGCGGGCTGCATGCGTGGCGTCCCCCTTTCTGCGTTGTGCTTTTGGTTCCAGTTTTTTACATTTTCTTTTATCGCTGCGCGAAATCGCCTGTCGCATAATGCCCGCAAAACCACTCGTAAGTCTGGCGCAGTCCTGTCTCCAGATCGATCTTCGGCTCCCAGCCGGTGGCTTTGATGCGGCTGATATCGGTGAGCTTTCTGGGCGTTCCGTCGGGCTTCGTCGGATCCAGGACAATCTCGCCCTCATATCCGGTCACCTTCTTCACCAGCTCGGCCAGCTCGCGGATGGTCACTTCCTGACCGTAGCCCACGTTGAAGAAGTCATCGCCATCGTAGTGATCCATCAGATACAGGCAGGCGTCTGCCAGGTCGTCCACGTTCAGGAACTCCCGTAAGGGCTTGCCGCTACCCCAGACCGTGACAGTGGGCGCATGGTTGATTTTCGCCTCATGGAACTTGCGGATCAGGGCCGGAAGTACATGGGAATTCTCCAGGGCGAAGTTGTCGTTGATGCCGTAGAGGTTGCAGGGCATGACGCTGATGTAGTGGGTGCCGTACTGGCGGTTGTAGAAGGCGCACATTTTCAGGCCCGCGATTTTCGCCAGGGCATAGGCTTCGTTGGTCTTCTCCAGATAGCCGCTTAACAGGTATTCCTCCTTAATCGGCTGCGGGCAATCTCTGGGGTAGATGCAGGAGCTTCCCAGGAACAGCAGCTTCTGCACCTGATTTTTGTAAGCCGCGTCGATGACGTTGGTTTCGATCTGCAGATTTTTCATGATGAAATCTGCCGGGTAGGTATCGTTGGCGTGGATGCCTCCCACTTTGGCTGCGGCCAGAATCACGTAGTCCGGCTTTTCCTCAGCGAAGAAGGCCTCCACATCGGCCTGACGGGTCAGGTCCAGCTCGGCGTGGGTTCTCGTTACAATATTTTTAAATCCAGCCTTTTCCAGGCAGCGAACCAAACCGCTGCCCACCAGGCCGCAGTGGCCTGCCACATAGATTTTTTTGTTGCGGTCGAGGGGTTCGACTGCCTGAGTTTCTTTTATTTCTGTCATGATATTCCCTGCTTTCTTCTTACACTTTTACGAATCTTAGAAAATATATTTCTTTGTACTTATCTGTTTTATCATCATACAATTACTGTCATTCAAATTATCTTTTACTGTTCCTGTCTTTATCTTTTCTGTTTATTTTACATTCCTGATATGGGCCGCTTTCTGACAGTTGCTTTTCCTTCTATTTCAACACGCCCGCCGTCGCCGACCTCTTCACCAGCTCCATATCATGCTCAGTCATGATCTTCACCAGCTCGTCAAAGGAAGTCTTCCGCGGATTCCAGCCCAGGGTCTCTCTGGCCTTAGTCGGGTCGCCCAGCAGCAGATCTACCTCCGCCGGACGGAAGAACTCGGGAGATACCTCCACCAGCACCCGGCCTGTAGCCACGTCGATGCCCTTCTCGTCCACGCCCTCGCCTTCCCAACGAAGCTGTACGCCCGCATGGGCAAAGGCCGCCTCCGTGAACTCACGAACGGTACGTGTCTCTCCGGTGGCAATGACGAAGTCCTCCGGCGTATCGTGCTGCAGAATCATCCACATGCACTCCACATAATCCTTTGCATAGCCCCAGTCACGCTTGGCGTTCAGATTGCCCAGGTACAGCTTCTCCTGACGACCCGCCAGAATGTTGGCCACGGCCAGGGTAATCTTTCTGGTTACAAAGGTTTCTCCCCGACGCTCGGATTCATGGTTGAAGAGAATGCCATTTACCGCGAACATGCCGTAGGCCTCCCGGTAATGCTTCGTGATCCAGTAGCCATACATCTTTGCCACCGCGTAAGGGGAACGGGGGTGGAACGGGGTGGTCTCTTTCTGGGGAATCTCCTCCACCTTGCCGAACAGCTCGGAAGTAGACGCCTGGTAAATGCGGGTGGTCTTCGCAAGACCCGCGATGCGAACTGCCTCCAGCACCCGCAGCACACCGATGCCGTCCGCGTTGGCTGTGTATTCCGGCTCCTCGAAAGAAACTGCCACATGGGACTGGGCCGCCAGGTTATAGATTTCGTCCGGCTTGATTTCCAGCATCAGGCGCACCAGATTCATGGAGTCTGTCATGTCACCATACACCAGATGCAGGCCGTCACCCTTTTCCTCCCGCTCCTTTAACAGATGCTCGATGCGCTCGGCTGTGTTGGTGGAGCCACGACGGAATAAGCCGTATACCTCATAGCCCTTTTCCAGCAGAAGCTCCGCCAGATAGGAGCCGTCCTGTCCTGTAATTCCTGTGATTAACGCTGTCTTTTTCATTTTCGTTCTCCTCATTTTTCTGCGCCTTCCGCTGCAAAGCCTCCGGCTGTACTGATCGTTACAAAATATGGCTCAGTTCTATCTCATCCCAATGGAATGTGATTCGATTGATATCCTCATTTCCGCTGCTGGTTCCCACGTGAATTTCGATGTACTCGAAATCGTGGAAGGCCTTGACCGCGTGCCGCTGATTTTTGCGGATGCAGACGGCTTTTCCCTGGCTTAAGGGAATCTTCGTGCCCTCCAGAATCAGCTCGCCGGTGCCCCGAAGGACAGTCCAGATCTCATCCCGGTGCTCATGATAGTGATAACTGGAGGTCATGCCATCGTAAATGCAGATTTTCCGGGTCAGGGTCGTCTGCCCCTGGCTCTCAGTGTCGTCCAGAGTCTCCAGAGTGCCCCAGCGGCGCTCCTCGAACATGGGCCGGGCATCAAAGGCTGACGCAATGGCTTTCACATTGGCGGTCTGGCTCTTGTCTGCCACCAGAATGCCGTCCTGGGCGGCCACCACCACCAGATCCCGGGTTCCCATGACCGCCACAGGCATTTTCAGTTCGTTGATGACCTGAGTATTCTCACAGGTGTCGTCCAGCACCACATTTCCGATGGTGTCGGTGCTCATCTGATCTGCCAGGGCGTCCCAGGTTCCCAGATCTTTCCAGTACCCGTCGAATTCTACAGCGGCCAGGTGATCCGCTTTTTCCAGCACCTCGTAATCGAAGCTGATTTTCGGCAGGCTTTCATAGGCGGCGCAGAGGGCATCGTAATCCTCCGGTACGCCGTAAGTCCCTGTGCGCTTCAAGATATCCCCGATTTTCACGCAGAATACGCCACAGTTCCACAATGCGCCCTCTTTCAGCAGGGCCTCAGCCTTTTCCTCGTCCGGCTTCTCCGCAAAGCCCCGGACTTCGAACCAGCCGTCCTTCCGCGCTCCCGGCAGGATATAGCCGTATTTGCTGGCCGGGTAGGTGGGAGCCGCGCCCATCAGCCCCACCTCCGCGCCGGATTCCCGCATAACGGCTTCCAGCTTCTTCACAGTCTCAAAATAGCTGCCCTCGGTGTAGGGATCCACCGGCATAATCGCCGCATAATCTTCCCGCGTCGCTCCGTTTTTCAGAAGCCAGGCGCAGGAGAGCAGTACAGCGGCAAAGGTATCCCGGCGCCCCGGCTCCACCGCGATCTGCGCCTCTTTCACCTGACTTTTGATCAGCTCCACCTGCTCCCGGCCTGCCGTGATGACAGCTTGTCCGGCGATTCCGGCTTCGTCCAGCTGCTCCCAGACTCTCTGGAGCATAGAGCAGTGTTCCATGGAATTATTCTCTTTATTGACCACCTTCAGGTACTGCTTGGGCCGCGCGTCGTTGGACAGGGGCCAGAGCCGTTTTCCGGAGCCTCCGGACAGTAATACGTAGTACATACAGCTTCTCCTTTGCCAGATTACACTCTCACGCCTTCTTGCATTCCTGCTTCGAAAGCATTTAAATATGTATTATTTTGTCTGCATCTCTTCTTATCTTTTTCTTGCTTTTGCTAGTATATACCTGTATATTATACTTAACAAGTGAGGATATTGCCATAAATAGGTATTTTATTGCTGTTTGCTGTTCCCCGTTCAGGAGGTCATTTCCCATGAAAAACTATTTTGATAAATTCCCGGATTCCTACCTGGAAAGCTCCCGGCGACGGATTCAGACGCCCAGCGCCTTCGCCCGCTCGGCCTTTTTCTATGTGCAGGAAACCGGTTACCTGAAGCTTCGCGAAAGCCACGTGGCCAGCCGTAAGAATCTGGAATCCTATCTGGTGGTACTGGTGCTCTCCGGCAGCGGCGTGCTCATGTATGACGGTACGATTTATGAGCTGCATAAGGGCTCCTGTTTTTTCATCGACTGCATGGTGCCCTATTATCACCAGAGCAGTGAGACCGATCCCTGGGAGCTCATCTGGGTGCATTTTAACGGCTCCTCCTCCCGGGAATATTATCAGTATTTCGCGGCCAACAGCGCGCCGGCTTTCATGCCGGCTGATTTTCCCACGCTGCGGCAGAAGCTGGGTGGACTTCTGGAGTTGAATGAAAATTCCGATTTTCAGACGGAGATCAATTCAGCCCGTCTGATTGTAGATATTCTGTCCATTTTATTGCAGGACATTACAGAATCCAGGGAAGAAAAATACCCGGGCCGCCTGAAGATGACCGAGGTAAAAAAATATCTGGATGAGCATTATACGGAAAAGTTCTCCCTGGACGAGCTTTCGGAGCGGTTCTTTATCAGTAAATATCATCTGTCCCGGGAATTTCACCAGTACTATGGAACCACGCTGAACCAGTATGTAATCTCCCGGCGGCTGACCCGGGCAAAAAAACTCCTACGCTTCTCTGTCCTGACTCTGGATGAGATTGCCCGCAGCTGCGGTTTCTATGACGCAAGCTATCTGAACCGCCAATTTAAAAACTCCGAGGGAATTACCGCCTCGGAGTTTCGAAAAAAATGGAAAAATTAATATTTCCTGTATGATTCTATTTATAAGTCAGCATCTGGGTTACGGAGTCATCCGCATTTTCCGCGTTAATCCAGTAGTAACCCGGCTCGATTACGGAAGCATTGTCCAGACTCGCAATGGAGCGAAGCGCGGATACGGCACAGGCATAGCCCATGCCAAAGGCGTCCTGACCCATAACGCCTGTCAATGTGCCGTCCTTCACAGCCTGCACCAGCTTGGCAGAGGTATCAAAGCCTGCGGCCAGTACGGTCTGTCCTTCCAGCGCAAACTTAGATACCACGGTGGCAAGCACACGGGTCACATTATCATTGGTTCCAAAGTATGCCTTCAGATCCGGGTGTTCTGCCATGACAGCTGCCACGATCTCCTCGGCGCTGCGTTCATCCTCGTTTACATAAGTCGTATCTATAATCTGTACATCCGGGTGATTCTGCTCGATTTCCTCCCGGAAGCCCTTCTCACGCTCGATACCGGTCTCGGTCTCGGAGCTGTGTACCAGAAGCGCTACCTCACCGGAATCTCCGATAGCTTCACAGAGTCTGTCTGCCGCTTCAGCAGCCGCCTTGTAATTATCGGTCTTGGTTTCCGTCTCAATCAGGGAATTCTGGATGCTGGAATCCACCGCAAACACCGGTACGCCGTTGGCCTCCGCCAGCTCCAGCTGGGTTTTGCCGGAATTCACGTCAACATAGCCCACAATCAGGGCGTCCGGGTTTTTGTCCAGCATCTGATCAATGATGTCGATCTGCTCGGATACATTCTCCTTGGAAGGAGCATCGTAGGTCAGCTTCACTTTGGCGTTTCCTGTGTAACCCAGCGCTTCATTGATATCTGTCACCGCCTGCTCCGCGCCTGCTTTTACACGCTTCCAGAAGCCGCTTGCGGAATCCTTTCCAATCATAGAAATAGCAGTGCCTTCCGGCACCTCGATCCCTTCCACCGACAGATAATCAATGCCTTCCGCTTCGATCGCGAACAGCTCCCGGAAGTTTTCCGGCATAACCTGCTCGTCACCTTCGTTCTCTGTCTCCGCAGCGGTCTCCGTCTTTTCCTCCGGCTTCGCTGTCTCTTCTTTCGTTTCCTCGGTCTGCGCCGGAGCCTCCGGCTTTACCTCATCTGTTTTCTTCTCGCCACTCACCGCGCATCCGGTCAGCAGCCCTGCCACACACAACATTGCTACAAACTTTTTCATTTTCCATTCTCCTGTTCTTTCCGAAGACGTCTCCGTCTCTTTCTCCATAGGATAAATCCCCCCATGCTCGCTATGACTGCTACTGCCGCCACGATCCACTGCCAGATTTCCTGTCCCATCCAGACATGATAATCTTCACTTACAATTTCCACGACTCTGGCGTGTTCCACACTTTTTCCGGCGATGTCATACATCTGTCCGATCAGTGCCGCTGTGGTTCCGCTCCACGTACCGTAAGCCGCATCCACATCCGCCTGCGTAGCCTTTCCCTTCATGGCCTGTCTGACCACTGCCCGGTAATCCGATGAATTGGTGTGCCAGCTCTGATTCAATGTCTCCATCTGCTTGGCAGCTTCCTGGCCGGGATTCCAGTCCAGGTTCGTCAGATTGACGCCCTGCACCAGTTCGGAACCTTTGTACTGTCCCACCAGAATCCGATTCATATAAACCCGGTAGGTCACATCCGGATGAAGACCGGCTACCTGAAGGTTTTCCCAGCTTATCTCATCAACAATCTCAAAATACTGACTCGCCTCGTTAAATTCATAGGTCACTGCCATCGGAATACTGTGTGGCTGATAGCGGAAGGACACATAGCGGTCTCCCTTTCGCTTCAGCTTCGCCACAGTGGCATTGCGGGTCACTGCCGTCTCATCCTCACCCACTTCCACGGACGCCACCTCCTTATCCGCTCCCTGCTGGTACAGGAAGAAAAAGCCGGCGATCGTATTTCCCATGGCATTGGGATGCACATTGTCCGTGACTGTTAGCGTGTCATCCGGGATGCGCCCCTGCACGATCTCCGTCACCCAGAGCATCGGCGTATGCAAATCAATATAGTGAGTTCCCAGCTCGTCCGCCAGAATCTTCAGTTCTCCGGTATATTCACTCAGCAAATCATCGGTGTCATCCTTCTGCTTACCATTTTCATCATAATTGGAGCTTCGGGTCTGGTCGTAAGGCGTAGGCGCCACCAGAATAATCTGATCGTTGGTAATTCCCCGGTCATTCAGCAGCTCAATCAGCTGGTTAATACTCTGAATATACCGCTTGGCCGACCAGTTATGCAAGGCCTCGTTCATACCGAACATAATGACTGCCTTATTGATCCCGTCAATGGCCTTATCTGTCACCACCGCGCTGTCACTGTACAGACGGACCGCATCTGCCGCCATATAGGAAGCTGTTCCCAGATTCCGGAATTCCAGCTTCCAATCCGGATGCCGTGTAATATAATAATTGTAAATAAATTCCTGATAACTGATGCCTGTATATTCCACCTGGGTAATGCTGTCGCCGATAAAGCCGACTACATCGCCATCTTCAAACATACACTCATCTTTCTCCGGCATTACCTGCGCCAGCTCTTTCTCCTGCTCCGGATCGCCTTCTGAAGCCAGCGCTTCGCTGCCCGGAAGCAGAACGGCCGCGCAAAGTATTGCGGACAGACATTTTTTCCATTTTTTCATAATGTCCCCATTTCTTCTTATAACACGCAGTAAAGTATAACTTAAAAAGGGATATGCCGCAAGGCATATCCCTGAAAATACCGAAAATATTAAGATTTTTTCACACTTTTAACACACTTTAGTTAATGACTACGCCCTTCTGAAGCATCACATTCGCGTAAACCGCGCTCTCGCCTGTGGCAATGATCGCATAGGCTTTCTTTGCCTCTTCATAGAACTGAAAGCGCTCAATATTGCCGACGCAGGCAGCGCCGCGCTTATCATGCTTCGCAACGATCTCTTTGTAGGTGTCCCAGATCGGAGTTTCTACGGGATCGCCCGGCATTACCTCCATCAGGTTCATAGGCTTCTCCACATAAGTATCCAGCGGCATTACCTGCAGGATAGCGTCCAGAAGCTCCGGTACGCCATGGCCGTCGCAGCGGATGACGATAGCGTCTTTTCCCATGGATTCTGCCGGGAAATTGCCGTCGCCGATAACGATGCGGTCACTGTGCCCCATCTCACAAAGTACTTTTAAGAGCTCAGGGGATAAGATACTCGGAATTCCTTTTAACATAATAGTTCTCCTTTTCTTTGTTATTCCAGAAAGGGCACACCAGACGGTGTGCCCCTCATTATTTTATTTAGTTTTCAGATATACTGTCTGACCGAAATTACTCGTACAGATTCTGTGCGATCTCTGCGTCTCCGCAGTTCTCTGCTGTATACCACTGGCATCCTGTATCTGTATCCTTAACAGCTGCGGTATTTCCGGAAGCTGCATCGTACAGAAGCTGAACCAGAGTCTCACCCATAGCTACCGGAGCCTGAGTAATGGAACCAAGCAGAACGCCGTCCTTAACTGCCTGAATCTGAGCTGCGCCAGAGTCAAAGCCTGCTGCAACGATCTTGCCCTCGCCAACGCCGCACTTGTTCAGGTTCTCATTTGCGGTGATGATAGCGTTTGCGGAATGCTCGTTGGAGCCGTAGATTGCGATAGTATCCTTCTCGTTCATCAGAGCGGTTGCATCTGCTGCAGACAGCTCAGAGGTAACGCTTGCCGGTACACGAACGTCGATAACAACGTCAGCGCCATCGGTCTTCTCAGCCTTGGAATCTGCGATGTACTTGTCGTTTCCAACTACGTTGGAAGTCTTGCCATCAGCCTTAGCCAGCTCAGCGAACTTGTCGATGAAGCCAAGACCTCTGTTGATAACGGACTCGGAAGTAGCATCCTGAGCTACAACACCAACACGAACCGGAGCGGTTGCGTTAGCTACCTGATCCTTAACTGCCTCGTAAACCTTCTCTGCTGCCAGAGCGCCTGCTGCGTAGTTGTCAGTAGAGCAGTTTGCAAGTACGGATCCTTCCGGAGCACCCGGAACACCAGAGTCAAATCCGATTACCGGAATGTTGCTGTCCATAGCCTTCTGAAGCAGATCCTTAACGGACTCTGTATCCAGAGCTGCCAGACCAACTGCTGTCGGGTTAGCGTTCAGAGCACTCTCGAGCTGCTGAACCTGCTGAGAAATGTTGGACTCACTGTCCGGACCTACAAAGTTAACAGTAACTCCGAGCTCTGCAGCCTTCTGCTCAACACCCTTCTTAACTGCCTGCCAGTACTGATGCTGCAGACCCTTGGAAACGATCTCGAAAGACATTCCGCTTGCGTCAGCTGCCGGAGCTGCTGCATCGTCTGTGGTCTCCTCAGTTTCTGCGTCAGGAGTTGTGGTTGTGGTGGTATCCTTGGAGCCGCCGCATGCGGTCAGTCCAACTACCATCGTTGCTGCAAGAACTGCTGCCAATACCTTCTTTTTCATGTAAAAATCCTCCTTTTATTAAGTTCTCCTTATTGGATTCTTTTTTATATGAACTGCTCGCCGCAGTACACATCGTTATATAATTTTGAATTTCCCTTACTTATCCAGCTTCTTATTCTTCAGTACGTCGATGTAAACAGCTACAATCAGTACCAGTCCGATGATAATCTGCTGATAGTTTGCCTGAAGTCCGATAAGCGGAAGTCCTGTCTGGAGTACGGACATAATGAATACTCCCAGGATAGTACCGGAGATGCTTCCGGCTCCACCGCTCATGGAGGTTCCTCCGATGATAGCTCCGCCGATAGCGTTCAGCTCTACACCACCACCGCCGCCGGGTGCCATGGACTGGAACGCGGAGCTGTAAGCCAGCGCTGCAAGTCCTGTGAAGATACCGGAGAATATATACGCCATGGTCTGGTATTTTGCTACGTTGATACCGGACAGGCGGGTTGCCTCTTTGTTACTTCCGATTGCGATGATATAACGTCCTGTACGTGTCTTATTGAGCACGATGCTCATAACCACTGCCAGAATCATGACCCACAGGAAGCCTAAGGGAAGCTTGGTCTCGCCTACTGTCAGCTTGAACAGGCTTCTGGTCCAGCCGTTGGGTGCGGTAGCGCCCGGCCAGGTTACACTGGCTCCGCCGGTAGCGATAGCGCCCAGACCTCTGGCAATCATCATGGTACAGAGGGTTGCCAGGAACGGAGCATGTCCGCCCTTAGAAACAATCAGTCCGTTGATAATTCCCATTACCAGACCGCAAATCATGGTTGCCAGGATGCCTACGATAACCGGCATTCCCTGACGTGTAATCAGGTATCCGCCAATCAGTGCGTAGCAGAACATACCGGTTCCGATGGAAAGGTCAACACCGCCTGTAATCAGGCAGAAGGTTACGCCGATTCCAAGGAATGCCAAGTAGTATGTATAATCCATGATACTTAACAGTGTAGAATACTGCCGGAATGAGGGGCTTACCGCGCTGAAAAACGCTATCAGGGCAATCAGCACAATCACGACGACAATTTTCTGTACACCAATCGCTCTCACAAGCGGATTGTTTGTAAAAGCATTTCCGTTTTTCTTGTCTGTCATTGTCTTATTCCCTCCTAATTTCTAAGCGTTGCCGCGTGCATGATCCGCTCCTGTGTGGCTTCTTCGATTCCCAGCTCGCCGGTCTTTCTTCCCTCACACATGACTACGATACGGTCACTCATTCGCAGAATCTCTGTCATCTCTGAAGAAATCATGATAATGGATTTTCCTTCCGCTACCAGCTCGTTCATCAGATGATAAATCTCGCTCTTCGCGCCTACGTCGATACCTCTGGTAGGCTCGTCGAAAATCAGGATGTCACAGTTTCTTACCAGCCACTTGGCGATAACCACCTTCTGCTGGTTTCCTCCGGACAGGTTGACTACCAGCTGATCCACGCTGGGGGTCTTGGTCTTCAGGGCCTCTACATATTCCTGAGCTACATCCTTCTCCTTCTTCTTATCAATGAAGATGCCCTTCATGAAGTTCTCCATGGTAGCCATGGTGGAGTTCTCAGCTACTGTCTTGTCTACTACAATACCGAAACGCTTACGGTCCTCGGAAAGGTATCCGATACCACATTTAACAGCATCCTGCGGAGTCTTGATGTCTACCTTCTGTCCATTGACATAGATATCGCCGCTGTCCTTCGGGTCTGCTCCGAACAGCGCTCTGGCTGTCTCGGTACGGCCCGCGCCCATCAGTCCGGAGAAGCCGAGGATTTCGCCCTTATGAAGCTCAAAGCTTACATCCTTTACCATTCTTCCCGCATTCAGGTGCTCTACCTTCAGAACTACCGGCGCGTCCGGCGCAACCTGGCTTTCTGTCTTCGGGTCCTCATAGATAACACGGCCAACCATCATGTTGATGATGTCGTCCTTGGTGGAATCCTTGGTAATCAGGGTTCCTACATATCCGCCGTCACGCATAACGGTTACGCGGTCTGTGATAACCTTAATCTCATCCATACGGTGTGAGATATATACGATACCCATCTGCTTGTCGCGCAGGTCGCGGATAATCTTGAACAGCTCCTCGATCTCTGCCTCGGTCAGCGCTGCTGACGGCTCGTCGAAGATAATAACCTTTGCGTCATGGGAGATAGCCTTGGCGATCTCGCACATCTGCTGCTTTCCGACTGTCAGGCGGCTCATGGTCTCCTTCGGGTCGATATTGATACCAAGCTGATCGAACAGCTTCTTTGCTTCTTCATTCATCTTCTTATCGTCGATGAGCTTTCCATTCATGTACTCACGGCCGATAAAAATGTTCTGAGCTACGGTCAGATGACCCATCATGTTCAGCTCCTGATGCACGATAACGATACCTGCATCCTGGGCCTCTCTCGGATTGGTGAATTCTACTTCCTTACCCTCGTAGGTAATGGTTCCCGCATCCTTATGGTAAATACCTGTCAGAACCTTCATCAGAGTTGACTTGCCGGCTCCGTTCTCACCCATCAGGGCGTGAACCTCTCCCTTGCGGACCTCCAGGTCTACGTGATCCAGCGCATGTACGCCGGGGAACGACTTGTCAATTCCCTTCATGGTTAAAATTACGTCACCCATTTTTCGCTTCCCCCTTCCGATTAATTCCGTCTGCGCCGGCTTCTAAGGTCAGCGTAAACAACCACCAGTACGATGATACCAGTAATGATATACTGATAATTGATCTGGAATCCCATAGCCAGGATTCCTTCCTGCAGAAGGGCTATAATCAGAACTCCTACCAGGGTTCCGGCGATGGATGCCACTCCACCGGTCATGGAGGTACCGCCCATTACGCAGCCCGCGATTGCCTCGTTGTTGAAGGTATCGCCCAGACCCGGCTGAACGGTGGTGTATGCTCCTACATAGAAGATAGCTGCAAGTCCTGCCAGCAGGCCACAGATGATGTAGGCAAGCATTTCCCATTTCTTTGTATTTACACCGGACAGACGAACCGCCTCGCGGTTGCTTCCGATACAGAGAATGTATCTTCCGGCTTTTGTCTTATTTAAAATAATGGAGCAGATAATCGCGCCGATAATCAGGTAGATAAGACCGGTCGGAATATCCATACCGTTTACCTTCATCTTTACCAGATTACGGAACCAGCCGTTGGCGTCTGCTGACTGGGGCCAGCTGACAGACTGTGTCTTGGTAAATACGGAGCCGACACCCTTCGCAATCATCATGCTTGCCATGGAAGTGATGAAGGAAGGCAGTCCTGCGTAAGCTACCAGGAAACCATTGATGATACCGAAGATGGTTCCTACCAGAATGCTTACCAACAGACATACCGGAAGCGGTACACCCTTCAGGGTCAGCATATATCCTGAAATCAGTGCTGAACAGAACATAACCGGTCCGATTGAGAAATCGATTCCTCCGGTCGCAATTACAAATGTTACACCCAGTGCAAGAAATCCTAAAAAGTAAGCGTAGTTCAGAGCACTTACGATTCGAGAATAACTTACGAAGCTTGCATTTGTCTTAATCAGCGGCGTCGCAATGGCAAACAGTATGTACAGCACCACCATAACACACAGCAGAACCAATGTGTTAAAGCCAATCTTTTTGACGAACGCATTTTCTTTTATCTTCTCCACTTTCCTTCCTCCTAACTTCTGACTGCCCCTCCTGCCTCACCCCATAAAGAGACAAAAGGAACGGAACAACCGTCTTTTAAGTCTTGTCCGCTCTGTCAATCTATGACTATTATATGTCCAAAATATGAATAAAGTAATAGAAAATCTTTTTGGAAAGGTTGAAAATCTTCTTTAAATCAACTAAAATGTGGTAAAAAAAGCACCTTTTTCAACATAAATAAAGATTTCGCAGGCTGCTGTCCGAAACAGCCGCCCGCGAAATCCTTATTTTGCGATCGGAAAGAGAAGCTTCTGATTCTCCTCCGTGTACATATTCTCTTTTGTAATCAGCTCCGAACCGGAGTCTGTGCTTTTCGCGATCTTTCGTCCCCGTACCGCGTTCACCGCTGTCTCCACGCCCAGGTATCCCATATTGAAGGGCTTCTGGATCACCAGGGCTTCATAAATACCCGCCTCCAGATACTGGATCTGTTCCATGGAACTGTCGATACTGCCCATCCGGATCTGGTCGGTCTTCCCGAGAGCCTTCACAGCCCGGGCCGCGCCCACGGCAGAATACTCATTGAGACCTACTATCATATCCATATCCGGATATTTTTTCAGAAGCTCCTTCGTCTGCTCATAGGCTTTGTCTGCGTCGGAATCGCAGAATACGATCTCCGCCACCTGCTTTCCAAATTTTCCCAGTCCTGCGCGGAAGCCCGCTTCGCGGCCTACCGCCGTGGAGCTTCCTTTTACGTGCCCCACAATGCCGATGACACTGTCTTCCCTCGCGAAGCGCATCATATAGCTGCCCAGCTTATAACCGGCCTGGTAATTGTCCGTAGCCACCACGGCGCTGCCCATGGGCTCATCCATGGTGGAGTCCGCCAGGATCAGCCGGATTCCCGCTTCTTCTATCTGCTTTGCGTAAGGCACCGTCTGATCGGTGCTGCAGGGACAGAGCACAATGGCATCCGGCTTTGTGGCTATGGCGTTCAGAATCATCTGATTCTGTTCCTCCACCTGGCTCTCGTTTTCCGGCCCCATCACCGTCAGGTTCACATTGTATTCCTCTGCCGCCGTCTCTCCGCCCTGATAAACGGAGGTCCAGAAATCCGTATCGTCCAGTGCCTTCTGAATCAGCACAATGTCCAGCGGCCGGGCTGTTTCCTGCGCCTTTTTCCAGTACCAGAGGCCGCCGGCCAGCACAATCAGGGCCGTGCCGGCAGCCAGAAACATCCGCGCCCGTTTTTTACTCATTTTCAACTGCCGTCACGTCCTTTCCGGCCGGAATCACCATGATGGCCCTGGTTCCCTGTCCCGGCTCGCTCTCAAAGCGCAGCCCGTATTCCGGGCCGTAGAACAGCCGGATCCGTTCATTTACATTGGAGACGCCTACGCCGTTGGACTTTGTATCCCGGATGTGTTTTTCGAAAATATGGGCCAGTGCCTCCGCGTCCATGCCGATGCCGTCGTCCTCCACCTCCAGCTGTATGAGGCCGCCGGTTCGGAAACCGCGGATTTCAATGGTACCTTTTCCTTCTTTATATTTGATACCGTGATAAATGGCATTCTCTACCAGGGGCTGCAAAAGGAGTTTTACAATTTTTTCCTCTTTTATGTCTTCTTCTATCGAAATTGAATATTCCAGTTTATCCTTATACCGCATTTTCTGAATGGTCAGATAAGCCTCGGTACAGTCGATTTCCTCTCGGATGGTCACCAGCTCCTGCTCGTTGCTGATGGTACGCCGAAGCAGTCTGGCCAGGGAGGAGGTCATGGTCACAACCTCTTTATTCTTGCCCCATTCCGCCATCCAGATAATCGAATCCAGGGTATTGTATAAGAAATGCGGATTAATCTGGGACTGCAGCGCCTTCAGCTCGTATTTTCGCTTAGCCCGCTGCTCCCGCTCGCTCTGCTTCATCAGGTTCTGGATTTCCTCAGTCATGATATTGAAGCTGCGGGTCAGAGAACCGATTTCACTGTTGTCACGGACCTCCAGGGCCGCGTTGCCGAAATTTCCCCGCTCCACTTCCTTCATGGAACGCTCCAGCCCTTTGATGGGCCGGGTAATCTCATTGGAGATCAGATACCCCAGTGTCAGCGCAACGGTAAAAAGCACCAGAGCCATAATCACGTAA
This sequence comes from Candidatus Dorea massiliensis AP6, assembly GCF_964245105.1. NCBI lineage: Bacteria > Bacillati > Bacillota > Clostridia > Lachnospirales > Lachnospiraceae > Dorea > Candidatus Dorea massiliensis. The sequence continues at coordinate 14,923 of NZ_CAXTKW010000018.1, read as the reverse complement.
ATCAGCCGGGCCGCATCGGTTCCCTCCATCAGCTCAGCTATATCAGACACACCCACCACGATCCACCCGGTAGCTTCGGAGCGGGACACCGTGTACAGCTTTCCGTCATCCGTCACAAAGGAGGTATCACCGCCCTCCATGACCTCGCTGATCAGCTCATGCTTCATCCCGCTGTAGATCAGCTGCTGCTGGGGATGATATACGATACTCCCATCCTTATCCAGGATATAGACGTAACCCTTATTTCCCAGGCTGATATGCTCGCACAGCTCCTGAATGGAATTATAATTCAGGTCTACAAAAAAGACGCCGCAGACGCCCGGGCTGGCCTTATTGGTGATGCTTCTGCTTAAGGTCACCACCCAGTTGTATTTATCCCGCACCGCATTCTGCACATGGGAGGAGGAGATAGCCGCCTGTCCCTGCAGCTTAAGCGCCTCCTGATACCAGGACATCGCCGTCACCTTGGCATAGGGATTCAGCTCTGCCCATCCGTCATTGATTACCGGCTCCCGGTTCTGGGGCAACAAGGCAATATTTATAATATCCCCACGGGTATCCACTACGGTTCGGAACACCGTCGTAATCCGCTCCCGCAGCTCCCTGGCGCGTTCTTCGCTCAGATTTTCCGTGAACAGATAATCCCGCACGTCTGTATTGCCGGATACGATATAGGAAATATTTTCCATATGATTGATATAGGAATCAATATCATTGTTCACCTGGCCAATCAGCTGGGCGGTATACTCCCTGGAATTCTTCAGGACCGTATCCTCCGTATACTGTAGTGAGATCACCAGATAGGTCAGCAGTGAAAAGATGATCAGCGCGCTGAAGGCTACGATGATGGATGTGCGGATACTGCGGAACCGCATCAGCAGGCTTTTTTTCATTTCTTCCGTTTCTCCTTCGCGTACTCCGTAGGAGTCTTCCCGGTGGCCTTCTTAAAGGCTACGCTGAAGTAATGGGGATCGGAAAAGCCAACCTCCTCGGCCACCTCATAGGCGCGTTTGGAGGTATTTTCCAGTAGCTGTTTCGCCTTTTCCATCCTCTTTTTTGTCAGCGCCTCGATAAAGGTCTCTCCGGTATGCGTCTTGAACATGGTACTGAAATAGCTGGTACTCATGGCCAGATAGGTGCAGACGGAATTCAGGGTCACATCTGAATTCATGTAGCTGCGTTCAATGTATTCCTGCGCTCTGGCTGCCTGCTTTTTCCCGTAGCTGTCCCGCTGCTCATTCAGAAGCCTGGAAAGATGTCCGCAGATAGCAATGATGTCCGTGGACATATCCCGAAGCCGCTCGTAGGTATAAAGCCGGTTCATCAGCTCTTTTTCTTCTTTGTATATCTCATTTTCCTGTTCTTCTTCCAAATCCGCGCTGTTTATCACGCTGAGGAGCAGGTTCTGCATATAGATAATGGAGCGGGTCCGATTGGTCCGCCGCTCCCGGAGCTCCTGGGCGAAGCCCCGCACTTCTTTTTCAATAATCTCCGTATTTCCGGCCTTCACACCTGCCAGAACCCGTTCCGCCCAATGGGGCACGTCGATGGGCGCGCTCTTGCTGGCATCCAGCATTTCCGACCATAGAATCCGGGAACCGCCAAGAAGCCACCGAAGCTCCAGTGCCGCCTTCGCTTTTTCAAAGGACTGATAGAGCTTCATAATGTCCGGTACATCCTCGCCTACGCCTGCCGTCGTATCGATAAACAGCAGCTCTCTGACCGTCTTCTGCACTTCCGTCAGCGCAGTCTCCGTCCGCTCGTCCAGCTCTTTTTTATTATCCCCATGGAAAATAACTACCGTGCTGGCGTCCATATTCTGAAATACTACGCCAAGCTTCCGCTGCTCAATGAGTTCCTGGGTAATATTGTAAATAGAAAACTGTGCCAGCTCCTCCCGCACGCCCGGGTACCGATCCAGAAACGGCGACAGGTCGTCCCCTGTCACAATGGCTGTATTATAGAAGGAACCCGGCAGAGAAACATCCAGATCCTTCATTTTCTCTTCCAGGTTCTCCCGGCGCTCGTCTCCCCGCAGGAGACTGTTCAAAAAGCGCCCGCGCAAAAGAGGCCTGTTGCTCTGATAGGCCCCTTTTAATTTCTTTAATGTGGTTCGTTCGGTCCGCGCTTCATCCAGACGCGCCTTCGCCTTTAAAAGCACTTCTGTCAGCTCTGACGGTGTGATCGGTTTCAGAATATACTCCATCACCTGATAGCGCACCGCCTGCTTGGCGTACTCAAATTCATCGTAGCCGCTGATAATAATCGTCTTTGTGTCCGGGCAGTTCTCGAAGATATACTTCGCCAGCTCTATTCCATCCACATAAGGCATACAAATATCCGTCAGTACCAGATCCGGCTTCTTCTGTCGAATTACTTCCATGGCGTCCCGGCCATTTTCACAGCTTGCTACCAGCTCAAATCCCAGCTTCCCCCACGGGATATTTTCGCCGATTGCTTCGCGGGTCAGGGCTTCATCGTCTACCAGCAATACCTTGTACATGTTGCTCCCCCAATATTATTCTTTTTATCCGATAAACTGATTTACCAGACTCATAATCTTATCAAAAAAGCGGGTAATAAAATTGCCGACCTGCTTGGTATCGATCTTGTCCAGATCCAGGCCCATGCCCTTCAGCTTGTTGTAAATCTCTGTGGCCTGCTTCGACAGGGCGTCCACGTCGATATCCAGCTTGCTGATCTTGTTCATCAGGTCAATCAGCTGCTGAACCTGAGCATCGGTCAGCTTGATGTTAAATTTGTCCATGGCGTCACGGATGATTTTCTCAATGTCCGCGTCGCTTTTTGCATTATTTTCCAGAATTTGCTGTTTGATATAGGCCACCATGTCGGAAGCGGTCTCAGAATTGCCCAGCTGATCACCCAGATCGCCGGTCACTACCAGCTCGTTGACGGCAGTCTCCAGAGCCTGCTCATCTACCTTGGTGCCGGTCATATCCGCGTAACCCTTGACTGCGCCGATCAATGCGGAGGTTCCGGAGATATTGGACGGAGCCGCCACAAATACGTTGGCGTCCTGAAGGCCTGCGGTCAGCAGTGCGTTGGTATACATGTCGATGGTGCAGTAGCTGATGTTATAAGTGGTAACATTCAGGCCGGCGCCCTCCTCAGCCGGACGGATCAGCACGGATGATAAGGCGTGGGTGCCGATAACGCTGGATGAAAGGTAAGCGTCCAGATACTGATGCTCCTCCGCATTGGTGATGCTGATGACGTCGTAATTGGCCAGATCGCTCTCATCCACGCCCAGAAGTCCCAGAACCGCAGCCCGCTGATCCGTGCTTAAATCCGCGCCCAGCGCCAGAATCGGTTTGTCATCGGAGGCGGCATTCGCTGTCACGCCAAGTCCCAGAGTCATGGTCAGAACCAGTACCAGTGCTAAAAGCTTCTTTGTTATTTTCATAATTATTTTCCTCCTGTTTTACGCCGCGGATCGTTCATCCGTACGTACAACCATGCGTAGAGATCCTTGTAGACCGTGGCACGATCTGTCTCGTTGAGGATCTCATGTCTGTCATTTTCATATAAAATCCAGGTAACGTCCTCCATACCTACAGCCTGAAAGGCCTTCCGCACCTGCTCCACGCCTTTTCCAAAATTTCCCACTGGATCTTCGGTTCCGGATACGAACAGCACCGGCAGATCCTTCGGCATTTTCTGAAGATTCTCCGGCTTCGAGGCCTCCTCGATGCTATGGAACAGATTATAATAGCCATTCAGTGTAAATAAGAAGGTACAGCGCTCATCTGCGAGATAAGCGTCTACAATCCGCTCGTCCTTCGTCAGCCAGTCTCTGGTGGTGCGGGCCGGTCGGAAGTGCTTATTATAGCCCCCGAAGGCCATATTGTCAACAAAGGGCCAGCGGTAACGCCATCCCTTCACCTTCGCCATCAACCGACAGAGGTTCTGCCCAAAGCGCAATGCCGCCATCGGCTGGCTTCCGGTTCCCATGATAATCGCACCGTCCAGCTCATCACCGTAACGGCACAGATACTGACGAAGCAAAAAAGATCCCATGCTGTGGCCCAGTATATAATAGGGCAGCTCCGGATACCGCTTCGCCGTCCTCTTGTGCAGGGTTCTCAGATCCCGTAGCACGATTCCGTTACCGTTCTTCTCTGCGAAATATCCGTAATCCTCTTTATTTACAATGGAGCCGCCGTGGCCCAGATGGTCATTGCCCACCACCAAAAGGCCCTTTTCCGTCAGGTAAGAAGCGAACTCCTCATAGCGTTCGATATACTCCACCATGCCGTGGAAGATCTGAAGCACCGCTTTCGGCTCTCCTGCTTCCGGCTTCCACTCCACGCCATGGATCTTCGTCCGCCCGTCCGCGGACGCGTATGAAAATTCCCGTTTTACTGCCATGTCATTTTCCTTTTATTCTAATACCCAAAAAGGGGTATCTTTCCTTTCAGATACCCCCTCTTATCTCTGTCAGTCTGTGTTATTTATCAGTCAGCATATTTTCCGCGAAATCCTGAATAGCCTTTGCCGCCTGCTCGTAGGTCATCTGTGTGGTATTGATGCACAGATCGTAGTTCTGCATATTCTCCCATTCCTGACCGGTAAAATAGCGATAGTAATCGCGGCGGTACTTATCCGTCTTGGTGATGAACTTATCCGCCGTCTTCCAGTCGATCTTCTGGCGGTTCATCTCTTTCTCAATACACTTTTCCCGGGATGCGTAAATGTACACACGAACCAGTCCCGGCTTGTCGCGAAGCACATAATCTGCCGCGCGGCCAATGACCACATAGTTGGACTCGTCCGCCAGCTCGCGGAGCACCTTAGCCTGATAGTTGAACAGGTTATTGTTCGAGGTGAAATCCTCCTTCTCCGGCGGGATCAGGCCTCCTGTATATACCTTCTGGGACGCCCGGAACAAAAGGCTCTGCTTCTGATCCTCATCCGCCCTGGCGAACAGCTCCTCGCTGATGCCGCTGTCGTCTGACGCCAGACGCAGGATATTCCGGTCATAAATCTCCACGCCCAGATTCTTTGCAAGAATTTTTCCGATAGAGGTCGCCCCGCTTCCGCAGGTTCTGGTGATTGCAATTACGAATTTATCCATATACAAGCCTCCTCTTTTCTCCGCTTATAGGTATTTTTATTGTAGTTTTTTTTCGAGGGTTTGTCAATTGTTCCCGGGAAATCGGAGATTTTTTCTGCGCCCGGACGAATTCTGTTTGGCTTGTCAAATGACGCGCGCTCTGCTATTATCAGATTAGCATTGGTACTCTGTTTTTACAGAAGAAAGGATTTCCTTTTATGAATCATATAAACACAAAATTTCGGCAGCTTTCCGTGCCCGCCGCCGTTCTTGTCTCACTGGGCGCGGCTCTTTTTCTGGCGCTGGCGCTGGAGATTGGTGTTTTTCAGTTTTCTTATTTTATACAGTCCTTCGGGGATTATCCCGAGACCGCCATGGATCTTTCGGCGGAAGCAGGCTGGAACGGTGAGGCTCTGGCCCTGCTGCCGGACAATCCATCCGTATCTTTCGACAATCTTTCCCTGCCGGTCCGCAGCGTAACAGTGGTCACAGCCGGTTCCGCCAAAGTGCTTTCCGGAAATGTGGGAATCTGCGACGCGGCCACTTCGTCCAAGACCACCGGAGCCGAAAGCTTTACCGTCAATCCCGGCGGCCGGGAAAATACCTTTACTGTACGCCTCCACAGCCATGGGGATCTGAACCGGCTCCGCCTGACCTTTACCGATGAACTGACTGAACCGGTCTTTCTGCTGTCTGTGACACTCAATACCCGGGTGCCGCTGTCCATCCATGGCCTCCGGGTGCTTCTTCTGACTGCTTTCTTTACCGTACTGTTTCTGATTTATCGTTTCCACATTTACGCACAGGATTATCAGCCCGGGAAACGCAGCCACCGACGTCTGCAGCTTGGGGCGCTTTTGCTGTCCCTCTTTATCTCCGCAGGTATCCTGTACGCAGGCGATGCTTCCCATCAGCTTTTGCGTCCCTATCCGTCGCTTCAGGATATCCGTTCCATGGATATGGGCGTGGACGCTTACATGCAGCAGCTGGACGCCTTTGCGAAAGGCCAGGTATATCTTGATCTGGACGTTAATCCGGATCTGGAAACTCTTCCCAACCCTTATGATAAGACGGAACGTGAAAAAATGGATGTGGATTATCACTGGGATCGGGCTTATTACAACGGAAAATATTATTCTTATTTCGGGCTTGCCCCCCTCTTTATGGTGTATTATCCCATTTATCTGGTAACCGGCATGCTGCCGACGACGGCTTTCGCGGGAACGCTGCTGACATTGTTCGCCGTGCTGTGTACTTTCGCGGCCATTCATGGGCTCTTGCGGCTCTTTGCTCCCAAAGCCAATCTGCTGATCCTTCTGATCGGAGAAATCGCGGTGCCGGGCGGCAGCTTTCTGTGGCTGATGCAGGCTTCTTCCGGCAGCTTTTATTATCTGCCATCCATTGCCGCTTTCGGCTGGCTGGCAGCGTTTACGGCCCTGGCTTCTTACGGTTATCTGGCACAGACTGCCCGGAAACGAGTGCTGCTTTTCGCACTCTGCGGTCTTTCCGTAGTCATGCTGGTACTGTCCCGGCCCAATGTGGTACTCTTGGCCATGGCCTTCGGCGCGCCGCTGTTCCTGCGGATTCTCTTTGATAAGAAGCTTTCCGCAAGACAACGCTTTCTGGAGAGCGCCCTGCCGTTCCTGATTCCCGTTCTCATAGGAGCTGCCGGAATCATGTACTACAATTACATCCGCTTTGACTCTTTCTTTGAGTTTGGCACCTCCTATCAGCTGACGGAGAGCGATATCCGGTTTAATTCGGTGACCTTAAGCCTGCATCACTTCGGTAATATGCTGTATCACTATTTTATGGAGCCTTTTGTATACAAGGAGTTTTTCCCATTCCTGAAATTTACCGACGACATCTGCCTGGATTTCGGAAACTATCTCTATCAGGAATACAGCGCGGGGCTCTTACAGATGCCGCTGAATCTGGGCATTTTCCTGCTGATTCCGGTTGTCTGCACGAAGTCTTCAGGCAAAAAAGAGCTTTTGAAAAAGCAGACGGCGGTTCTGGTACTGCTGGCTGCGCTGGTACTGGGGTATCTGGACTTTATGCTGGGTGGTATTCTGATCCGGTATGTCTGCGACCTGTCGCCGGCGCTGTCGGTGCTGGCTCTGCTTCTGATACTGGATCAGATTCATTATGATGGAACACGATCAGCGCGGATCCTGTATGGGCTTGTATGTTTCCTGCTGGTCCTTACCATTGGGCGCGGACTATTGACGATTTTCTCCAATGAGACCAACTTCGTTTTGCGCAGGAACCCGGATTTCTATCTGTACGTAAGCCGGATGTTTCATGGATAGATATCCAGCTCCAATCTTATGTAAACTAAATATTTGGAACAAATAGATGAAATATAACTAAGAACTACTTTTCCTATCTTTAACTGAAAGTTGTAAAAACAATATTTCTCATAAAAAATCTCATGTACGGATGGCTTCTGTCATCCATACATGAGATTTTCTGTTTTCGCTATTCAGATTTCTCTATTCTGCTGCGATTTTATTTTCTATGATCTGATTAGATATTCAGCAGCTCGCTGTAAGCCTTCAGTGCTCCGTCCGTATCATGAGCCAGTACCCGCTTTGCCAGCACCTTACCCAGCTGCACGCCTTCCTGGTCGAAGCTGTTCAGGTTCCATGCGAAGCCCTGGAACATGATCTTATTCTCAAAATGGGACAGCAGCGCGCCCAGTGTCTCCGGAGTCAGCTGATCGCCTACAATGATGCTGGAGGGACGGCCGCCTGCAAAGTACTTGTTGCGGTTCTCGTCTTCCTTACCGCAGGCGAAAGCTACCATCTGGGCAACGACGTTCGCGCAGAGCTTCTGCTGGCTGGTGCTGCCCTGGATGTCCACATCCACGCCGCACTGGTTGTTCTTAAATCCGATGAACTGCAGCGGTACGATGTCGGTTCCCTGGTGAAGCAGCTGATAGAAGGAATGCTGTCCGTTGGTTCCCGGCTCGCCGAAGATGACCGGTCCGGTCACGTAATCTACCGGCTCGCCGAAGCGGTTCACGGATTTTCCGTTGGACTCCATATCTGCCTGCTGCAGATGAGCCGGGAAGCGGCTCAGTGCCTGGGAGTACGGCAGAACTGCTGTGCAGCCCATACCCAGAACATTGCGCTCGTATACGCCGATCAGAGCGTCCAGCATCGCCGGATTCTCTAGAAGGTTCTCATTCTTTGCCAGCACGTCCTCTGCAGCTGCGCCTGCCAGGAAGCGGTCAAATACCTCGGGACCGAAGGCCAGGGATAAGACAGCGCCGCCTACTGCGGAGGTGGAAGAATAACGTCCGCCGATGTAGTCGTCCATGAAGAAGGCCGCCAGATAATCGTCGCTCTTAGCCAGCGGAGAGGTCTCGCTGGTAACAGCTACCATATGCCTGGAAGCGTCCAGACCTGCCTTTGCGAGCGCGTCCTTGACGAAGGACTCATTTGTCAGAGTCTCCAGAGTCGTACCGGACTTGGATACCAGTACAAACAGGGAATGAGCCACATCGATAGAAGCCAGTACGGCTGCCGCATCGTCCGGGTCTACGTTGCTGATGAACTTCGCTTCCATCTTGAAGGTGTCATTCTTCTTTGCCCAGTTCTCCAGCGCCAGGTACATTGCACGGGGACCCAGGTCGCTGCCGCCGATACCGATCTGAACGACGGTAGTGAATTTCTCGCCTGCCGCGTTGGTAATCTCACCTGCGTGTACTTTATTTGCAAATTCTGTTACTTTTTTCTGCTGCTCTACGTAAAACGCGCGCTTGTCCACGCCGTCCGCTACGACTGCGTCGCCCAGCTGGCCGCGGGTCAACTGGTGAAGCACCAGACGCTTCTCGCCGGTGTTGATCACCTCGCCGTTATAGAGAGCCGCGAACTTCTCCGTCAGCTGTGCTTCCTTTGCAAGCTTCGCCAGTACTGCCAGTACGTTATCGTCTACGGCCTTTGCGGCGTAGTTGTATGCCATGCCTTCTGCCATGGGCACACTGTATGTCTTCACGCGCTCTGCTCCGTTCTCACCGGACATGACCTCTGCCAGGTTTACGCGCGCGGTGTCTTTCAGCTCCTGATAGGATTCCAGGGTATCCAGATTTTTCCATTCAACCATGATAGATAATTCCTCCATTTCTGATGGGCTTACCGCTCTCCGTTTTTATGACACAATTCTCCTCAGTCAGTGTCCGGGAGCAGAGCCTATATTCTTTTGCATTGTATCACATTTGCATCGATTGATCCACCCTGCGAAATATTTTAAATTTTTTTAATTTTCTACTGGACAAACTCTTAAACTTATGCTATTATATCATTTGTTGACGGCAAGTCACAAAAACGGCGTGTGGCTCAGCTTGGTAGAGCGCTACGTTCGGGACGTAGAGGTCGCAGGTTCAAATCCTGTCACGCCGACGAATGAAAAGGAATCCTTGGAGAAGGGTTCCTTTTTTGTGATTGAAATGAAAGAGCAAAGCACTGATTTTCCGACGCTTCGCTCTTTCGTTTTATGCCCGTCTCTTCTTTTTCTTCTTCGCCAACGGACGGAAGACCGTCACCCTGCCAATAAAACAGATAATCTGCACCAGAATGACGCCCACCGTCACGCCGATGCTGTCGATAGCCACGTCCCGCTTCGACGGTCCGCGACCCGCCACAAAGGACTGATGGTACTCGTCCAGCGCCGCGAAGCCCACACAAAAACCGCCTGCCAGAAGCAGCAGCCAGATCCCGCGCACGCCGTATACATACAGCGGAAAGGATACCGAGACCGCCAGCAGAAAATATTCTGTCATATGAGCCAGCTTCCGCACCGGATAATTGATTCTCTGAATATACTGCGCCTCCTCCTGCGCGCTCCAGTGCAGATCAAAGCTCTCATTTGCCGTCTCGACGATGATTTCACTTACCTTGTAGCTTAAATTCCCCGATGTGATTCCATCCTGGGCCGAGAAACCGTAGATGACATACATCATGGCCAACGCCGGAAGGAAGGACAGGGGCTTTAAAATCGCTCTTAATAATGCTTTTATCATAACGGGGCTATCATAGCACCATTTCCCCGGGCTGTCTAGGCGGTAAACGGAAGATTAAGGAAACACTAAGAAAATTTACGCTTCCCGCACCGCGTCCTTCATGGCTTTCACATACTCCTTCACCTTTGGCACACACTCGGTTCCGTAGGCCGCGCAGAGCTTCACGATGGCGGAACCCACGATGGCACCGTCGGACTGAGAGGCCATGTTCTTCGCCTGCTCTGGGGTAGAGATGCCAAAGCCTACGGCGCAGGGGACGTCCTTCGCCTCTTTTACCAGCCTCACCATGGCTCCGATATCCGTGGTGATCTCGGTCCGGGTTCCGGTAACGCCTAAGGAAGATACGCAGTAAACGAAACCGTTCGCCTCTTTTGCGATCATTTTGATGCGTTCATGGGAAGTGGGCGCAATCAGGGAAATCAAATCCAGTCCGTACTGCCTGCACACGCTGTCAAATTCTTCCTTTTCTTCAAAGGGCACATCCGGAAGAATCAGGCCGTTCATACCGATTTCCGCTGCCCGGCGAATAAAGTCTTCGGTACCTTTTCCATAGGAAAATACCACATTGGCGTAGGTCATGAATACCATGGGAATATCTGTCTTTTGCCGGATCCGCTCTACCATGGCAAAGATCTTGTCCGTGGTCACGCCGCCCGCCAGGGCCCGCATATTGGCCGCCTGAATGACCGGACCCTCTGCGGTAGGGTCTGAGAACGGAATACCCAGCTCAATCAAGTCCACGCCCGGATAATCCAGTCCTGCGGAAATGGAGTATACCGGCGCTATCTGTCCATATTCATCCTGGCAGAAATAGGACTTCATGCCGTGGAAGATACCTAAGCGGCCTGTGGCGATAGTAGACGCCGTCTCCGCCGTATTGACACCCCGTCCTGCCGCCTCGCAGCCAATCAGCTGCACCTCCGGATCCTCGATGAAGTGGTAGAAGCTTCCGATGGCATTGGAGCCGTCGTCGGAGCGGGCCGTCACTCGAAGCTCCCCGGGTAAGGTGTCCTCCAGAGCCGCCAATGAATGGTACCGGGCCGCTGGGAATGTCTCATCCAAGCCTTTGAATAGCTGACTTTCTCCGGTCTTATGGATCAGCTTTTTCTTGCCGTGCATCAGATCTTTTGCGTAGGAGACCGTTCCGCCGAAGGCCTCGCAGATGGCCTGATGCCCCAGGCAGACTCCGAAGATGGGAACCTTGCCCGCGAAATGTCGGATGACCGGAATACAGATGCCTGCGTCCGCGGGTCTGCCGGGGCCGGGAGAATGGCGTCCACCGCATCTACCGCGTCCTTATCGTTCCGGATGATTCCGGTGACAGTGGAACCCAGATGCATCACATGGGAGAAATGCTCCACAGTCATGTATTTCTCCACCTGTACCGTGCCGATTTTGCTGATTTTTCCGATATCATTTCGTCCCAGATCCACCAGCATATTGTGCTCGGCCAGCTCCTTTTCGTCCTTCAAAAGTCCTTCCTCCAGCTCCCGGTCCTCTTCCTTTGTCCGTCCCCTGGGGCGGGTGCCCGCCAACGGGAAGGTGCTTAAATGGCCATCCTCCAGCTTCACCAAAGTCTCCGGGGACGCGCCCGCGATCTCGATATCGTCGCTGGAGAAGTAGCCTACCAGGCCGCCGGTAAATGGGGGCAAGCCTTCCAGCACCGGGCTTTTATAGTCCTTCAAAATTTCCCGGAGGGCATCCGCCCGGGTGGGTGACCTTTCGTACTTCCACAGTCTCTGATGCGTCTGTGGCATCTGTTTTCCCTGCTTCAGCCTCCTGCGTCTTTGCCCCTATCCGGGCCTCCGCCGTCCGCCGGATGGTCAGCTCCCCGTCTGTCAGATTCAGCTCCAGCGTGGGATGACAGCCCAGAAAGGAATATCGGCCCCAGCTCTCGGTCTGGCTGGCACTCTCCAGCAGGTAGCAATGGCGGCTGGAGCCCCGCAGGGTCCTAAGTACTTCCACCGGCGTGTAGCGGTCTGCGTACAGCTCCCGGCATACGGGAATTCTGCGGTATTCGCCCGACGCCGCTATCTTCTTTACTTCTTCAAGGCTTGGATACATCACTTTTTCCTCCTGTCCTAAAAAGAATGTGCCTTGGCACATTCTCGCGCCGAGGCGTTGTTGCCTTGGCAACCATCTACCACTGCACCGAGTGCGATAATATTTTTATGTAATAGGGAATTCCATCCGAATTTCCTATTGCATAAAAAAAATCCCTGACAGACTTTTACATCTGTCAGGGACGAGTTCTACAAAAATTATACCACCCTGTTTCACGGAATGACCCGTGCTCTTTGCGGAATACCTTCATATTCCCGGCAACTGACGTATGCCTTACGTCGCAGAATACTTGGTTTACATAACATAATCCTTTGACTGCGCCCTCAGCGGTCCATTTGATATCCTGCATCTCGATCCGGCTTCCACCTCCCCGGACTCTCTGGGCGCGCATGAACATCGTTATCTCCGCTTCAACGGTTTAGTTCATTAAATTTTTATTAACTTATCACGATGGTAGGGATTTGTCAACCCCTTTTTTCTATTCTCGTTTTTTCTTTTTCTTGTATTCGAAAATTTTTGTTTTTTATACCCTATTTCTTAATTATTTCCGGTATGGCTCATAACAGCCGCGGAATAGGGCGGCATATAAATCTCAATCTTGCCGTCGCACACCAGATAGTGGGCTTTTTCCAGGTTAAATTCTTCTTCCATGGACAACACCTGGCGCTCAAACAGTTCGCCGTCCGGGATCTCGATCTGCCAGACCGGAATTGTCATGCGCTCGGCCTCCTCGGTATTATTGATAATGGTCAGCACATGATTATCGTCCAAAAAACGGCCAAAGGCGAAATGTCCGTCCTTGGCGTACACCGGGATACCGCTGCCCCGACGACAGGCCGGGTTTTCCTTGCGGACGCGGATCAGCTCCTTGTGGTAACGGATCAGCTCCTGATCCTCATGGCCCCAGGGATAGGTTCTCCGGCTGTCCGGATCGGTGAAGCCGCAGACGCCGGCCTCGTCACCATAGTAAATGGTCGGCGCGCCGTGCCAGGTCATCATCATGGCCACCGCCTCCCGGAAGACCGCCTTGGAGACGCCTTCCTCGGCCGCCTCGCTGCCCAGTTCATCCTCGCGGCCCACCTTATGGTTGGTGCGGGTCAGAAAACGGGAATGGTCGTGGTTCGAAAGCTGATTCATGGCAATCAGATAGGACTGGCCCGTAAAGGCGCAGGATTTTTCCCGCAGGGTATCAATAAAGGCATTCGCATTGTTCATCAAATCCGGCTCCCTGCCGTCGCTGTGCTTCTCCATGCCGGTCAGATACCAGGTAATGGGCTCCATGAAGGTGTCGTAATTCATAATGGAATCCCACTCGCCGCCCTTCAGCCAGCTGGTGGCGTCGCCGTAGTGCTCCGCATAAATGACAGCCTCCGGATTGGCCTCCTTCACATTTTTCCGGAAATCCTGCCAGAACTTGTGATTGAAATCGACGGACAGGCCCAGATCAGCCGCCACGTCCAGACGCCAACCGTCCACATTGTAAGGCGGAGAAACCCATTTCCGGGCAATGCCCATAATATAGTCATAAAGCTCCTGAGAGGTCTCGTAACTCAGCTTCGGCAGGGTGTCGTGACCCCACCAGCCGTCGTAATAGGGATTGTACGGCCACTCATGGGTATTATTGAACTTGAAGAAATTCCGGTAAGGACTTTTCTCGGAGACATAAGCGCCCTTTTCGTAGTCGCCGTCATCCTCGTAAATGCATTCCCGATCCAGCCATTTGTTGAAGGATCCACAGTGGTTAAAGACGCCGTCCAGCAGTACGCGCATGCCGCGTTTATGCACTTCCTCCACAAAATGGATAAAGAATTCGTTGCTGGCCTCCAGGTTTTCCTTGCTCACTACACGCTTAATATACTTTGTCGCTTTTTTATTATCCAGCTCACCCGGCGGGAGCAGCTCACCGCCGTCCTCTTTGATCACTGTATAATGGGGATCGATATAATCATAATCCTGACAATCGTATTTATGATTGGACGGGGACACGAATATCGGGTTCATGTAAATGACCTCGATGCCCAAATCCTGCAGATAATCCAATTTATCCAGGATGCCCTGCAGATCGCCGCCGTAGAACCGGCGCACGTCCATGCCCTCAGGCGGTTCGCTCCAGTCCTTTACCTGTTCCACCTGCTGGTGGATATAGCTGTATTCTCCTGTCAGCACATCATTGGTGGGATCGCCGTTGCAGAAGCGATCCACGTAGATCTGGTACATGACCGCGCCCTTGGCCCAGTCCGGCGTAGCGAAGCCCGGAATGATGCGGAAAGCATAGCTGTCCTGCAGATTATTGGTGATGCTCAGCTTATTATAAAAAAGCCGCTCCTCATCGGAACGGATTTCAAAATAATAATAGATGGTGTCAGTTCCTACTTCAATGTCAATCTCATAATAATCAAAGCGGCCCCTGGAACAGACCTTTGTCATCGGATTCCGTTCTTCACCGCTAATAAAATATACAGCTTCTACATTATCCTTTGCAGTTCGAAAGCGTAACTTTACCCGTTCGCCTGCTTTCGGCTCCAGCGGAATCCGAAAGCCCTCCGACTCCTCTACGAAAAGCGCCTGTCGGTTAATCTTTCCCATAATTCTCTCTCTTTCTGTCACAGCCGCTCTTCTGTGGCTGCTCCCTGGTTATTATTTTATAATACCAGCTCTTTCATTTCAACATTTGTTTATTACGTGTTCGGGTAAATTTACTGTAGGAAATTAATAGACAGAGCATCCTTGAGATATGTTTCAGAATCAAAGTTTTCTCC
>NZ_CAXTKW010000017.1:0-59802 GCF_964245105.1 Candidatus Dorea massiliensis AP6 | reverse complement strand
TGGAGAAAACTTTGATTCTGAAACATATCTCAAGGATGCTCTGTCTATTAATTTCCTACAGTAAATTTACCCGAACGTCACAAAAAGCCGAAATCCGGCGAACGATTTCCTTCATGTCCTGTAATAATCTGGGAAAAACCACATAGAATGGAAAGTAGTAACAGAAAGGGGGAGAGAGGACAACAGACAGTTTGCAGTGAAAAAAGGAGAATGAGAAAGTTGAGGAGAAAAGCAAAAAGAATGTGGGCGTACCTGCTTGTGCTTCTGCTGCTTTTTTCAGTAGCCGGAGGCAGCGGCTTCCCGGTGCTGGCTGAAACGGAACACATAGAAGATGTTTCGACGGAGGCAGAGAATATGGAGACCGCGGAAATGGAAGCCGGAGAGACAGAAGCAGAGGAAAAAGCCGGAAAACAGGACGAGCAGGCGGAAGAACAGCAACAGGGAGGCAGTGGTTCGGATGAGAACACCGGGAAAGATACCGGGAAAAAAGATCCGGATGAAAATACGGAAACTGTGGCTCCCGGAGAGAACAATGAGGCAGAAAATCCAGAAACCACAGAAACCACAGAGAAAGAACAGAAAGCGGGAAATCTGGAAGCAGGCTCTGAGGCAGACGATGCGGAAGTAATGGAAACAGTGCTGCCGGAAGAGGAGTTGGTCCCCGAGGAGCTTCTGAGAGAGATTATGTCGGCAGAGCCAGTGGTATTGGATCTGGCGACGGTGAAACCGGAAGCTCCGTCCCTAGCCCATCGGAAATATGCCGAGCGGAACCCGGATGGAACTTACGATCTGACGCTGGAATTTACGGGAAAAGCGGATACCGACAGGAATGCCCGGAAACTGGACGTCCTTCTGATTGTGGACAGGTCGGGGTCAATGACTTACTCTATGGGAGGATCTAAGGAAACAAACTATAAGAACAGCCGCTGGTACAATGCCAAGCTGGCCATTCAGCAGCTGATCGATACACTGGAACAGAATGATGGACTGGATGTTCGTTACAGTATTGTGACATACAGTGGAAGTGAAGATGATGGAACCTGGAATGACGCAAGCATAGCTGTAGAATGGAACGAGGCGAAGAATTTTAAAATAAGTGGGAATCTGACAAATCCACAGGATCAGTACAGCGTCGGAGGCGGTAAGCTGGATTATAAACCCTCCGGTGGAACGAACTATCAGGCAGGACTCCGTACAGGGGCGGAACAACTGGCAAAAGCCCGTTCAGACGCGGAAAAGGCAGTACTGTTTCTGTCGGATGGAAAACCAACGTTTTATTATAATAGTGACGGAGATACTGTGGGAGCCGGAGATGAAGATGCAGATGAAGATTGGTGGGGAAATAAGTATAACTGGGGCAGCTGTTCCGGCGCCGCCTATACCCAGGCAGACAAAATGACCGGCATCAACTATTTCTACGCCATTGGTATCGGAAAAGACGAGCAGGCAATCAATCCGGCTACACTAAAAGAATTGAGCGTGCGGATCGAGAAAAAGAATTCCGGTTGTAAAGTCACAGAGAATAACGCGCCATACCTCTGCGGCAGTCTGGAAGAGCTGAAGAAAGCATTTTCGGAAATGGCTGGTGAGATTACAAGGCTTTCCTGTAAGAATGTGACTGTTACCGATACCCTCAGTGAAAATGTAGATCTGCTGAATAAAGACGGAAAGCCCCTGACCAATGCGTCAGAGCTTGTATACACACTCTCAGCGGTGAATGCAGAAGGCGGCGAAGAGAGCATACCGGACGGAACGACAGTCGTTTATAACCCGACGACCCGTGAGCTTCAGCTGAAATTCCCGGACGAATACGAGCTGGGCGATGGCTGGACCTATGAAATCACGGTTCACATCGCGCCGTCGGAGCTGGCCTACAAGAAGTATTTTGAGGCAGACGAGACTTACCCGGATAGAGCGGAGCCCGATACAGGAACCCATGCGGACGGCTGGGGCTTTTATTCCAATGTGGAAGACAGCGCAAAATTGATTTACACCTGGAATGATACGGTTCCGAGGGAAGAGGAGTTCCCGATGCCCGTAGTGAAGCTGGACGGCGTGGATATCCCGGTACCCACAGGCCTCGGCTTCAGCGGACAGTTGGGAAGCGGCGTATGGGCAGCGCTGCTTGGCACGGCGACTATGGCGGCTCTGGCATATCTGGCATACAGGAGACGACGATACGATGGAACGCGATAAGGCTGAAGTGAAATATTTCCTGGTCCGGCTGTGCGTAATGCTTGTGGTCTTCTGGCTGCTGTTCGGAGTGGTTTTCGGCGTCACGGCCATGAAAGACAATTCCATGAGCCCGAAGCTGGAGGCAGGCGATCTGGTGCTGTACTATCGGCTGGGAAAAAAGCTGAACGATCGCTCAGTGATTGTATTTTGCAAGGAGGGCAGGCAGTATGTGGGCCGTATTGTGGCCCGTGGCGGGGACACCGTGGAGGTGGCCGGAGAGGATGGACTTTACATCAATGGCTATCAGGTTCTGGAAACTGACATTTATTACCGGACGCCGGTATATGATGGAAAGGTGGACTATCCGGTGACACTGAAAGAGGACGAGGTCTTTGTGCTCTGCGATTACCGGGAGGGGGCTTTAGACAGCCGGTATTTCGGGCCGGTGAAACACTCTGAGATAAAGGGGACTGTTATTACAGCAGTCCGCAGATCGGAACTATGAGAACTATAAAACGAGGCAGGAAAGAGAGAGGGAACGAGATGAAATTTCAGAGAATCGCAGGCAGACTGGCAGCAGCAATGATGACAGGAGCAGTGCTTTTGTCTACATTTGGCGGAAATGCGCTGGCAGCGACGGAGGTAACGCCTTTGCAAGAGATGAAATATAAAAAGATTGTGACCACAGATGGGCATACGTACGCTCCGGATACGAGCTTTTCCTTTACGCTGACGCCGGTGGATCACAGCAAAGATACGACGCAGGCAACCTTTGCGGATAATGTGGTTTTATCCGGCGTAGAGGGTGGTCTGACTATGGAAAAGGGAACCATTACATTTGCGCCGTCCGGGACAGCGCCTGCAGCATCCTATGAAGGCAGCGATAATATCAAATGGGATATTACAAAATTTACGAGACCGGGCGTCTATCATTATCAGGCGAGGGAAACAGCCGGTAATTACGAGGGTATCGTTTATGACGGAACGGTTTATGATGTCTATGTATTTGTCTTAAAGGATGATACCGGCAGCCTGTATGTAAAAAATATCCTCTGCACAAAGCCGGTGACGGATAAAGAGGGGAATACCAAGGACACGAAATCTGACCTGATTTTCACCAATGATTACGGCAAGGAGCATGACACAACGCACGATATCACCATCGTCAAAAAAGTTACCGGAAATATGGGCGAGACAAATAAAGACTTCAGGTTCCATGTAAAAGTGAAAGGCGCAGACGGTGAATGGTATAAGGTTGTCATTACAGATAAAGAGGGCGGAAGGGTAACGGAGACACATCTGGAGAACAACGTGGAAGCGGAGTATACCATCAAGGATACCGGTTCCATCCATATCTATGGCCTGACTGCCGGTGATACCTATACGGTAAATGAACAGGATTATACCGCAGACGGTTACACCACGAAATATATGGATGCGGACGGAAAAGAGGTATCGAAGGAGAATCAGGTAACGGAAAACGGGAAGCTGCTCTACGTGGAGAACCACCGCGACGCCAAAATTCCCGGCGGCGTAGTCAGCACCGTAGCTCCCTATGCTCTGATGCTGGCCTTCGCGGCAGCGATGATCTTCTTCTTTGGACGTAAGAAAAAGCTGTTCGGGGAATAAGAAATGTGGCGGGCAGCAGCGAGAGTGGCCGGGATTGGGAACCGGTTACTCACCATAATTGCAGGCCTGCTGGTCTTTGTAATGCTGGCCTACGGTACGTATTCCCTCTGGGATACGTACCGGGTAAGCCAAAATGCTTTTGTATCCGCCGAACTTCTGGATTATAAGCCGGTAGGAGATGGAGAAAGCGCAGGCTTTGCGGAGCTTCAGGAACTGAATCCCGACGTGCGCGCCTGGATCACCATACCGGATACGCATATCGACTATCCGGTGCTGCAGGGAGAAAACGATATGATCTATGTCAATCAGGACGTCTACGGCGAATTTTCTCTGTCTGGCGCAATATTCCTGGCCAGCGCGGACAGTCCCGATTTCTCCGACAGCTACAGCCTGCTCTACGGTCACCATATGGAAAATGGCGCCATGTTCGGCGATGTGGCGAAATTTACAGAAACAGCGTATTTTACAGAGCATCCGGACGGCGTCCTGTATCTGCCGGATAAGGAATTGACTATCCATATTTTTGCGTGTGTGGAGACGGACGCCTATGATGAACAAATCTATCACAGCGGAAAAGACGTGGATGCTTCAGGGCTTCTGTCTCATATCAAAAAAAAGGCGGTACAGTATCGGGAAGCAGTTCGGGGTGAGAAGCTTATCGGGCTTTCCACCTGCGCAGATGATGTGGGAACCAATGGACGCGTGGTAGTATTCGGCTGGCTGGAAGAAACGTCAGCCGGAAGGGAGGTGTAAACACCTGTGAAAAATAAGAAAAAAAAGGTCTGGAAATGGGCGCCGCTTTTCGTTTTTATTCTTAGCCTGTGGCTGCCGGTGAAGACAGAGGCGGCAGAAAAAAGCTGTACGCTCACCATACCGGTGCAGGTCGAAGTGAGTGGTGAAAATATCCCGGGCGGTAAAGATTATAAAGTAACCCTGGAAGCGGTGACAAAGAACGCGCCGCTGCCCATAGAGACCGTGAAGACCCGCACCGGCGCGGGCACGATTACCTTCGGCCCTGTCACCTATGGAGAGGTCGGAACGTATCAGTACCGCATTTCCCAGGATACGGACAGCGCCGAACGCTTCAACTATGACCGGACGGCTTATCTGGTGGACGTACAGGTGATCCGCCGGGGCGATGGAACCCTGACGGCAGAAGTGGTGGCAAAGCGGGAAGGAAAGCAGGAAAAATCCGACGCGATTCGCTTTGATAACCGGTATGATGCGCCGAAAAATCAAAGCTCCGGAGGCTCCGGTGGACACCGGAGTGCAGTCAGAGCCGTCCGGACCGGCGACACACAGCATCCGCTGATGTGGCTGTTGACAGCCGGGGCTGCGGCAATGGCGATAGCACTGATTATCAGAAAAAGTATCGCGAAGAAACGCATTTACAGACAGCGCATGTCGGTTTACCGATAGGCGAAAGGAAAGCAAAAAAAGAACCGCAGCCGGAACCCGATTTTCCGGCTGCGGTTCTTTTGGTTATAAAATCAGCGCTCCATTTAAGATCTGGACACGCTTGCGGGAGTCAGAACACTGGAAATAATCTTGCTGAAGGCCTTCATGAAAATGAAGAGCAGTACCGTATTGATCCCAAGGGAAACGATACATTTTACAAGACGGATGGTGAAGAGATACTTCCATTCCATGCCGTACATAAAATGCAGCCACAGGGTATTCAGCGTGCAGGCCTCCACAAATTCAAAGAAGGCAGCCGCGAAAACACGAACCGGGGTTACCCTGGAGCGATACAGAATCAGGCCGAACGCAAAACCGAGAATCGCGTAGCTTATGGTAAAGCCCGGGAAAAAGGGACCGGTCTGCGGAGCAGCGAAAAAGCTGACCACATCGCCTGCGATACCTGCCGTCATACCCATCACCGGACCGCCGTAGGCAGCTGCAGCAGCCAGCGCCAGGAAAGCAAAGCGGAATTCCAGATACGGGGTAAGCTTCAGATTAAAAAAGGAAAGAGCTACGTACGCGGCCACGAAAAGACCGCACAGACAGATACTCTGTACCTTCCGGAGATTGTTAAACTGTTCACGAAAGGAAAGGGCATCCTTGGAAAAAAAACTGCATAAAAAATACACCTCCATACTTGTGTGTGAGAAACAGGTTACAAAATAAATAATATCGAGACTGCTTATGAAGCCCGATTCCTCCACACATGAGATGTACTCATCTGTAGCAACGGGTGCGGATAATATATCGTAAGACCGAGTCAAAGCTCTCCTTTTCGTTTCGCGGCGACTCCCCAGCCTGCGAACACTTGACGCATAAAATCCTACTTCGCTATTATTTATTTTTCGTTCAGATTGTATCCGAACAGGTACATTATAACATAGATTTTCCAAAAAGCAAGAAAGATTATCAAAAATTTAACGAAACTTTGAAAAAGCCTCCTTGCATAATCCTTCAGAACATGGTATCCTAAAAACCAATGTCGATTTTGGCATATCGCAAATCATTCCTGTGACAAAAATTTCTTATCGTAAAGCGAGGGCTTAGATAAGACGTTTCGATAGAAAGAGGTGTAAAAATGATACTGGATGCAATCCTGGACGCGCTTCTGGATACCGCGAAGACCGTGCCGTTTCTGTTGGCCGCCTTTCTGCTTCTGGAGACGCTGGAGCATTATTCCAATAACTTTATGAATCGTGCCCTGGGAAAAATGGGCAAGGCAGGCCCTCTGGTGGGAGCCATCTTTGGCTGCGTTCCCCAGTGCGGTTTCTCCGTAGCAGCGGCGAACCTGTATTCCGGCGGCGTTATCACTCTGGGAACCCTGATGGCCGTATTCCTGTCCACCTCCGACGAGGCCATCCTGATACTGTTCAGCCATCCGGGCAGCGGCCGGGTCATCGGACAGCTTCTTCTGGGCAAAATGCTGATCGGCATTGTGGCCGGATACCTGTTGGACTTTTTGCTTCGTAAGAAAAAGGAGCACAAGCACATCGAAGATATGTGCCGCGGCTGTGGCTGCAGCGACGACAGCGGCATCGTAAAACCGGCTGTGCGTCATACCATTCAGCTGACCATCTATGTCTTCGTTTTCACCGCCATCCTGAACATCGTACTGGGATGGGTGGGTATGGACGCCCTGACCACCTTCCTGGGCAAAGACACCTGGTTCCAGCCCTTCCTGACCGCGCTTCTGGGACTCATCCCCAACTGCGCTTCCTCAATTCTCATCACTGAGCTCTACCTGGCCGGGGGCCTGAGCCTTGCGTCCGCCATGGGCGGTTTATGCGCCGGAGCAGGCGTCGGCCTGGCAGTCTTATTCCGGGAAAATCATCCGGCGAAGGAAAATGCAGCCATCGTAGGTCTCCTGTACCTGCTGTCCGCCGGAGCGGGCCTGTTGCTGGAATTTATTTTATAGTAGAAATCAAGACAAAGGGATTCTGTAAAAAGCAGGATCCTTTTTATATAAAGCTTCTGAAGGTAGCCAGACCGGAACAGATATGATAAGATAGAAAAAAGGGACAAAAGAAAAGATAAACGGAGGTGCCTATGAAAAAAGCAGGAGGATATTTAAAAAGCATATTGCCGCTGGTGGCTATGCTGGGAATACAATTTGCGGCTTCTACGGTTCAGATGATAAGGTTCATGGTGCAATATGGCGTGGAAGAGGGAACACAGATATACATGAACGATACCATGACGGTATTGCTGATCTCTGACGTACTGCTGCTTGGTGTAGCAGGCCTCTGGTATTATATCAGTGTGGTACGGTGGCGGGAGAAATACGGGATCCGGGAAATGTCACTGTTTCAAAAAAAAGATCTGGTAAGCCTGCTTCTGATGGCGGTGGGCGCGCAGTTTCTGATAGGGATTCTGATGAGCGGCTGGGAGGTGCTGGATCCGAAATCCATGCAGGAGTACACGGAGCTGATAGAAGACGCGGGTCTTGGAGAAAGTGGAATTTCCGCGATCCTGGCGACGGTCATCATTGGCCCGATTGCGGAGGAGTTGATCTTCCGCGGCCTGACGGTCGAATATCTGAAGCGGGCGGGAGCCTCCTTCTGGGTGATCAATATCCTGCAGGCTCTGTTTTTTGGCATTGCCCATCTCAACCTGGTACAGGGAAGCTATGCCTTTCTGATAGGCCTTCTGGCCGGATATCTGGTGCTGCGCTATCGTTCCATCTGGGCTGGGATTGCCTTCCATATGCTGTTTAACGGGTATTATCTTTTGGAACCGCTGGTAGCCGGAGCCTTGGGCTTTTTGCCTGAGGTGCTGCAGGCGATCTGCTTCGTGGTATTCGGCCTGCTTCTGGTGGCGCTGCCCCTGCGGAGACTGATACGGAAAACAGAAGAACAGGACATGGAATAAAACCGAAATGGGATTTGAGAGATGACTTTTTCACCAAGCATCTCTCATTTTTTTGTCTATGTTTCCGGATTGACCGGTAGCCTGGGCTATGATACAAAAGCTGGAACGGCTGTTCTGCGCGATTCCCACCAAGTATTACAATATCGGCCTCAGTCGGCTCTTTGAGGTGGCCCGGAAGTATCCAAAGCAGTACAGATACCTGATGGAGGCGGTGAATCAGGGCTGGATCCTTGCGGAGCAGTATCTGGAGCGGGGCGTACGGGAAGGTAAGATCCGAAAGGATATCTCCGTTCCGGTGGTAATGGGGATGATCCGGGGAACGGTAACCTGTTTTACGGAGAGCGATATTCTCTATAAAAACGGGCTGACCTACGAGCAGGGAAAAGAAGAGATGGTTCAGATCATCATGAAGGGGATAAGAGCAGCGTGAAAGACGCTTCCCGCAGTTACCTGTTGTGAGGATTGCAGAAATAAGAAAAAGGAGAGTGAGACAATGTTTTTTCAGATTTATGGAGAAACCGCAGGCTGGCAGCTGTTAGGCTGGCTGCTGGTCTTTGCCGGACTGGTATTGATGAACGAGGTGGCAAGACGGACCAAATGGGGCGGAATCGCGTGTTTCCTGGCTCTTCCCGCAGTGCTGACGGTGTATTTTATCGCGATCTACATCGGAGCGGCGGCGGGCGCAGAATGGGCGTTGCAGAATGACACCTACGTACATATGAACAGCTGGTTCCATTACGCCAAGCTGTACGCGGCGACGGCGGGCTGTATCGGATTTATGGTACTGAAATACAATTGGGGAAAACTGGGAAAATCACACTGGTTTAAAGCCTTCCCCTTTGTGATTGTGGCAATCAACATTCTGATCGCGGTGGCCTCTGATTTTGAATCCGCTATCCGGGCCGGATCTCTGGCAGGCGGCTGGTGGCTGTCCTCAGAGGGCGTATGGCTGTATGGCGGCTGGTGGAATGTGCTGAATGGCCTGGCGGGTCTATTCAATATCGTATGTATGACCGGCTGGTGGGGCATTTACTCCTCTAAAAATAAGCAGGATATGCTGTGGCCGGATATGATCTGGGTATACATTCTGGCATATGACATCTGGAATTTCCAGTATACCTATCTGAATCTGCCGACCCATTCCTGGTACTGCGGTCTGGCACTGCTTTTGGCACCCACCTTTGCGGCGGCTCTCTGGAATAAGGGCGGCTGGATCCAGAACCGTGCCAATACCCTGGCTCTGTGGTGTATGTTCGCACAGGTATTTCCGCTGTTCCAGGACGCCAGCCGTTTCACTACGGTGACCTCCGTCTACGGCGAGGGCGGCATAGCCGCGGCAATGGGAAGCACTATGCCGGTTACCGCGAATCCTACGGCGCAGGGACTGATTTCTGTGATTGCGTTTGCAGTCAACGTATTTAGCTTCGCTTATATCCTGAAGCAGGCGAAGGTACAGAAGAAGAATCCGTGGAAGGAAGAGATTTTCGTGGATACGAAGGATTATCAGGAGGCAATGGCCAGAACCAGATAAGGCTTTGGAACAGTTACAGGGGCGTGCTCGGGACGGAAAAATTCCGCTCCGGGCACGCCCCTTATTGAAGATATTGAAGAAACGGATTATGAGCCGGATTGCTTCCGGTATACCAGCCAGGAATATACGTAGAGCCAGAGGGTGCCTGCAAGAATAAAGCCAAAGGCCAGCACGGTCATAAGCCTGGAGGGGAAGACACCGGACAGGATCAGGAGAATTCCCATGATACAGAAGAGAACGCCGCCCATGGCGTGGGTTTTCTTCCAGACATATTCATTTTCCAGGGTCCAGGGCGTCTTGATTCCCATGGTGTAATTGGTGCGAAGCTGCGGCATATAGTTGCCGATGGCCAGAAAGAGAATTCCCACGGCCACGGGAACCACCTGCTCGATCCGCACCGGAAGGCCGAAAATGACAGCGTCGGTAGCCCAGGTAAGGCAGATCAGAAACAGGGTCATAGTGTAAATAAAAATATCAAAGGCCTTCTTATGGAGCGTGTAGCTTTTCTTCCTTGGATCGATATAGGGCAGCAGCTTCATGAAAAAGAACAGGATACAGGGCAGCGCCGCAAGGAACAGGGTCACGTATTTGTTGGAATAGCCGTTGACCGTCCCGTCAAAGCCCCAGTGGGTGGGGACGATGTCCGGCATTCCCGGCAGCAGGCAGGCGTGGGCCAGCAGAGAGACTATGGAAAGTCCGATAAAAAAACAATCCTTTTTCGTTAATTTCATTTCTTAGTTTCCTCCTTTGGAAAAATCAAAAAACCATTTCATAAGTTCCTGGAAAACAGTCATATTCAGGCTGTAGACGATATTCTGGCCTCTGCGCTCGTCCAGCACCAGTCCCGAGGACTTCAGGACATTCAGGTGATGGCTGACGGAAGGCTTGGAGATATCGAAGCAGCCGGCGATTTCCCCGGCAGTCAGATCTCCCTCGGTCAGCAGCTCCAGAATCCGCCGCCGGGTGGGATCCGACAAAGCCTTAAAAGCATCATTTAACATAGTGACTCCTTTCCTGATATTCAGAAACCGATATTTAGATAGTTAGATGAATATCTAAATATCTAAACACAAAATAGCACACAGGAATAGAAAAGTCAAGAAAATTTATAGATGATAAATTTTACATAAAGGCGGCAGAAGCTGGACACATTGAGAACAGGAAAATGTAGATTTTTCATTCTGGATGTGGTAGAGTAAAGCAGTAAGAAAAATAAAACGCGCCGGGCCGGGAGAACCCGGCAGCGGGCTCATATAAGGAGGTTATCATTATGGCAGTGATAGAGATTACAGAAGCAAACTTTGAGACAGAGGTATTGAAGTCTGACGTTCCCGTACTGGTGGATTTCTGGGCTGTATGGTGCGGACCCTGTCAGATGCAGGGGCCTATTATCGACGAGCTGGCGGAAGAGGTACAGGGCGTTAAATTCGGCAAGCTGAATGTGGATGAGAACATGGGACTGGCGCAGAAGTTCCGCGTTATGAGCATTCCGACCCTGATGCTGTTCAAGGATGGACAGGCCGCAGCCACGGTCGTAGGTCTGCAGTCCAAAGAAGCTGTAAAGAAGCTGCTGGGAGTCTGAGATGGCATACGACGTAATCATAGTAGGCAACGGACCGGCCGGGTTGTCGGCGGCCCTTTACACCAGCCGGGCGAATCTAAAGACCCTGGTCATCGGCAAGGACAACGGCGCCCTGACCAAGGCGGATAAAATCGAAAATTATTTCGGCATGGCAGAGCCCATATCCGGCTGCGAGCTGGTGGAGAATACCAAGAGACAGGCGAAAACGTTGGGAGCAGAGCTTACAGAGGACGAGATTTTCCATATCAGCTGGAATGGAAGCTTTCGGCTGGAAGGCCGGAGGGAAACCTATGAAGCGAAGGCCGTGCTGCTGGCTACCGGAACCGCGAGAAAGACCGCGAATATCCCGGGATTTTCGAAGCTGGAGGGCCGTGGCGTCAGTTACTGTGCGGTCTGCGACGCATTCTTTTATCGTGGCCGGAAGGTGGGCGTCCTGGGAAATGAGGACTATGCCATCCATGAACTTGGTCAGCTTCTGCCTGTAGTCGGCGAAGCTGTGATCCTGACTAACGGAAAAGCGCTCACTACAGCAGCTCCGGAGGGCGTGGCTGTGATAGAGAAAAAGCTGATTTCCGTAAATGGGGAAGAACAGCTGGAAAGCGTAAGCTTCGATGACGGTGAGACCCTTGCCCTGGACGGCTTATTTGTGGCGCTGGGAAGCGCCGGAGCCGCCGAGCTGGCCCGGAAAATCGGAGCCATGACAGAAGGACGGAACATCAAAGTGGATGAAGAAATGGCCACCAACGTACCGGGACTTTACGCAGCCGGAGACTGCACCGGAGGTCTTTTGCAGATTTCCAAGGCAGTAGGCGAGGGCGCAAAGGCTGCCATGAGCATGATCCGTTTTGTGCGGCAGCAAAAAAATAATTCAAACTGAAGGAGAAACAAAAAATGAAACTGATGATAGCGTCAGATATTCACGGTTCCGCGTATTACTGTGAAAAGCTTCTGAAAGCCTACGATGAGGAGAAAGCAGATAAGCTGCTGCTGTTGGGCGACATCCTGTACCACGGTCCCCGCAATGACCTGCCGAAGGATTACGCGCCCAAGCAGGTGATTGCCATGCTGAATCCCAGAAAGCAGGATCTGCTGTGTGTGCGCGGCAACTGCGATACGGAAGTGGATCAGATGGTGCTGGAATTTCCGATACTGGCGGACTACTGCATTCTGTATCTGAATGAGCGGATGATTTTCGCCACCCATGGCCATGTGTTCAACGAGAAGAACCTGCCGCAGCTTAAAAAGGGTGACATTCTGCTCCACGGACACACCCATGTGCCTGTATGTAAGGAGACGGAGGACTATATTTACCTGAATCCCGGATCCGTATCCATCCCGAAGGAGAACAGCTGGCATGGCTATATGATTCTGGAGGATGGCACATTTGTCTGGAAGGATCTGGAAGGAAACGTACAGAAGGAATTCTGCCCGCAATTATAACGGATAGCTGTCTGTATGGCAGGGCAATTCATGGAAAATAGTGTATGAAAAAGAAAAGCTTCCGAATCCATGCGGTAAAAACCGTTTGGAATCCGGAAGCTTTTTTGACAACATCCTCTCTTATTCTTCGATATGCTCGAGACCCTGGCAGAGAATATTGACCACATGATCGTCGGCCAGAGAGTAGTAGATGGTTTTGCCGTCCCGACGGAACTTTACCAGGCGGCTCTGCTTTAAGACCCGCAGTTGGTGGGAGATAGAACTCTGGGACATTTCAAGCCCCGCGGCAATATCATTGACACATTGTTCCCCGTCACGGAGTACAAATAAAATTTTGATCCGTGTGGAATCCGCGAATACCTTAAAAAATTCAGAAAGATAATAAACCTCGTCATCGGCGGGCATCAGTTCGCTGCTCAAAATGCGATCCCTCCTTTTTCAAATGATTGAGAAAGCTATATTGATTGTAACACAAGAAAAAATCGGTGACAAGAACAATATTTGAAAATATGATGATATGAGAATATATATATGCTTATTCATATATAAAAAACAGTGGAAAAACGTCGGAAATCTAGTATATAATATGAGATATTCTGCCACAGACTGGAGCTCCTGAAAAAGTGCTGTATAGATAAAAGTACGCAGATGGGAATTTTCCAGAAAAAGGAAACTGAAATTGCCCATTATCACTTGAAATAAGGCAAAAAACCAGCTATAATTAGAATATCTATGAGCAGGGAAAAACATAAGAATACGGAGATTATTTTGATGAAAAAATTCAGATATACAGGTAAGAAAATGGCAGCCCTGGTGCTGGCCGGGGTGATGGGATTTTCTATTACGGCGTCGGCGACCACAGAGTCAGAGATTAAGAAGCAGCAGCAGGCGACCCAGAAGCAGCTGGACGAAATCAATTCCCAGATGAAGTCCATCGAGAGTCAGCGCAACAGCGTGCTCAGCCAGGTGAATTCCCTGAACTCCGAGCTGACGACCCTGGTGCTGAATATCGAGCTTCTGGAGAGCGATATTGAGGCCAAGGCCGAAGAAGTGGATCAGGCTCAGGCTGATTACGAGGCGGCCAAGCAGAAAGAGGAAGAGCAGTACGAAGCCATGAAGCTTCGGATTCAGTACATATACGAAGAGGGAGATATGGATTATCTGTCCCTGTTCCTGCAGGCGGAGAATTTCTCCGATTTTCTGAACCGGGCGGATTTCGCCCAGGAGATTCAGACCAAGGACCGGGAAATGTTCCTGGAATATCAGGAAACCAAGCAGGAGGTAGCGGATCTGCTGGAGGAGCTGGAGCAGGAAAAGGCTGATATGGAGGATCTGCAGGCGGAGTATGAGGATCAAAAGAGCGCCACGGAGGCCGCTTTGTCGCAGAAGAAGGCAGAGCAGGCAGATTATGACAGTCAGCTGGCTGCTGCCAAATCCCAGGCAGCGACCTATAAGAAGCAGCTGCAGGATCAGCAGAAGCAGCTCAAGAAGCTGGAAGCTGAGCGGAAGAAAAAGGAAGCGGAAGCGGCGGCAGCGGCGGCGAAAAACAGTGAAGCATCCAAGTCCGGCACCATTTCCACCGGATCGAATTCCGGTTCGGGCAGTTCCGGTTCCGGGAGCAGCTCCGGATCTTCCACATCCGTTTCCGGAGGCGGATCTGGCGCGGCGATTGCAAGCTATGCCCTGAAGTTTGTGGGTAATCCCTATGTATCCGGCGGCACCAGCCTGACGAACGGCGCGGACTGTTCTGGCTTTACCTGGGCGGTCTATCAGAATTTTGGGATTTCCATTCCCCGACAGTCTGACGCCCAGGGACATTCCGGCAAGTCTGTCAGCTATGCGGACGCCCAGGCGGGAGATATCATCTATTATGGCGGCCATGTGGGGATCTACATCGGCGGCGGACGCATCGTCCACTCCAGCACACCCAAGACCGGCATCAAGATCAGCTCGGCTACCTACCGGGGTATTCTTTCGGTGCGGAGATATTATTAAAATGAAATAAACAGACAGCGTGTACAGGCGTCTGCTTTCGGGAAACCGGAGGCAGGCGCTTTTTAGGTAACAGGAAATTCCTATGGAATCCCCCATTACCTAAAAATATTATCGCACTGCGGCGGAGAGGTAGCATGTCGTTTACACGACCCGCCGTAAGTAGCATCCTGCAGTATCAATTCGTTAAACAGAATAAAAAGTGGTTGACTATAATGTATATATATGATATATACATTATATAAACACAACACACACAAAGAAAGCAAGGAAAACAGCCTATGAATATCATCATCAGTAATTCCAGTGGCAAGCCCATCTATGAACAGATCACAGCTCAGATTAAGGGGCAGATTATGAATGGATCCCTGAAGCCGGGAGAGGCGCTGCCTTCCATGCGGCTGCTGGCAAAGGAGCTTCGGATTAGCGTGATTACCACCAAGCGGGCCTACGAGGAGCTGGAACGGGAGGGCTTTATCACCACGGTAGTAGGTAAGGGAAGCTTCGTAAAGGAAGCAGATCAGGAATTTGTCCGTGAGGAGCGGCTGCGGGCCGTGGAAGGGCACCTGCAGGCAGCAGTGGACGCGGCCAGACAGTGCGGTATGGACGAGACGGAGCTTGTGGACATTTTGAAATTACTATTTGAGGAGGCGTGAATATGAACAGTGCCATAGAAGTAAGACATCTGACGAAGCAGTATCCGGGTTTTGCACTGAAGGATGTGAGCTTTCAGATCCCAGAGGGCAGCGTCGTGGGCTTTATCGGAGAGAACGGTGCGGGAAAAAGCACGACGATAAAAGTGATTCTGGATTTGATAAAGCGGGACGGCGGAGAAATTACACTGCTTGGCGAGCCGGACGGCGCAAAGGGCGAGACATTGAAAGAACAGATCGGCGTGGTTTTTGATGAGAACTGCTTTCCGGATTATCTGAACCGGAGAGATGTGAATCGGATGCTGAAGGCCATCTACAGAGGGTGGCAGGAGGAACGCTTTGGAAAGCTCTGTGATCGGTTCGGGCTCCCGGGGAAGCAGATGATCAAAGAATATTCCAGAGGCATGAAAATGAAGCTTTCCATCGCGGCGGCCATGTCCCATCAGGCCCGGCTTCTGATTCTCGATGAGGCGCTTAGCGGTCTCGATCCGGTGATGCGTGCGGAGATTCTTGATATGCTCCGGGAATTTGTTATGGACGAGCGGCATACGGTGTTTCTGTCCTCCCATATCACCAGCGACATCGAGAAGATCGCGGATTACATTTTGCTGATTCATAAAGGGGAGATTCTTCTGTATGAAGACAGGGATACGCTGTTGGAGGAATACGCCTTGATCCGATGCAGCGCCGAAGAGGCCGCGAAGCTGAATCCGGCCATCGTGGTGGGCGTCCGCCGGGGCCGGTTCGATACGGAGGTGCTGGTGCGGAGCCGGAAAGGGCTGGAGGCAGATGAGTATCTGGTTATGGATCGGGCAAGCCTGGAGGATATTCTTCTTTATACGGCGGGAGAGCCGGGAAATGAGAGGTGTGCGGGATGAAGGGACTGATTTTGAAGGATTTGTATACACTGCGGCAGATGGGGAAGATCTATCTGATTTGCATGGTGTGCCTGGTGATCTGGGGCCTGGTTACAGACAATCCAACCGTGCTTTCCAGCCTGCTTCTGGTATATGGGCTGATGCTTTTAATTACGACAGCCTCCTACGATGAAGCCTCCCATTTTAACCGGTACGCGCTTACCCTTCCCCTGACGCCAAAGAAACTGGTACAGGCGAAATACCTGTTTGCGCTGCTTCTTTTCACGGTTATGGTGACGCTTGGGATTCTGGTCGGCGCAGGTATGCTTGCGGTGCTGGGAGCAAAGGCAGAGATGGGGTACGGAGAGCTTCTGGCGTCCACATGTTCCATCAGTTGTATTTATCTGATGACAATTGTTTTCATATTGCCCTGCATCTATAAATTCGGTGTAGAAAAGTCCCGGTTTTTATTTGTAGCGACTTACCTGCTTGTATTTGCCGGCTTCGCGCTGCTGTTCAGTATAGATAACATGAAAACATGGCTTTCCGGACTGGGTGATCGGGGATTCCTGTCTATAGGCGCAGTCTTCGGAGCGCTGGCTATCGTGGGGCTGATTGTGTCCTACCACATTTCCATCCGGATTGTGGAAAATAAGGAATGGTAAGGAAGCGCATTCACAAAATCTTAAGAAAGATTTCAGAAAAAGGGTCTGGCAAATCAGGCTCTTTTCTTTTATACTGAAGAACGGACAAAAGACGACAAAAAACGAAGGAGACCTTATGACCGGACGACAGAAAAAAAGAGCCTGGATTTTCACAGGAGCGGTGTGTACCATGCTTGGCATGGGTGCTTTTATCGGCCAGGTATATGCCCAGAGCCTGGAGGAACCGGTGCTGACTACGTCGGAGGAAGCGCTTCCGGATGTGCTGGAAGCGGAAGAGACGAAAGAATTTGTGACAGAATATACAGACGGTGAAGAAAAAACGGAGGATACGGAGGAAAATCTGCCGGAGGACTGGAATCTGATTCTGGTCAATAAGACCCATCCGATTCCGGAGGATTATCAGGTGGAGCTGAAAAGCATTGGCAGCGGACATCAGATAGACGCCCGGGCCTATGATGATTTCAAGGCTATGATTCAGGCGTCCAAGAAGGATGGCGTGACCATCTATGTAAGTTCATCTTATCGGGATATGAACAAACAGATTACACTGTATGAGAAGAAGACGGATTCCTACCTGCAGCAGGGTTATTCTCTGGAGGACGCACTGTCAAAGGCAGGACAGGTGGTGGCGGTGCCGGGCACCAGTGAGCATCATCTGGGGCTGGCCATTGATGTGGTTTCCTCTGAGTACCGGAAGCTGGACGAGAAGCAGGAGAATACGAAAGGCTTTCAGTGGATGAAGGAGCACAGCTGGGAATATGGCTTTATCCTGCGCTATCCAAACGGAAGCACGGATATCACGGGTATTATCTATGAGCCCTGGCATTTCCGCTATGTGGGCCTGGAAGCGGCAAAGGAGATCTACGAGAGAGACATTACGCTGGAGGAGTATCTGGGCGCAAGGCCGGTATCCGAGGGTGAGGCAGTAACCTACGATTACAAGCCGGAGAAAAAACAAAAGCAAAAACACGAGGCACCGGTAACAAATGAAGAATCTGTGCCGGAAGAAGCGCCGGCAATAAATGAGACACTCATGCCGGAGGAAACTCAGGCAGCCGGTGAAGGACTGTAAACAAAAAGTTACAGTCCTTAATTTTTTGTAAAATCAGGTTCCTGCCGGTTGGAAAGTATCAGAAAATATGATACCATAGATCGGTACGAAAGAGAGGGGACATAAAGCATGAAGAAGATTCTGGGAAAGCTGCTGAACCGGATTGTGATATTCGGTATTCTTCTGGCTGTTCAGCTGGGTTGGTTTCTGCTGACTTTTACAAAGCTGGTTAATTATTCCACGGGCCTGTCCCTTGTTTTCCGGATTATAAGTATCCTGGCAGTGCTGTGGATCATTAATACGGAGGATAATCCGGCCTACAAGATCGCGTGGATCATCCTGATTCTGGTAGCGCCGCTTCTGGGTGGCCTGTTCTATATGGCGGTAGGTCACAAGCGCCCGGCCAAGGGCATGCGAAAAAGGCTGGATGCGGAGCGGAAGCGTACGGAAGGGGAGCTTAAGCAGCAGGAAGAAATCATGGAACGGCTTGGCGAGATGGATCAGGGAACGAAAGGAGAGTCTTATTATCTGGCCGAAGCCGGAGGCTATCCGGTCTGGGATCATACTTCAGCTGTTTATTATAAGATTGGAGAAGAGTACTATACTTCTCTTCTGGAAGAATTAAAAAAGGCGGAACACTTTATTTTTATGGAGTTCTTCATCGTAGGCGAGGGTAAGATGTGGAACAGCATTCTAAAGGTTCTGGAGGAAAAGGCTGCGGCCGGTGTGGATGTGCGATTTATCTACGACGACTTTGGCTGTGTATCCCTGCTTCCGCCCGCCTACAGTCTGATTCTGGAATCCAAGGGCATCAAGAGCTTTGCCTTTAATCCATTTATTCCATTATGGTCGTTGGTAATGAATAACCGCGACCATCGGAAGATAGTGGTTATCGACGGTCATACGGCTTTCAGCGGCGGCGTGAACCTGGCGGACGAGTACATCAATGAAAAGGTGCGCTTTGGGCACTGGAAGGACACGGGCTTTATGCTGAAGGGCGAGGCGGTCTGGAACTATACGGTCATGTTTCTGCGGATGTGGAACGCCCACCGGCATACGGACGAATCCTATGAGGCTTTCCGGCCCCATGTGTGGCATCCGGAAGCCTTCGAGGGTCAGGGCTTTATACAGCCCTACAGCGATTCGCCTCTGGACGACGAGCGCCTGGGTGAAAATGTGTACCTGAACATCCTGAATCGCGCGAAGGATTATGTGTATATCTTCACTCCCTACCTGATCGTGGATCACGAGATGCAGACGGCTTTGTGCCTGGCGGCCAAGCGGGGGGTGGATGTGCGGATCATGACGCCGGGCATTCCGGACAAGAAGACGATTTTTCAGCTGACCCGTTCCTATTATCCGGTGCTTCTGAAGGCAGGCGTGCGGATTTACGAGTATACGCCGGGCTTCCTCCATGCCAAGTCCTTTGTCTGCGACGACGAGGCGGCCGTGGTGGGTACGATTAACATGGATTACCGGAGTCTGTATCTGCATTTTGAATGCGGTACCTTCTTCTATCAGAATCCACTGGTGATGGACGTGAAGCGGGACAGCCTGACGACCATGGAAAAGGGTAGGGAGATTGCCTTAAGCGACACAAGACAGGGCTTCTTTGGAAGTCTGTTCTGCGCGGTGCTCCGGGTATTTTCACCGCTTCTGTAACCGAGAAAGGGGTTTTATTACAAATGAATATCTTATTTTTCCTGAAACCGAAAGCGGAGGTGTCCTACCTCTACGAGGATTTTTCCATGCGTCAGGGCCTGGAGAAGCTGGAGCGCAGCGGTTATACCGCGATTCCGGTCATTAACCGTCAGGGTGAATATATCGGCACTATCACCGAGGGCGATTTCCTGTGGTCCCTGAAAAATAAGTTCGCACTGGATTTAAAGCAGGCCGAGGAGGTCCCGCTTACCATTGTGAAGCGCCGGATGCGCTGCGAGCCCATTTCCATTGATTCCAATATGGAAGACCTGGTGTCCAAGGCCATGAACCAGAATTTCGTGCCGGTTATCGACGACAAGGGCATCTTCATCGGGATTGTGACCCGGAAGGATATCATTGAATTCTGTTATAAGGCATATACGAAGACAGAAAAAACTATTTGAATAGGAAATTAAGAAATGTTGAAAAAGGAATGACGGCAGTTCATTCCTTTTTTATAGATCTATAACAAGTTTTTATGTAAAAAGCAAAATTTGTTGCACATTTCATATTGATTCTCTGTCTATTTTTTGCTAAAATTGATCCCGATATCGTTTTGTATCAATGGTAGTTTATACAATACACTATCAAATAAATATATGGAGGGCTGGAAATGAGTAATACAGCACAGAGCCCGGCAAGCAGAAGAATTGAAGGTCTGCTGGACGGGAACAGTTTTGTGGAAATCGGCGGACAGGTGACTGCCAGAAGCACTGATTTTAATCTGCAGCAGTCTAAGTGCCCGTCTGACGGAGTAGTTACCGGCTATGGTCTGATTGACGGTAATCTTGTCTATGTGTACAGTCAGGACGCTTCCGTACTGAACGGAACCCTGGGTGAGATGCATGCGAAGAAGATTGTACGTCTGTACGAGCTGGCATGTAAGATGGGAGCGCCGGTCATCGGTCTGATCGACTGCGCAGGTATCCGTCTGCAGGAGGGCGTAGACGCCCTGAACGCATTCGGAGAGGTTTATACCCAGCAGGCGCTGGCGTCCGGCGTAGTTCCGCAGATCACGGCAGTGTTCGGTCACTGCGGCGGCGGGCTGGCTGTCGTACCGGGACTTTCTGATTTTACCTTTATGGAGGAGAAGGACGCGAAGCTTTTCGTGAACGCTCCGAACACCATCGCAGGCAACAGCACCCAGAAGTGTGACAGTGCTTCTGCTAAATTCCAGGCAGAGGAAGCAGGCAGCGTCGATGTAGTCGCTGACGAGGCAGGTATCCTGGCTCAGATCCGCGCACTGGTTGCAATGCTTCCGGGCAACAATGAGGAAGAGGGCTGCTACTCTGACTGCGCGGACGATCTGAACCGCGTATGCGCAGAACTTCAGGGCGTGGAGTATTCCGCATCCTACATCCTCTCCACCATCGCTGACGGCAAGGCTTTCTTTGAGACCAAAGCAGCTTACGCCAAGGATATGGTGACAGGCTTTATCCGTCTGAACGGCATGACCGTAGGCGCGGTAGCCAATGGAGAGCAGGAGATGACGGCACGCGGTGCCCAGAAGGCAGCAGAGTTCGTAGAGTTCTGTGACGCGTTCAATATCCCAGTTCTGACCATTACCAATGTAAAGGGCTTTAAGGCTTCCCTGTGCACCGAGCGCAATATCGGTAAGGCAGCAGCGAAGCTTACCTACGCATTTGCGAACGCGACCGTTCCGAAGGTAAATGTAATCGCAGGCGAGGCATTTGGCAGCGCTTACGTGATCATGAACAGCAAGGGAATCGGCGCAGATCTGGTATACGCATGGAAGGACGCGAAGATCGGCATGATGGACGCTTCCCTGGCGGCAAAGGTCATGTACGCGGACGCGGACGCCGCAACCCAGCAGGAGAAGGCGGCAGAGTACGCGGCTCTTCAGGACAGCGTAGACGCAGCGGCTGCACGGGGCTATGTGGACACCGTTATCGAGGCGCAGGATACCAGAAAGTATGTGATCGGCGCGTTTGAGATGTTATTTACCAAGAGAGAGGACCGTCCGGCGAAGAAACACGGAACTGTCTAAGAGGAGTGAGAGTATGAAACGAAGCTTGAAAAAATTATCGGCTCTGCTGCTCCTGATGGGACTTTTTGTACTGACCGGCTGCGCTGCCAAGGAGACTCTTCCGAACGAGGAGGTATACCAGGGCAAGCTCGACAGCTATGTGGAGATGCTGGTTGGTACAGATAAAGAAAGCCTGGATGCGAATCTGAGCAATCTTCAGGAGAATTATGATGATTTTGAGCAGCAGGTAGCTTTGTATCCCTATATCGGCGGAACCGGACAGAA
Source organism: Candidatus Dorea massiliensis AP6 (assembly GCF_964245105.1). NCBI lineage: Bacteria > Bacillati > Bacillota > Clostridia > Lachnospirales > Lachnospiraceae > Dorea > Candidatus Dorea massiliensis. The sequence goes on along the minus strand of NZ_CAXTKW010000017.1, from coordinate 37,925 downwards.
GTTTGATTTTACGGCAGACGCATACTTAAGCCTGCTGAAATCCTATGATGCCAATTTCGATGAGTTCGGTGATTTTGTAGGCCTGAAGGAATATGAGGGCGGCACCACCGACAAGGATGGCAATGTAACCTACACTGCTGTCTATGAGTTCACAGATCATAACATGCGTCTGGCTCTGGAGTTTGATAAGGACGATGTGGTTACCACGGTAACCATGGACCCGATCTACAGCAAGGGAGAGATTGCCAAAAAGGCAGCCCTGAATACCCTGATTGGTATGGGATCTGTATTCGCTGTGCTGATTCTTCTGGCGTTTATCATTTCCCTGTTCAAATACGTATCCGTATTTGAGAATCGGGGAAAGGCAAAGAAGGATGTGGCAGAGAAGGCGGCAGCGCCCGCACCTGCTCCTGTGGCACCTGCGGCACCTGCATCGGCAGACGATCTGCAGCTTATCGCAGTCATCACTGCGGCAATTGCGGCGGCAGAGGGTACATCTACAGATGGCTTTGTAGTACGTTCTATCAAGCGCAGAAGCAACAATAAATGGAAAAAAGCATAACGCATGCTCATATTTAGGAGGATTCATAGAGATGAAAAATTATACAATTACCGTAAATGGCGTAGCTTATGATGTAGTCGTTGAAGAGAAGGGCGCAGGCGCAGTAGCAGCAGCTCCCGCAGCGGCAGCTCCCGCAGCAGCACCGGCACCGGCAGCAGCTCCGAAGGCAGCAGCTCCCGCAGCAGCAGGCGCGGTAGCAGTAAAGGCTTCCGTACCGGGCAAGGTACTGAAGGTAGAGGCAAGTGTCGGACAGGCAGTGAAGTCCGGTGACAGCATCATCATTCTTGAGGCAATGAAGATGGAGATCCCGGTAGTAGCACCCCAGGACGGCACCGTAGCAGGCATCAACGTAAGCGTAGGCCAGGCTGTAGAGTCCGGAGATTTACTGGCATCCCTGAACTAATGGCATAGCCTTAAGAGAAATCAACGGAGGTTAAGACATGGGATACATTTTAGAAACCCTGGGAAACCTCATGCATCAGACTGCGTTTTTTAACCTGACCTGGGGAAATTACGTCATGGTCCTGGTGGCATGCGTGTTCCTGTATCTGGCTATCAAAAAAGAGTACGAGCCTCTTCTTCTGGTTCCGATCGCTTTTGGTATGCTTCTTGTAAATATTTATCCGGATATTATCGCAAGTCCGGAGGAAACTTCAAACGGAGTAGGCGGACTTCTGTACTACTTCTATGTACTGGATGAGTGGTCTGTCCTGCCGTCCCTGATCTTCATGGGCGTCGGAGCCATGACCGACTTCGGTCCGCTGATCGCGAATCCGAAGAGCTTCCTTCTGGGAGCGGCAGCTCAGTTCGGTATCTTCGCAGCTTATCTGGGCGCTATGCTCATGGGCTTTTCCGACAAGGCAGCAGCGGCTATCTCCATCATCGGTGGAGCAGATGGCCCGACTTCCATCTTCCTGGCCGGAAAACTGGAGCAGACCGCTTTGCTTGGACCCATTGCGGTAGCTGCGTATTCCTATATGTCTCTGGTTCCGATTATTCAGCCGCCTATCATGAAGCTGCTGACGACCGAGAAAGAGCGTAAAATCAAGATGGAACAGCTTCGTCCGGTATCCAAGCTGGAGAAGATCCTGTTCCCGATTATTGTAACCATCGTTGTCTGCCTGATTCTGCCGACCACCGCTCCGCTGGTAGGTGCCCTGATGCTGGGTAACCTGTTCCGCGAGTCCGGCGTGGTACGTCAGCTGATGGATACAGCGTCCAACGCCCTGATGTACATCGTTGTTATTCTGCTTGGTACCTCCGTAGGAGCAACCACCAGCGCAGAGGCATTCCTGAATATCAGCACACTGAAGATCGTAGCCCTGGGTCTGATTGCGTTCGCGTTCGGTACCGCGGCCGGCGTTCTTCTGGGCAAGCTTATGTGCGTACTCAGCAAGGGCAAGATCAATCCGCTGATCGGTTCCGCCGGAGTTTCCGCAGTTCCGATGGCAGCCCGTGTATCACAGAAGGTAGGAGCGGAAGCAGATCCGACCAACTTCCTGCTGATGCATGCCATGGGACCGAACGTAGCCGGAGTTATCGGTACGGCCGTAGCAGCCGGAACCTTTATGGCAATTTTTGGAATTTAATGATGCCGGGCTCAAAAAGTCAGATGGCGTTCGTGCCTGCACGATAAGACATCTGACTTTGGGAGCCGTAATAATAGGAGGAACTATTATGTCAGATATGAAACCGGTACAGATTACCGAGACTATCCTGCGTGACGCACATCAGTCTCTGATTGCTACACGTATGTCCACAGAGCAGATGCTGCCCATCGTGGAAAAACTGGATCAGGTAGGCTACCATTCCCTGGAGTGCTGGGGAGGAGCTACCTTCGACGCATCCCTTCGTTTCCTGCATGAGGATCCCTGGGAGAGACTTCGTAAAATCAAAGACAAGGCAAAGAAAACTCCGCTGCAGATGCTGTTCCGTGGACAGAACATTCTGGGTTACCGTCCCTACGGCGACGACGTCGTAGAGTACTTCGTACAGAAGTCCATCGCAAATGGTATTGATATTATCCGTATCTTTGACTGCCTGAACGATCTGCGTAATCTGCAGACAGCAGTAAAGGCTGCCAACAAAGAGAACGGCCATGCACAGGTAGCGCTGTCCTACACCCTGGGCGACGCGTATACACTGGAGTATTGGACCACCATGGCGAAGAACATCGAGGAGATGGGTGCAAACTCCATCTGTATCAAGGATATGGCAGGCCTGCTGCTTCCGTACAAGGCTACGGAGCTGGTTAAGGCACTGAAAGAGACCGTTAAGATCCCGATTCAGCTGCATACTCACTATACCTCCGGCGTGGCTTCCATGACCTACTTAAAGGCAGTAGAGGCCGGCGTAGACGTCATCGACTGCGCCATGTCTCCCTTCGCTCTGGGAACTTCCCAGCCGGCAACCGAGGTTATGGTTGAAACCTTCAAGGGAACTCCCTATGATACAGGATATGATCAGAAGCTTCTTGCTGAGATCGCGGATTACTTCCGTCCCATGCGCGACGAGGCTCTGGAGAGCGGCCTGCTGAATCCGAAGAACCTGGGCGTGAATATCAAGACCCTGCTGTATCAGGTACCGGGCGGTATGCTGTCCAACCTGACCTCCCAGCTGAAGGATCTGGGCGCTTCCGACAAATACTATGAGGTACTGGAGGAGGTTCCGCGTGTACGTAAGGACTTCGGCGAGTGCCCGCTGGTAACTCCGTCCTCCCAGATTGTAGGTACACAGGCTGTTATGAATGTGGTAGGCGGCGAGCGTTACAAGATGGTAACCAAGGAGTCCAAGGACCTGCTGTCCGGACACTATGGAAAGACTGTAAAGCCGTTCAATCCGGAGGTTCAGAAGAAGTGCATCGGCGATGCCGAGGTGATCACCTGCCGTCCGGCAGACCTGGTTCCGAACGAATTAGAGACTCTGGAGAGCGAGATGAAGCAGTACGAGGAGCAGCCGGAGGACGTTCTGACCTACGCACTGTTCCCGCAGGTAGCAACCGACTTCTTCAAGTACAGAGACGCACAGCAGAAGAAGATGGACGCAACGGTAGCAGATACCGAGAACGGGGCATATCCGGTATAATCGGATTTTTGAAAAATCAGATTTTGAAATCGCAGATTGCCGATCCGGCAAAAATGTGGTACACTAACAGCGTTGGCGAATTTTCGCCGACGCTGTTTTTACATTACGAAGTATCCGTATGAAATTCACTATTTCACCCGAAACGATGTGACATTGTGATGATGAGCTGCTACAGGTGTACAGATAGAAAGAGAGAAATTTGCATGAGCAAGGTATTGATCGTGGGCGGCGGCGCAGCCGGTATGCTGGCTTCCATTTTCTCGGCCAGAAACGGCCATGAGGTCCACGTATATGAGAAAAATGAAAAGCTGGGTAAGAAGCTGTATATTACGGGAAAGGGTCGCTGTAATCTGACCAATGCCTGCGACATGGACGCTCTTTTCGCCAGTGTGCGGACCAACAGCCGTTTTTTATACAGCGCCTTTTACGGCTTCACCAACCAGGACGCCATGGCCTTTTTCGAAGAAGAGGGTCTGAAGATCAAGACGGAGCGGGGGGAACGTGTCTTCCCGTTGTCGGACAGATCGGCGGATGTGCTGGATACGCTGCGGCGCAGTATGCGGCGTGCTGGCGTAGAGGTTCACTTGAATACAGAAGTAAAAGATATTATCGTTGAAGCGGGAGAAGCCAGAGGTCTGATTTTGTCAGATAAAACCCGGATAGAGGGTGACGCGGTTATTGTGGCCACGGGCGGTCTTTCCTATCCGGTAACCGGTTCCACAGGCGACGGCTACCGTTTCGCAAAAGAGGCGGGCCATAAGGTGACCGACTGCATCCCGTCCCTGACTCCTTTTAATATCCGGGAACAATTTGTAAAGGATTTACAGGGACTTTCCCTGAAAAATGTGGAGCTTCGGATCTGCAATGGAAAGAAAGAGGTATTCCGGGAGTTCGGAGAGATGATGTTCACCCATTTCGGTATCACCGGACCACTGGTGCTGACAGCCAGCAGCTACGTGGGAACCCTGGCGGCAAAGCAGGAGCTTAAGGCGGTACTGGATCTGAAACCCGCGCTCAGTGAGGAACAGCTTGACCAACGTATCCTAAGGGAGTTTGACGCAAATCACAATAAGAGCTTCAAAAATGTGATCGGCAGCCTGTTCCCGGCTAAATTAACGCCGGTGATGATTGGCCTCAGTGGCATCGACCAAGATAAGAAGGTACATGATATCTCCCGGGAGGAGCGGCAGGGCTTTGTGAAGCTGACCAAAAGCCTGCCTATGACCGTGACGGGGCTTCGGGATTACAAAGAGGCGATTATTACCAAAGGCGGCGTGGCTGTGAAGGAGATCAATCCTTCCACCATGGAATCAAAATTCGTAAAAGGATTATACTTTATCGGTGAGGTACTGGATCTGGACGCAGTGACCGGCGGATTCAATCTGCAGATTGCCTGGTCCACGGCCTACGCAGCCGGTAATGCTGTATAGAGGAGGAACCTATGACATATCAGATAGCGATTGACGGACCGGCGGGAGCCGGAAAAAGCACCATTGCTAAGGCAGTGGCGAAGAAGATGGGGTACATCTATGTGGATACGGGAGCTATGTACCGTGCCATGGCGCTGTATTTGCTGCGCCGGGGGATTAGTGCGGACGAGAGCGGAAAAATCAGTGCGGCAAGCCGTGACGCTGATATTACGATTGCATACAAGGACGGCTTACAGCAGGTATTATTGAACGGTGAGAACGTAACCGGATTGCTCCGCACCGAGGAGGTAGGCAATATGGCTTCTGCGTCCTCTGTAAATAAGGACGTACGCCTGAAGCTGGTGGAGCTGCAGCGCGCCCTGGCCGAGCGGGAAAATGTGGTCATGGATGGCCGGGATATCGGCACTTATGTGCTTCCGAAGGCCAATGTAAAGGTCTATCTGACCGCGTCCAGCGCCTGCCGCGCCAAGCGCCGCTATGACGAGCTGACGGAAAAGGGTGAGACCTGTGATCTGGCGGCCATTGAGGCTGACATTATCGAGCGGGACAAGCGGGATATGGAGCGGGAGTTCGCACCTCTTCGTCAGGCGGAGGACGCGACTTATGTGGATTCCTCAGATATGACCATTGATGAGGTAATCACGGCAATTACCGATCTGATTCACTAGGAGGTGCCTATGGAAGTAAGGCTTGCGAAGACGGCCGGGTTCTGCTTTGGCGTGCGCCGGGCCGTGGACACGGTATACGAACAGGTGGAGCAGGCGGAGGGCCCCATTTACACTTATGGCCCCATTGTACACAATGAAATCGTGGTACAGGAACTGGAGGAAAAGGGCGTAAAAGTTCTGAACTCCGAAGAAGAACTGAAAAGCCTCACCAGCGGTACAGTCATCATCCGGGCCCACGGCGTGGGGGAAAAGGTGTATGAGCTTCTGAAACAGCAGGGCGTGAATCTGGTGGATGCCACCTGTCCTTTTGTGAAAAAGATTCACCGTATCGCCCAGAAGGAAGAAGCCAACGGACGTCACATCCTGATCATCGGTAATGCAAAGCATCCCGAGGTGGAGGGCATCCGTGGCTGGTGCGAAAAACCTGCCTACGTGGTGGAATCCCTTGAAGAAGCGGAAAACTTTGCCCTGCCGATGGGTGAAAAGCTCTGCATTGTGTCCCAGACGACATTTAACTACAATAAATTTGAAGATATAGTTGAAATTATTTCAAAAAAGGGTTATGATATAATTGTTTTAAATACGATCTGTAGTGCAACCGAGGAGCGTCAGACCGAAGCCCGGGAAATTGCGTCCGATGTAGACGCGATGATAGTGATCGGAGGAAGTCACAGCTCCAACACACAGAAGCTATTTGAAATATGTAAAAAAGAATGTGAAAATACTTACTATATACAGTCACTTGATGATTTGGATTTGAAGACATCGCAGTCCATCCGTTGCGTAGGTATTACAGCAGGGGCTTCGACCCCAAACAAAATTATTGAGGAGGTTCAAAAACATGTCAGAATTAAGTTTTGAACAAATGCTTGAAGGTTCACTGAAAACAATAAGAAACGGAGAGGTTGTCGAAGGCACTGTGATTGATGTCAAAGAAGATGAAGCCATCTTGAACATAGGCTACAAATCCGACGGTATCCTGACCAAGAATGAGTACAGCAACAGCCCCATCGACCTGACCACAGTCATCCATGTAGGTGATACCATGGAAGTAAAGGTTCTGAAGGTCAACGACGGCGAGGGACAGGTTCTCTTGACCTACAAGCGTCTGGCAGCCGAGAAGGGCAGCAAGCGTCTGAAAGAGGCTTTTGAGAACGAGGAAGTGCTGACAGCACCGGTTACCCAGGTTCTGGACGGCGGCTTAAGCGTTGTTGTAGATGAGTCCAGAGTATTCATCCCGGCAAGCCTGGTATCCGATACCTATGAGAAGAACCTGGCGAAGTATGAAGGTCAGGAGATCAGCTTTGTTATTACCGAGTTCAATCCGCGCCGTGGCCGCATCATCGGTAACCGTAAGCAGCTGATCGTTGCTGAAAAAGCTGAGAAGCAGAAAGAGCTCTTCGAGCGCATCCATGTAGGCGATGTGGTAGAGGGTGTTGTAAAGAACGTAACCGATTTCGGTGCATTCGTAGATCTGGGCGGAGCAGACGGTCTGCTTCATATCTCTGAGATGTCCTGGGGACGCGTAGAGAACCCGAAGAAGGTATTCAAGGTTGGCGAGAAGCTGAATGTCCTGATTAAGGATATCCGTGATACCAAGATCGCCCTGAGCCTGAAATTTGAGGATCAGAATCCGTGGCTGTATGCTGCTGACAAGTATGCAGTAGGCAACGTAGTTACCGGTAAGGTGGCAAGAATGACAGATTTCGGCGCATTTGTAGAGCTTGAGCCGGGTGTAGACGCACTGCTTCATGTATCCCAGATTTCCAGAGAGCACGTAGAGAAGCCGTCTGACGTACTGAGCATCGGTCAGGAGATCGAGGCAAAGGTTGTAGACTTCAATGGCGAGGATAAGAAGATTTCTCTGAGCATGAAGGCACTGCAGAGCAACGAGACAGCCGGCGATGTGGCAGATGTGGACATCGACGCGGTAGCAGCTGAGGAAGAGTAAGAAAAGAATTACAAACGGATATACACAGACGGGAGGACAGGCACTTTGGCGTGCGTGTCCTCGCGCCTTGTCTGGGCATAATTTTGTGAAATACACAAGGAGAAAGGACAGTATGTGGAATATACAGATTGCAGGCGTGGACATTTACCATATCGTCAACTGGTTTTATATCTATAGCTTCTTGGGATGGCTCTGGGAAAGCTCCTACGTATCCATAAAGGAGAAGAAACTGGTCAATCGAGGCTTTGTGACCGGTCCGGTCTGCACCATCTATGGCTTCGGGGCTGTCATCGTCTATCTGATTCTGAAGCCCATCGCCGGAAATATTCTGTTGCTCTATATCTGCGGCGTGATTGTGCCGACAATTCTGGAATATGTTACGGCGGTTCTGATGGAGGCTCTGTTCCATACCAGCTGGTGGGATTACAGCAAGAATAAGTTTAATTTTCAGGGGCGCATCTGTCTGGGCGCATCCCTGGGCTGGGGAGTGTTTTCCGTGATTCTCTTTTATGTATTTCAGCCTTTTGTGGACTGGATTGTGAGCCTGTACAGCGTGGCGACCGGAAAGCTGCTGGTGAGCGTGGCGACCCTGGTATACGCGGTAGATTTCGGCATGTCCTACATGAACGCCATGCAGATTGGCGAGAAACTGCGGAATATGGACGCGGTTATGGACGAGCTGTACGAATATATCCAGAATACGAAGCTCTATGAGAGCACCGAGGAACTCAAAGAACGGCTGGCCCATTACCGTCTGCCTGAGTATGTACCGGAGCTGAAACAGCGTCTTGAGGATCGGGTCAATGCAATGGTAGCCTTTGCGGGTGAGTCTCCTGAAGAATTTAAAGCCCGTCAGGAAGGACGTCTGGCAGAGCTGGCCGAGCGTTTCGGCGCTGCGCAGAAGCGCTTTGAGCGTTTGAAAGGTATGGGTAACGTATTTACCAGACGTACCATGAACGCTTACCCGAACATGAAGTCCCGGGCGCAGGCACTGAAAGAGCGTGCGGTACAGAAGGTTGGCAAGGGTTCCAGAGAACAGTAACGAGTTGAAATAAAAAATACCGGAGTGATAAAAATTCATGGCACATGTGACCTTTAAGGGCGGAGTGTTTCCGCACAAGAGAAAGCGGTTTACAAGAGAAAAAGCATTGGAGGAGTATCTGCCGAAGGGAGATCTGATCTATCCCCTGCGTCAGCATATCGGCGGCACGGCAGTGCCGGTGGTAGCTGTGGGAGACCGGGTACTGGAGGGACAGCTCCTTGCGAAGGCCAGTGGCGATATCTCTGCGCCGGTTCATGCGTCGGTGTCCGGTACGGTAAAAGCGATTGAGCCGCGGAAAACCGTATCCGGAAAAGAGATTTTGTCTGTGGTAGTCGAAAATGACGGTCTGTACGAAAAAATGCCGGTTTCGGAGATAAAGCCCTGGCAGGAGCTGGAGGTTGGGGAGCGCCTGCGCCGGATCCAGGAGGCCGGAGTGGTCGGTATGGGAGGAGCCGGATTCCCGACCCATATCAAGCTGTCAGTACGGAATCCCAAGAGAATCCGTTATGTCCTGATCAACGGTACCGAATGTGAGCCCTATATGACCAGCGATTACCGTAGAATGCTGGAATCGCCGGAGTGTCTGGTTGAGGGACTTCGGATTGTTTTGAGTCTTTTTGAGCGTGCTACCGGTATTTTTGCCATGGAGGATAATAAACGGGACGCCATTACAGCCATGCAGATGGCCAGCGGAAGTGAACCCCGGATGGAGGTCCGGGTACTGGAAACCAAGTATCCCCAGGGTGCGGAGCGTATGCTGATCTACGCCTGTACCGGCGCGGAGATCAACACGTCCCAGCTTCCGGCAGACGCGGGCTGTATCGTACTGAATGTGGAAACGCTTCACGCCATCTATGAGGCGCTGGTTCTCGGCCTTCCGGTGACGAAGCGGGCAGTGACGGTGACCGGAAAAGCGTTGAAGGAACCGAAAAATTTTCTGGTTCGGATCGGCACCAGTTTTTCGGAGCTTCCGGAGGCAGCGGGCGGTTACGCGAAGCAGCCGAAGAAGTTTGTCTGCGGCGGTCCCATGCGCGGTGTGGAGATGAAGAACCTGGAGGTTCCGGTGACGAAGACAGCAACCGGATTTCTGTGCATGAGTCAGGATTATACGGATAAGCCGGGCGCCTGCATCCGATGCGGTTCCTGTACAGAGGCCTGCCCGATTTATCTTTTGCCCACAAAGCTTGCGGACGCGGCGGAGGCCGGAAAAGAGCAGGAGTTCCGGGATATGAACGGCATGGAATGCTTGGGCTGCGGAAGCTGCAGCTTTGTATGCCCGGCCAGAAGACAGCTGGCTCCGTCCATTCAGGACATGCGCCGGAAGCTGCTGGCACAGGGAAGAAGATAGGGAGGAAATGAGACGATGGAAAAAAATTACAAATGGATCTTTCCTCATGTGAAGGGAACGATGACGACAGCAGGTATGATGCGGATGATGCTTCTGGCGCTTTTGCCTGCGGAGATTTTCGGCGTCCTTCATTTCGGACCGCGGGTACTTCTGCATCTGCTGATTTGCGTTGTCACCTGTACACTTACAGAATTTACCATTGAAGCGTTTCGGGATAAGCCGCTGACTGTGGCGGACGGAAGTGCCATGGTGACGGGGGAATTGCTGGCCCTGATGCTGCCGGCAAACGCGCCTCTGTGGCTTGGAGCCTTAGGAGGGCTTTTTGCTGTCGGCGTGATCAAGATGCCTTTCGGTGGCCTTGGAAAGAACCGGCTGAATCCGGCTCTTTCCGGCTATTGTTTTCTGTTTCTGGCTTTTCCGAAATATATGAAGGATTACAGCTTCGGCAACTATGGTTCCCGGACGCTTCTGGGGCAGCTTTTGTCCGGACAGACCGTAGATCCCTATCCGATGCTCTGGGGCAATACCAACGGCAGTATCGGTACGGTATCGGCGGCGATGTTACTCCTTGGCGCGGTGCTGCTGCTGGCCTTTGGTATCATTCATCTGCGGATTCCGGCGGCGATTGGGATCTCCTTCCTGATTACATTGTTTCTCGGTGCGGGAAAGGGCTTTGATCAGCTCTATTTTACCACCCAGTTTCTGGGAGGTGGTCTGATTCTGGGAGCTTTCTTTGTGGCGACGGACTGTGTGACGTCACCGATTACGAGAAAGGGCCAGATCTGGTACGGCGTTCTGATTGGCGTCATGACGGCGGCGCTTCGGCTGGCCGGGATAGAAGAGGGTATGGTGTACGCGATACTGGTATCAAATCTGTGCGTGCCGTTTATTGAACAACTGACTGTACCGAAGCCCTTCGGAAGAAGAAAACCGGTACAGGTTACACAGAACAGGAGACAGCCATGATTGCGTATATCAGAGGTACACTGGCTTATATTGAGCCAGAGGAGAGTATGGCAGTGCTGGAGACCGGTGGAATCGGCTACCGGATTCTCATGTCCGGACGGGATCTGGATCTTTTACCGGCGGCAGGCGAGGAGCTTCGCCTGTATACCTACCTGCAGGTGCGGGAGGACGCATTTGTGCTTTTCGGCTTTTTTACCCGGGAGGATCGGAAGCTGTTTCAACAGCTTTTGAGCGTCAATGGTATCGGTCCGAAGGCGGCCCTTGGAGTGCTTTCCGCCCTTTCCGCGGACGATCTCCGCTTCGCGGTGTTGGCGGATGACGCGAAGGCCATTGCAAAAGCTCCTGGTATCGGCCTGAAGACAGCCCAGAAACTGATTCTGGAGCTGAAGGATAAATTAAGCCTTGAGGAGGCCTTTGAGGCGCGTCTGGAGAATAGCCAGGCAAAGGCGGCAGCTGGAGCGGCTCCCGATCTGAGCGAGGCCCGGAACGAGGCTGTGGAAGCTCTGACAGCCCTTGGCTATTCCGCTTCCGATTCCCTGAAGGCTGTGCGGAAGGTGGAAGCAGCCGACGGTATGAATGTAGAAGATATTTTAAAAGCTGCGTTAAAATATATCAGCTTCTAGGAGACAGATAGATGGGAAAACGTATCATTACAACGGAGGCTATGGAGGAGGATATCCGCACAGACTACAGTCTGCGGCCTCAGACGCTGGATGAATATATCGGCCAGGAGAAGGCTAAGGAAAATCTGAAGATCTATATTCAGGCGGCCAAAGCCCGGGGAGAATCTCTGGATCATGTGCTGTTTTACGGACCGCCGGGACTGGGCAAGACGACTCTTGCCGGCATTATTGCCAATGAGATGGGCGTTCACATGAAGGTGACTTCCGGTCCGGCTATCGAAAAACCCGGTGAAATTGCGGCTATCCTCAACAATCTGTCTGAGGGTGATGTGCTTTTTGTGGACGAGATTCACCGGCTGAACCGACAGGTGGAGGAGGTTCTGTACCCGGCCATGGAGGACTTTGCCATTGATATCGTCATTGGAAAGGGCGCTTCGGCCCGGTCTATCCGGTTGGATTTGCCGCATTTTACATTGATTGGCGCGACTACCAGGGCGGGACTTCTGACAGCGCCCCTGCGGGATCGCTTTGGCGTGGTTCATCATCTGGAGTTCTATACAGACGAGGAGCTGCAGACCATTGTGGAGCGTTCGGCGGACGTGCTGGGCGTGGAGATTGACCCGAAGGGAGCCCTGGAGCTGGCCAGACGTTCCAGGGGAACTCCGAGACTGGCCAACCGGCTTTTGAAACGGGTACGTGATTTCGCCCAGGTCAAATATGATGGGAAGATCACGAAAGAGATTGCGGATTTCGCGCTGGATCTGCTGGAAGTGGATCGCTATGGTCTGGATCAGATCGACCGGCGGATTCTTATGACCATGATTGAGAAATTCATGGGCGGCCCGGTAGGCCTGGACACCTTGGCGGCGGCTATCGGTGAGGATTCCGGCACGATAGAGGATGTCTATGAACCGTATCTGATCAAGAAAGGTTTCATTAACCGGACGCCCCGGGGACGTGTGGTCACAGAGTTGGGATATCATCACCTGGGTGTTGTGCCGGATGGCGGTAATGTGATATAATAGAGTATCGAAAAAACCAAAGGACGTGAACGAGATGGCGATGAAAAACGCAGTGGAAGTGGTGGTGGATGGCCGGGTCTATAAGATCAGCGGCTACGAAAGCCAGGAGTATCTGCATCAGATAGCAGTCTATATCAACGAGAAAATGACCGAGTGCCACAGTACGGAAAACTACCGGAAACAGAGCGGCGATCAGCGGCAGCTGATGTTGAGTATGAACCTGGCGGACGACTATTTTAAAGCCAAGAACCAGGCTGAGAAGCTGACCGCGGAGCTGGAGAAGAAGGAGCGGGAGCTGTACAGCGTCCGTCACGATCTGATTGAGGCCCGGCTGGAGATCGAGAATCTGAAAAAAGAGAAGAAGGCAGGCTCCGGACAGAATAACCGCAGAAATGAGCAGCATGCGGGAAAGCAGAATAATGTTGGAAATAATGTGAATTCTGTGAACAGTGGAAACAATACACAGAGATAAATGGAGAGGGCGCCAGACGGATTTTTGGCGCCTTTTTTGTGGAGGAGGAAACATGAGACATCAGACAGAGCTTCTGGCTCCGGCAGGTTCCTTTGAGAGCCTGCGGGCCGCAGTCAACGCGGGAGCGGACGCCGTATATATCGGAGGCACAAGGTTTGGCGCCCGGGCCTATGCGGAGAATCCGGACGAAAAGGGCCTGTGTGAGGCTATCGAGTTCGCTCATCTGCACGGCTGCGATCTGTATATGACAGTCAATACGCTTTTGAAGGATTCGGAGATGGAGGAGCTTGGAGCTTATCTGAAGCCCTATTATGAGAGCGGTCTGGACGCAGTCATTGTCCAGGATATGGGTGTCTTTTCCTATATTCGCGAGAACTTCCCGGATCTGGATATTCACGCCAGCACTCAGATGACGGTGCTTGGCGCGGAAGGAGCTGAATTTCTGAAAAAGCAGGGAGCTGCCCGTGTGGTGACAGCCCGGGAGCTGTCGCTGCAGGAGATTCGCCGGATTCATGATACCGTGGATGTGGAGATTGAGAGCTTTATTCACGGAGCCCTCTGTTACTGTTATTCGGGCCAGTGCCTGATGAGCAGCATGTTTGGCGGCCGCAGCGGCAACCGTGGCCGGTGCGCTCAGCCCTGCCGCCTGCCTTATCAGTTGAAGGGTGATGGAAAGCTGCTTGGCAAAAAGGGCGAGGAGTATATCTTAAGTCCCAAGGATATGTGCACCATTGAGATTCTGCCGGAAATTCTGGCGGCAGGCGTCTGCTCCCTGAAAATCGAGGGTCGGATGAAGCGACCCGAGTACACGGCAGGCGTAGTGCGCATTTATCGGAAATATCTGGATCATTACCTGGAATATGGAGGGGATAAATATCGTGTGGACCCGAAGGATTATGGGGAACTGCAGGCACTTTATAACCGGGGCGGATTTTCCAGAGGCTATTATCAGGTACACAATGGCCGCGATATGATTTCCCTGACCAGACCCAGCCATTTTGAGGAGAAGGGAAAGAAGGCCATGCAGGAAAAGCAGCGATATGAGGCGCTGCTGCAGGAGATTCGGAAGGAATATCTGGACAGGGATAAGAAGGAAACCATCGAGGGCAGCTTCCGCATTTCCCTGGATGGACCGTCGGAGCTTGCGGTGCGGTATCGGGACGCAGAGGTGCGCGTGGAGGGCGAGCCCGGTCAGGTGCCGAAGAATCAGCCTATGACGGAAGCGGATATCCGCAAGCAGCTTATGAAGACCGGGGATACTCCCTTTATATTCGGAAAGCTCGCGATACAGATGGACGGCGATATCTTCTGCCCCAACGGGCAGCTGAACCGGATGCGGCGGGAGGCTTTGGAGAAGCTGACAGAGCAGTGTACGGCAGGAACGCACAGAGCATCCGGAGATATACGGAAGCTGCTTACATGCAACGGGGCAGGCGGAGATACGGACAAAAAGGCACAGAAGCCAGGTCATTTTCCGCTTCGGGTACAGTTGGAGCGGGCAGAATATCTGCCGGAAGTGCTGGATTTTCCGGAGGTACAGGCAGTCTATCTGACCAGCGAAAAGCTGGATTTTGAACGGCTGCCGGAATATGTAAATGTCTGCCACAGGGCAGAAAAGGAATGTCTGCTGGTACTGCCGGCGATTTTCCGGACACCCGCCAGACGGTGGTTTGAGGAGCGGACAGAGCTGATAAAGCAGGCGGGATTGGACGGCCTGGTACTGAAAAACCTGGAAGAGCTGGAATTTGTAAAAAATCAAGGGCTGGAACTGCCGCTGATTGGTGATCACAACCTCTACAGCTGGAATCAGGAAGCCGGCACATTCTGGAAAAAACAGGGAATCACAAGAGAAACACTTCCGCTGGAGCTGAACGACCGGGAGCTTAAGGAGCGGGGAGCCCGAGATGCCGAGCTCATTGCCTACGGTTATCTGCCGCTGATGACTACGGCAGGTTGTCTGCACCGGACGGTGGAGCGCTGTGATCAGAAGGAGACGGTACGGATGCTGGTGGATCGCTATAAGAAAGAATTTCCGGCTGTCAATTACTGCCGTTACTGTTATAATGTAATCTATAACAGTGAACCGCTGTCTCTCCTGAATAATAAAGAAGAGGTCGAGCGGCTTGCGCCGGAGGCGTTACGTCTCTGCTTTACATTGGAGAGCCGGAAGGAAATTCGAAGAATCCTGAAGGATTACACAGAGGTGTTTTGCGGCGGCGCGCCGTGCCGGAGACCGGAGTACAGCTACACAAAGGGACATTTGAAACGGGGAGTACAGTAAATATATGGTATTCTTGATTACCGATTTATCCAAATACGCGTTTATTATCCTGATTGCGCTTTATACATCCTTAAGCTATTCGGTGCTGCGAAAACGGGATCAGGAGGAGGTGCGCCACGGTTTTCGGCTGCAGATTCTGAACCTGTTCCTGATTCATGCCCTGGCCTTTGTGGTGCTGTACATGCAGACCGGGGAAATGAAGCTGGCGGTATTCTACGCCTTTCAGTTCTTTTTGCTGCAGGCGGTGTTGGTGTTCACCCGGATTATCTATCCGAAGGCAAATCGGCTGGTGCTGAACAATATGTGTCTGCTGCTGGCCATTGGTTTCATCATGCTGACGCGGCTGTCATATGACAAGGCAGTGCGTCAATTTCAGATTGCGGCGGTGGCACTGGCGGTGGCACTGATTGTGCCGGTACTGATCCGAAAATGCGGCTTTCTGCAGAAGCTGCCCTGGCTTTACGGAATCGGCGGGCTGGCGCTTCTGATGGCCGTGGCCGTAGTGGGCAAGACCACCTCGGGCGCGAAATTATCACTGGTTATCGGCAAATTTGTGTTCCAGCCCAGTGAGTTTGTGAAAATTACCTTTGTATTTTTTGTGGCAGCTATGCTGAGTAAGAGCACGGAATTCGCGGATATTGTGCGGACGACCATTCTGGCGGCGGCCCATGTGCTGGTGCTGGCAGTGTCCAGCGACTTGGGCGGGGCACTGCTGTTCTTTGTAACCTACCTGGTGATGCTCTATGTGGCCACGAAGAAACCTCTGTATTTCCTGGCAGGTCTGGGAGCGGGATCGGTGGCGGCGGTCATCGGCTATCATCTGTTCGCCCACGTGCGGGTCCGGGTGCTGGCCTGGACCGACCCCTTCAGCGTCATTGAAAATGAGGGGTATCAGATCACGCAGTCCTTATTTGCCATCGGAACCGGACGCTGGTTCGGCATGGGACTGAATCTGGGCATGCCCAATAAGATCCCGGTAGTGGAGCAGGATTTTATTTTCTCGGCTATTGCTGAGGAAATGGGCGGTATCTTCGCCGTATGCCTGATTTTGATATGCATGAGCTGTTTTATCATGTTTATCAATATTGCCATGCAGATCAAGAACCGATTCTACAAATATACGGCGTTGGGCTTCGGGACCCTCTATGGTTTTCAGGTGTTCCTGACCATCGGAGGAGCCATCCGCTTTATTCCGTCCACAGGCGTGACATTGCCGCTGGTGAGCTACGGCGGAAGCTCCCTGGCGTCCAGTATCCTGATGTTTTATATTATTCAGGGTATGTATCTCTTAAAAGAAGACGAGGATTTGCAGATTGAAAAAGAACGAGCAGCCAAAGCAAGAAAAGCAAAAAGAGTCAAAGACGGGCAGAGCAAAAAGCAGGAAAAATCATGAGCTGGCGGTGATTACGTACCTTTTCATCGGTCTGTTTGCGCTGATGACAGGCTATTTTATCTATTTTGACGCGATCTTAAGTCCGGATGTAATCAACAATCCCTACAACGCCAGGCTGGACGCCTTTGCAGAGCGGAATATCCGGGGAAATATCCTGGCCTCGGACGGCACAGTGCTGGCGGAGACGAAGGCAGCGTCGGACGGTACAGAGACCCGGGAATATCCCTACGCCAATCTGTTTGCCCATGTGGTGGGCTATTCTACCCGTGGAAATACAGGCATTGAGCAGTTAGCCAATTACTACCTGCTGACTTCCAGTATCTCACCGGCAGAGCAACTGAAAAATCAGGTGAAAGACCAGAAAAGTCAGGGGGATAATGTGGTGACCACCCTGGATATGGATTTGCAGCGAACCGCTTACGACGCCCTGGGCAAGAACCGGGGTGCGGTGGTAGTGCTGGAAGCACAGACCGGACGGGTGCTTGCCATGGTGTCCAAGCCGGACTACGATCCGAGTACTATCAATGAAAAATGGGATACGCTTACGGCGGAGGATTCCCCGGAGAGTGGCAGCGTCCTCTACAACCGCGCGACCCAGGGACTCTACGCGCCCGGCTCCACGTTTAAAATTGTGACGCTGCTGGAGTATATGCGGGAAAATCCGGATTCCTATGCAGACTTTTCCTTCAATTGCAAGGGAAAGGTTACAGAGGGAAACTATACCATCAGCTGTTATAATAAGAAGGCCCATGGAGCCGAGGATTTGACAAAGGCCTTTGCGAAATCCTGTAATTCAGCCTTTGCCACCATTGGCCTGTCGCTGGATGAGAGTGCGTTTAAGAGTACCTGTGAGGAGCTGCTGTTCAACACAGAGTTGCCGTCACCTCTGACTTATTCCAAGAGCTCCTTTTCCCTGAAAACGGACGCCACGCCTGCAGAACAGATGATGACAGCCATCGGCCAGGGGGAGACGCTTGTTTCACCCCTTCATATGGCTCTGATTGCCGGCACCATTGCCAATGACGGCGTGCTGATGAAGCCTTATCTGCTGGAGGAGGTGCGAAGCGCGAAGGGCGCGACGGTGAAAACCTTCGATACGGAGGAGTACGGCTCCCTGATGACGGCGGACGAGGCCGCTGCACTGACCGAATATATGAAGGCCGTGGTGGAGAGCGGAACAGGAAGCAAGCTGAAGGACCTGGGCTTTGAGACCGCAGGTAAAACGGGAACAGCTGAGTACACCAGTGATAAGAGCAAGAGCCACGCCTGGTTTGTAGGCTTTTCTGATACCGGGGACCGGGATATCGCGGTCTGTGTGCTGGTGGAGGAGCGCGGCAGCGGTAGCGAGTACGCAGTGCCCATTGCACGGCAGATTTTTCAGGAATGGTACGGGAATAAGGCTCTGAAGGATCTGATGAACGGGACCGAGTAGAAGGTGATAACAAACGCTTGTCAAATCTCCCAAAAAGCGCTATACTATACCTAGTTTTTGAACACACCAGGACAGGAGGTTTTGCAATGATTGAAGCAACCAGTTGTGGCGGTGTGGTAATATTTCGAGGTAAGATCCTGCTTTTGTACAAGAATTACAAGAACCGTTATGAGGGCTGGGTATTGCCGAAGGGGACTGTAGAGCCGGGAGAAGAGTACAAGGAGACGGCGTTAAGAGAAGTGCGCGAGGAAACGGGCGTAGATGCCGCGATTATCAAGTATATTGGCAAGAGCCAGTATTCCTTCACGGTGCCGGAGGACACGGTAGAGAAGGACGTTCACTGGTATCTGATGATGGCGGACAATTATTACAGTAAACCACAGCGCGAGGAGTATTTTGTGGATTCGGGATATTATAAGTATCACGAGGCCTACCATCTGCTGAAGTTTTCCAATGAGAAGCAGATTCTGGAGCGGGCCTACAATGAGTATCTGGATCTGAAAAAGAGTAATCTCTGGGGCAATAAAAAGTATTTTTAGAAGAAACGAGAGGAAAGAGGGTGTCGCGGATAGGTTTCGATACCCTCATTTTTCGAATTTAGGACAATAGCGTAAGCGCAGAGCGGACAGACTGTTGTCTGGAGAGGATTTCGGAATGCAGTGGGCGGAAAATCTTTATCTGACTGACAAAACGGCGAAAAAAAAGGATAAGATTATAAGAAAAGCCAACCGTGGTATGGGGATGGTCAGCATCTATCTGATCACCCTGGCTTCCAATCCGGAGAATCTTTTTGATATTTTTCACGCGGCCCATCTGAAGCAGCCGGCCTTTTATAAGCAGGATCTTTTTGTGGTGGGTATCGCGTCGGGTTACGAGGAGGCCCTGGAGCTGGTACAGCGGATGGTAGAGGACATCTATCGGAAGACCGGCGGCTTCGCCGTGCGGGAGTATTTTGGCAGGACGGAGAACTGACAGTATGCTGCATATAATCTGGATTATCTTGAAAATCATACTGCTCATACTTGCAGTGGTGCTGGGACTGGCTTTGCTGATTCTGGCATTGCTTCTTTTGGTGCCGGTTCGGTACGAGGCCCATCTGAAAAAGAAAGAGGAATTTTTCGTGGAAGCAAGGGTGCACTGGCTACTTCAGCTGGTACGGGTACCGGTGAGCTTTCGGAACGGGGAACTGTCGGCGAAGCTGAAGGTACTTATTTTTACCGTGAAGGATTTTCTGGCGGATGAAAAAGAGATAGAGGATGGGATGAAAGAAGTTTTCGCGGACGCAGAGGAGGACGCGGGGAAGGCGGCAGAGCAGGAGATCTGCATAGAGCCCGTAGAAGAGGAAACAGAAGAACTGGAGCCGTGGCCCGCCCGCAAACAGCGGAATCTCGGAATTTTCGGGAAAATTACTGTTTTTCTGAGAACGCTTGCGGGCTTTCTGAAAACTATCTGGCGCTGCTTAAGCTCTATTCCGAAAAAATTAAAAAATCTTAAATATACATTACACCGGTTCTATGTTAAAATAAAACGAATGAAACGCTTTGCCACGGACGACCGCACAAAGGCGGCACTCAGTCTTGCCTGGAGCCAACTGAAAGGTTTTCTGTTGAAACTGCTTCCGAACAAAGTGCGGGGTGACCTGCGTTTCGGAACGGACGACCCGGCGCTGACCGGAGAAATTCTGGGCGGCATCAGTATATTTTATCCTCTTTTCATGGATAATGTGAAGGTAGTCCCTGATTTTCAGGAGACTGTGCTGGAGGGTGAGCTGTATCTGAAGGGCCGCATCCGGCTGCTGACCGTCGCGCAGATTGCCTGGAGGCTGTACCGGGACAAAAATGTTCGTTTTGTATACCGAATGGTGACCTGACGTGCCGATATGACAAAGCATCCTGAATCACGCTGCACCTTTTTTACGCACAACAGGCGTAGGTGGTTTGGGTAGTGCGAAATCGCGATAAAAATTTATAATCATAGAAGATATAATAAGGAGGCTTTCTTATGAATAATACATTTGATACCACCGTAGAGTCCCTGTTCAAGGGCATGGACAGCTTTATCACTACAAAAACCGTAGTCGGCGACGCAGTTACCATCGGCGATACCATCATTCTGCCGCTGGTAGACGTATCCTTCGGCGTGGGAGCCGGAGCCTTCGCGGGCGATAAGAAGCAGAACGCAGGCGGCGGTATGGGAGCGAAGATTTCCCCCAGCGCTATTCTGGTAATCTCGAATGGCGTCACCAAGCTGGTCAATGTAAAGAATCAGGATACTGTAACGAAGATTCTCGACATGGTTCCGGATTTCGTGAACAAGTTTGCGTCAGGCGGCACAAAGAATGAGAGTCCGGTGGCAGACGCCATCCAGGACGCAGTAGACGTAATCGAAAAGGACGAGCCGGAGGCAGATCCAAAGGCAGAGTAATCGGCTGCCTGGATACACATTTCAAAAAAAAGGACATAGAATAGAATAAGAAATAATATGCCGGGAGCCGTTATGAAACAGCTGCTTGGTTTTGTGATGTTCTGGATAGGCGTCGGAATCCTCACCACCTTTTTTATGCCGGTCAACGGCTGGTTTGTGCGGGCGCTGGCGGCCTTTTCCCTGATGATTGTCGGGTATAATCTGTTCTCGTCCGGAGGAAAATGCGGAAGATAAAAGATTATTGTTCACATGCACTGTCCCGCGGAGCGTGTTATTGAGAACGGAGTGAACAATAACGATAAAGGGAGATAGAAAATGTCTGTAACTACATTGAAGCGGATAGCGCTTGTGACCATGGTGCTGGGGTATATCGGATCGCTGATTCCGGGTATGCCGGTGTTTCTGCAGTGGCTCGGAAAGCTGTCCGCGCCGCTGTTCTTTTACTGTATGGCCTGGAGCCTTACGAAAACCAGTGATAAGAAAGCGTATTTCCGGCGGCTCTACATCGCCAGCGTAGCCATGGCGGCCTTTAACCTGCTCATGTCCGTTGTGGCACAGAAGACCGGCCTGGTCACCGCCGTCACCACCAATATGTTCGCGACCTTATTTGCGTCTGCTTTTCTGGTGGATCTGATTGAATACGCGAATCGCCATCCGAAGCGGAGATTGAAAATCTGGTTCACATACATTTTTTATCAGGTGGCTGTCGCGGGTGTATGGGCCGGACTCTATGAAATTGTGGAAGTGCCCTATGCAGTATTGAATTTCGGTTCGGCTCTGCTTGGAAGCGCGCTGACCTGCGAGGGAGCGCTGATGTATGTGCTGATTGGCGTGCTATTCTATTTTACGAAGGAGGACAAGAGTAAGAAGCGGATGATTCTCGGATACCTGGGTATCTTTCTTGTATTCTTTGTAAATTCCGCCTTTGGTCTCTGGGGAAGATTGTTTTCCCTGGTGGGCCATGATGTGCTGGTGGCTCTGATGGAGATTATGACGGGGCTGGTGCTCTGGGGAGCGTCTTTCCGTCCGATTTTTGATCTGTCCCATATGCTCCATAATGATTTTCAGTGGATGATGATTTTTGCCCTGCCGCTGGTGCTCGGCTGCAATGAAGAGCTTGGCTTTTGTAAGAAGAAGCGGAAGCGGGACAAGCTGTCACCGCAGTTCCGGAAGTATTTTTACTACATATTCTACCCGGTACATGTATATGTGCTGTGGTTCATCGGGGCTGTGATTATGAAATAAAACGCAGGATTCTTTCTTATTTTCTATAAAAGGGACACAAAAAAAGGAGCGGCACACGCTGCTCCTAATTTCTCAATCTTAAACTTAAGCTCTCTCAACTGCTCCGGACTTCAGACAGGATGTACATACATACATCTTTCTGGCAGCGCCGTTAACCTTAACCTTTACAGACTTAACATTGGATTTCCACATCTTGTTGGAACGTCTATGTGAATGGCTGACGTTGTTTCCGAAATGAGCGCCTTTTTCACAGATTGCACACTTTGCCATGTTTGCACCTCCTCTTGAACGATAGTGAACCTATATATAGGCTCGCAACATAAGTTATTCTAGCAGATGCCACTATATTTTGCAAGTGGAAATTTAAAAATATTACAATTTTTTAGAAAGTATGAAAAATAGCTTTCTTTTCGAGGTAAAACAGGTTATAATACACTATATCTATGTCATCTGATAAGCAAAGAGAGACATGGGCTTTTTTGATGTAATAAAAAATAAGAGTGGAGGTAATGATAATGAAGGGACTTATGAATACGCAGATGGGCGCTGTCATGATCGACCCGGAAGTTATTGCCAGATATGCAGGTTCCGTAGCAGTGGAGTGCTTCGGTATCGTTGGAATGGCCATGGTAAATATGAAAGACGGACTGGTAAAGCTCCTGAAGGGAGACAACCTGACCCGCGGCGTGAACGTACAGATCAACGACAATAAGATTATGCTTTCTTTCCATGTAATTGTAGCGTATGGCGTCAGCATTTCCGCTGTATCCGACAATCTGATGAGCAATGTAAAGTACAAGGTGGAGGAGTTCACCGGAATGACCATTGAGAAAATCAACATCTTTGTTGAGGGTGTTCGGGTCATAGATTAATTTCAGGAGGAGTTTTTTGTCATTATGAAAACAATAGAGGTAAACACGCTTACAAAGATGTTTTTAGCCGGAGCTAAGAACCTGGAAGCGAAAAAAGAGTGGATCAACGAGCTGAATGTATTTCCGGTGCCGGACGGCGATACGGGAACCAACATGACGCTGACCATCATGTCTGCGGCTTCCGAGGTCAACAACCTGTCTGAGCGTACCATGGAGACAGTAGCGAAGGCTATTTCCTCCGGATCCTTAAGAGGAGCGCGCGGAAACTCCGGCGTTATCCTGTCCCAGCTGCTCCGCGGCTTCACTAAGGGAATCAAGGGGTATGAGACCCTGGACGTGATGACCATTTCCAATGCATTCCAGAAAGCAGTAGAGACTGCGTACAAGGCGGTTATGAAGCCGAAGGAGGGAACGATTCTGACGGTGGCCAGAGGCGCGGCTGATAAGGCGGCAGAGCTGGCTCTGGAGGAAGAGGATCTGGACGTCTTCTTTGCAGGTGTGATTGAAGAGGCGGAGCGTGTGCTGGCGACTACTCCGGATCTCTTACCGGTTCTGAAAGAGGCGGGTGTGGTAGATTCCGGCGGACAGGGCCTGGTGGAGGTCCTGAAGGGCGCTTACGACGCTTATCTGGGAAAAGAGGTGGATTACACCTTTGAAGCGCCGAAGTCCGCTCCGGTGAAGATCAGCGCGGAGACAGAGGCTGAAATCAAGTTCGGTTACTGCACCGAGTTTATTATCGTATTAGATAAGAAGTTTGAGCATAAGGACGAGATGGAATTTAAGGCTTTCCTGGAGTCTATCGGTGATTCTATTGTGTGCGTGGCTGACGATGATATTGTAAAGATTCATGTACATACGAATCATCCGGGTCAGGCCATCGAGAAGGCGCTGACCTACGGTTCCCTGTCCCGGCTGAAGATCGACAATATGCGTGAGGAGCATGAGGAGAAGCTGATTAAGGATGCATCTAAGATTGCGGCGCAGCAGAAGGCAGAAGAGCCGAGAAAGGAGATGGGCTTCATCTCCGTATCCATCGGTGAGGGCATCGGCGAGATCTTCAAGGGTCTCGGCGTGGACTACCTGATCGAGGGCGGCCAGACCATGAATCCCAGCACCGAGGACATGCTGAACGCCATTGACAAGGTCAATGCGGAGCACATCTTCATTTTGCCGAATAATAAGAACATCATCTTGGCTGCCAATCAGGCCAAGGCTCTGTGCGAGGATAAGGATATTATCGTGATTCCTACAAAGACTGTTCCCCAGGGAATTACAGCCATGATCAACTTCATGCCGGATTCCTCCGCTGAGGAGAACGAGACCCGCATGACTGAGGAGCTGGCCAATGTGAAGACCGGTCAGGTGACTTACGCGGTGCGTGATACTCACATCGATGACAAAGAGATCAAAGAGGGCAATATCATGGGCATCGGCGACCACGCGATCCTGGCTGTGGGCGAGGATGTGGAGCAGACTACGCTAGATATGTTCAAGGAGCTCATCGACGAGGATTCCGAGCTTATCAGCATTTACTATGGCGAGGACGTGAAGAAGGAGGATGCGGACAAGCTGGGCGAGGATTTAAGCGATCTGTATCCGGACTGCGATATCGAGGTTCATTTTGGCGGACAGCCGATTTACTATTATGTAGTTTCTGTGGAGTAGAAAATGAATACAGCTTCCCCAATTACAGCCTTAAAAGGTATTGGAGAAAAGACGGCTGCGCTCTTTCACCGTGTCGGGGTAGACACGGTGGGAGAGCTCTTGTCTTATTATCCGAGGACATATGATGTATATGAAAGACCGGTGTCAATCGGTGCTCTGGAGGCCGATAAGATACAGGCCGTGACCGGCTTTATCCGCCGGATCCCGGATGGCAGGCGAGTGGGCAGGTATCATATTACCACCGTGTCCTTAGAGGAAAATGGCCTGCACCTGCAGCTTTCCTGGTTTAATATGCCCTTTCTGCGAAACAGCCTGTTGCCCGGCTGCATCTATATCTTCCGGGGACGGGTGCAGAAGAAAAAGGGTCGAACCACCATGGATCAGCCGGAGATTTACGCGCCGGAGGACTATGAGAAGCTGCTGGACACTATGCAGCCCATCTATGGACTGACCGGCGGCCTGTCCAATAAGACTGTGACCAAGGCGGTGCGCCAGGCTTTTGAGCAACTGGATCTGGACACAGAATATCTTCCGGAGCGTATCCGGAACGAACAGCAGTTAGCGGAATATAACTTTTCCCTGCGGGCCATCCATTTTCCGGTGAAGCGGGAGGATCTGCTGTTGGCTAGAAAGCGGCTGGTCTTTGATGAGTTTTTCCTGTTTATTTTAGCCCTGCGGCAGATGAAAGAGCAGACCGAAGACACGGTCAATGAGTGCGTGATTCATCCGGGAGCGTCTGTGGAGCAGTTGCTTTCATCACTGCCATACGAGCTCACCGGAGCCCAGAAGCGGGTCTGGCAGGAGATACAGTCCGATTTGGCCGGAGAAACGGTCATGAACCGGCTGGTGCAGGGAGACGTGGGATCCGGTAAGACGGTCATTGCGCTACTGGCATTGCTTTCCGCGGTGGAGAGCGGCTATCAGGGGGCGCTGATGGCACCCACCGAGGTGCTGGCAAGACAGCATGCGGAGAGTATCCGGGAGCTGATTTCCGGGCTTTCCATGGACGTATGCGTGGAGCTGCTGACCGGATCCATGACGGCCAAGGAGAAACGGGAGGCTTATGCGCGCATTGAGAGCGGTGAGGCGCGGATTATTATCGGAACCCATGCGCTGATTCAGGAGAAGGTAAACTTTGCCCGTCTGGGACTGGTGGTGACAGATGAGCAGCACCGGTTTGGTGTTCGCCAGAGGGAGACACTGGCGAGTAAGGGACTTCATCCCCATGTGTTGGTCATGAGCGCCACGCCGATCCCCCGGACTCTGGCTATTATCATTTACGGGGATTTGGATATCTCCGTCATCGATGAGCTTCCGGCCAATCGTCTGCCCATCAAGAACTGTGTGGTGGACGAGAGTTATCGGCCTAAGGCCTACCGTTTTATCGAGCGGGAAGTGGCCGCCGGGCGGCAGGTGTATATTATCTGCCCTATGGTGGAGGAAAATCCGGAGATCGAGATTGAAAATGTGGTAGATTATACGGAAAAGCTGCAAAAGGAGCTGGCTTCTGGCATTGCTATTGAATATCTGCACGGGAAAATGAAAGCCGCCGAGAAGAATGACATTATGGAGCGCTTTGCGGCAGGCGAAATCCAGGTGCTTGTCTCCACGACCGTTATCGAGGTCGGCGTCAATGTTCCCAACGCCACAGTTATGATGGTGGAGAACGCCGAGCGCTTCGGCCTGGCGCAGCTACATCAGCTAAGGGGGCGTGTAGGACGCGGAAAGCACCAGTCCTACTGCATTTTCGTTAGCGGATCCGACAGTAAGGATACTAAAAAGCGACTGGAGATTCTGAAGAAATCCAATGATGGCTTTTATATCGCTTCAGAAGACCTGAAGCTTCGGGGACCGGGCGACCTGTTCGGAATCCGCCAGAGTGGAATTCTGGAGTTTAAGATTGGAGATATTTTTACAGATGCGTTGATCCTGCAGGCTGCCAGTGAGGAGGCCGCGAAGATCGAAAAATTAGACCCGGAGCTGAAGCTGGAGGAGCATCAGGGGCTAAAGGAGAAGCTTTTGGAGTACCGGACGGCAGGAATAGCGCGCATGAGTTTGTAAGGAGAAAAGATGGAAGTATTATGAACATTTTAAATATCGAGCACGTAAGCAAGCTTTATGGAGATAAATGGATTTTTGATGATATCTCCTGCGGCATTCAGGAGGGAGAAAAGGTCGGAATCATCGGCATCAACGGCACGGGCAAGACGACCCTGCTTCGGATTATCGCAGGTACCGAGGAGGCTGATCAGGGGCAGGTCATTATGCAAAATGGCGTAAAGCTGGCCTTCCTGTCCCAGGCGAACACATTTCCGGATGGTTCCACGGTGCTGTCCTATGTGGCAGGCGGTGAAGTCACCGAGTATGACGCAAAAAATATGCTGAACACCTTAGACATCCCGGATGTGGAGGCACAAATCGAGACCCTGTCCGGCGGGCAGAAGAAACGGGTGGCCCTGGCACGGACCCTGCTGCTTTCGGCGGATATTCTGATTCTGGACGAGCCCACGAACCATCTGGATGAGGAGATGATCCGCTGGCTGGAGGCCTGGCTTCGGAAATTCCGGGGAACCGTGATTCTGGTAACCCATGACCGCTATTTTCTGGACCGGGTGACCAACCGGATTCTGGAAATCAGCCGTGGGAAGCTTTACAGCTACCAGGCCAATTATTCCGGTTTCCTGGAGCTGAAAGCTCAGAGGGAGAAAATGGAGCTGGCCACGGAGCGGAAGCGGCAAAGCGTTCTCAGAATGGAACTTGAATGGGCAGCCAGAGGCTGCCGGGCCCGGAGCACCAAGCAGCGGGCCAGACTGGATCGGCTGGAGGCCCTGAAGGCCGGAAAGGCCCCGGTTTTCGATAAGACTGTGGAGCTGGATTCAGTGGAGACACGTATGGGCAAAAAGACCATAGAATTGCATCATGTATCTAAGGAATATGAGAGCCGAAAGATCGTTGAGGATTTTACGTATATTTTCCTGAAAAATCAGACTATCGCGTTTGTTGGCCCAAATGGCTGCGGAAAGTCCACGTTACTGAAAATGATTGCGGGGCAGATTCCGCCGGATACCGGCGACGTGGAGGTGGGCGAAACCATCAAGCTTGGCTATTTCGCCCAGGAGCTGCCCCAAATGGATGAGAACCAGCGGGTCATCGACTATGTAAAGGACATCGCCGAGTACATTCCGACCCGGGATGGTCGGATCACGGCATCCCAGATGCTGGAGCGATTTCTTTTTACGCCGGATATGCAGTATGCGCCCATCGGCAAGCTCTCCGGCGGGGAGAAGCGGCGGCTCTATCTCTTAGGCGTCCTGCAGACCGGTCCCAATGTGCTGGTTATGGACGAGGTCAGCAATGAACTGGACATTCCGACCCTGACCATTCTGGAGGATTACCTGAATTCCTTTATCGGCATTGTAATTCTCGTTTCCCATGACCGATATTTCCTGGACAATGTGGCAGACCGGATTTTTGCCTTTGACGGCAACGGCCATTTCCGTCAGTATGAGGGTGGCTATACCGACTATATGGAAGCGCTGGCCCGGGAGCATGGCGCGGCAGCCACGGATTTTGGCGGCGCTTTAAAGAGCATAAAAGCAACGGGAGCTTCCGAACCCGGCGGAAAAAAGAAAGCCACCTGGGACAAGGGTGAGAAGAAGCTGAAATTCACCTACAAGGAACAGAAGGAATTCGATACCATCGAGGACGATATCGCCGTGCTGGAAGCGAAGATCGAGGAGCTGGACGGAGAGATGGCAGCCCACGCCAGCCAGTACAGCCGCCTGACGGAGCTTACGAAGGAGAAGGAAGAGACACAGAGCTTGTTGGATGAGAAGATGGAGCGGTGGATGTATCTGACGGAATTGAAGGAGAAGATTGACGCCCAGTAGGTGCGTGGCAAGGAGAATATTGACAGACAAAACGCCGTTATCGGATGAAATGCGGATCACTATTCCCTCTGATCCTGGATCAGAAATGATTCCAGCCCCGCGCGGATAAACTGATCGATGGCCTGCTGTATCTTTTTCCAGTCGGAGCAGTGATTGCGCAGCATGACTTTATTGATGGACAGACAGCCGTTCATCTGGAAATAAAAAATGGCTTCGGCTTCTTCAAAGGTAAGGAGACTGTGTGACATCAGCCAGGTCACATAGTCTTCTTTTGTCGTTTCCGCCATTTTTTCTATGATTTGTGCGGAGATGGTGTCGTCGAGAAAAAGCGCCTGATATCGGTCGCTGCTGTGCAGCCTGTCACAGAAAGGATAGGAGCAGTTCCCGGAGGCTCTTGCAGGGCAGAAGACATGGTCGATGACGCTGGTGGTTTCTTTCAGGATTTCGCTTAGAAGATCATCCAGCACATCGGCAGTATCATAATAGTGGAGATAGAAGGTTCCCCGGTTGATTTCCGCAAGCCTGCAGATCTCAGTGACTGTGATTTTGGGATATTCCTTTTCTTCCAGGAGCGTTAAAAATGCTTCCTTTATGACCTGGCGGGTATAACGCGTCCTCCGGTCTTCTTTCTGTGTCTTTTCCGGCATGGGAATTTCCTCCTTTTTCGATGATTTCTATTGGAGTTTCTGAACAGAATACGGAAAACTGTTCAGAAACCTACAGACAGCTTTAAATTGATGATTGTATTTTCGGATACTTTTATTATAATCAGTTTGTAAAGAAAATCAACATATTGTTTATAAAAAGAACACCCTGTATCAGGACGGCAGCAGAATAATTGCTGAACGCAGGAAAATGTGGATTTGGCACAGGAAAGGATGGAGAGGATATGGGACATGTGATTGCAGTAGCCGGCAAAGGCGGTGTGGGAAAGACCACGCTTACCGGCCTTTTGATTCAGTATCTCTGCCAGAGCGGGAAGAAGCCGGTTCTGGCCGTGGATGCGGATGCCAACTCAAATCTCAATGAGGTGCTTGGCGTGGAGGCGGGCATCACCCTTGGAGAGCTCCGGGAGGAGATCGAGCGGGCGGGATCGGACAGCCGGTATAAGATTCCCGTCGGGGTAACGAAAAAGGATTATCTGGAGGCCCGGCTGGCAGACGCCCTTACAGAGGAGGATGACTTTGATCTGATGGTCATGGGGCGCAGCCAGGGGCAAGGCTGCTACTGCTTCGTGAATGGCCTGGTTCAGACGCAGGTGCAGAAGCTGCAGAGCCATTACCCTTATGTGGTGGTGGATAATGAGGCAGGAATGGAGCATGTAAGCCGTGGGCTCCTGCCGATGATGGAGAACGCAATTTTAGTCAGCGACTGTTCCAGGAGAGGCGTGCAGGCAGCCGGACGGATTGCTGCTTTGATGAAGGAGCTGAATTTTAAGCCAAAGAAGGTGGGACTGATTATCAACCGGGCTCCGGAGGGGAAGCTGGATGCCGGAACACTGGAAGAGATACAAAATCAGAACCTGGAGCTCCTTGGAGTAGTGCCTCATGACGATATGATTTACCGCTTTGACTGCGATGGAAAGCCCATTGTACAGCTTCCCATGGACTCTCCAGTGCGGAAAGCCCTTCAGGAGATTGTGGAAAAGCTGGAACTGTAGTCGGGAGGAACAGCCAAAAAATGGAAAGGAAAAAGAAAGGTCGTATCAAATATGAAGCTGGAATACGCAAAGGATAACCTGACACAAGTTTCAGGGCAGATGTATCTTCCGGCTTGCGAGAAATTACGGACCCCGGATAGAAAGCAGGTGCGAAAATGAGTGATATATTACCTACATGCCAGGAAGCACGCGGTATGACGACGATTGAAGAGATTGACTGCCCCAAATGCGGAGGCGTGATAGAGCTATTTATACGGGATGGGCAGACTGTGGGAGAAAGCATCTGCGATCAGTGCGGTTTTGCAATACCGGGTGACGTGCATCTGTCCCTGTATCTTGAGGAGGTGGCAAAGTGAAAATATCTGTATGTGGAAAGGGTGGAAGCGGAAAAAGCACCATCGTATCGCTGCTGGCGGAAAGATTTGCGGCGGCGGGAAAAGAAGTTCTGATCATCGATTCTGACGAATCGAACTATGGACTGCACCGGCATCTCAGTATGGAAAATCCAAAGGAATTTACCGGTTTTTTTGGAGGGAAAGAGGAAGTTCTGAAGGATATGATGCTATCTAATTTTACGCATCAATTCTTTGAAGGACAGTGGAAGCTTAGTGATATTCCGAAAGGGTATTACACAGAAAAGAACGGAATCAAGCTGATGGTAAGCGGAAAGATTCATCAGGCGAACGAGGGCTGTGCCTGCGCTATGGGAACGGTGATGAAGCAGTTTGTCAGCAGATTAACGCTTGAGGAAAATCAGATCGCTATTCTGGATATGGAGGCTGGAATTGAGCATTTCGGGCGCGGTTTGGATGATGAGGTGGATCTGATTCTGATGGTCTGTGATCCTTCCTATGAGTCTGCCAAGCTTGCGGTGAAGATAGGAGAGCTGAGTGGAAGGCTTCAAAAACCCGTGTATTATGTATTGAATAAGGTGGACGAGGAAAGCAGGAAGGTGCTGGAGCAGGCCATAGGAGATCCTGAGCGGATACTGGCAGTTCTGCCTGTAGAGCCAGAACTCACAAAGGCAGCGCTGCTTGGCCAAAAGCTGATTTTGGAGAACAGTGAGCTTAATCAGGCAGCAAAGAAGATCTGCAGGACGCAGATATAACAAGTTCAGATCTTTGTTCTGGCTTTTTCAAGTGAATTTTGGGGAGGTTAAATTGACGCCCAGTAGGTACGGTAATGAGAAAAACAGAGATAGAAATGTGGTTTCAAACGTGATAAAATCAAAGACAGAGTAATAGATACGCACAATATTGTGATAGAAAGAAGGAACACACATGGATTCACTTACTTACAAAAGAACAAACGTCTACGAAACCGCAGATGAGACCCTGATGACTGAGATCTTCGATTTCGCTGAGGGCTACAAGCACTTCCTGGACGAAGGAAAGACTGAGCGGGAGTGCTGCGCCTATGTGGAGGCGGCTGCGAAGGCAGCAGGCTACGAGGCTTTTGATTTTGGCCGCAAACTCAAGGCGGGCGACAAGATTTATTACAACAACCGCGGGAAAAATATGTATCTGATCAAGGTGGGCACTGAGAATATCGCGAAGGACGGCATCCGTATCATCGCCTCTCATATCGACAGTCCCCGTCTGGATCTGAAGCAGCTTCCCCTCTATGAGTCCGAGGGCGTGGCTCTGGGCAAGACCCATTACTACGGGGGCCTGCGCAAATATCAGTGGGCGGCCATGCCCCTGGCCCTGCACGGCGTGGTGGCGTTGAAGGACGGCGCCACCGTGCAGGTGAAGGTGGGCGAGTCTGAGGGCGATCCGGTATTCTACATCAGCGATCTCCTTCCCCATCTGGCGGCCAAGCAGAACCAGAAGCCCCTGGGCAATGCCATTGAGGGTGAACAGCTGAATATCTGGTTTGGCAACATTCCCTACACGGCAGCTACTGAGGACGATGAGAAAACCGTCAAGAACAATGTGCTGCACCTGCTGCATGACAAATACGGTATCACCGAGGCGGATTTCATGAGCGCCGAGCTGTCCATGGTTCCGGCCTTCAAGGCCCAAGATGTGGGCTTCGACCGGGCCCTGCTCGGAAGCTACGGACACGACGATCGGGTCTGCGCTTACCCGGCATGGAAGGCATGCCTGGACGAGACCTCTGACAGACATACGGTGATGATTGTCCTGGCGGATAAAGAAGAGATCGGAAGCGAAGGAACCACCGGTATGCAGAGCGCTATTTTCACGGACCTCATTGACGAGCTGGCAGCCTCCTTCGGCGTAAGCTCCGCGGCTATCCGGGCCCATTCCAAGTGCTTGTCCGCAGATGTGACGGCGGCCTACGATCCCAATTACCCGGAGGTCTGCGAGAAGAACAACTCCGTATTCCTGTCCTGCGGCGCAGGCATCATGAAGTTCACCGGAGCCAGAGGAAAGAGCGGGTCCAACGATGCCAACGCCGAGTTTCTTGCATATTTGCGGAACCTGTTCGACGAGAACGGCGTGGTATGGCAGACCGGCGAGCTGGGCAAGGTGGACGAAGGAGGCGGCGGAACCGTGGCCAAATTCATCGCCAAGTTTAACATCGACACGGTAGACATCGGCGTTCCGGTTATTTCCATGCACTCGCCCTGGGAGGTGGTATCCAAGGCAGATCTGTATGAGAATTATCTGGCGTTCAAAGCATTTATAAAGTAAAGATTTGCTTTGGCAACTCTTGATTTTTTGAAACAAAGCGTTAAAATAATAACAAGGGAAATGGTTGGTTCAAAAGAAAAAGGAGACGATATATTATGGCAAACAGAATTACATTGAATGAGACCTCTTATCATGGAGCTGGCGCGATTCAGGAAATCGCCGGAGAGGTAAAGAATCGGGGCTTCCACAAAGCGCTGATATGCACCGGCCCGGGTCTCTACAAGCGCGGAACCACAGGAAAGGTAACCAAAGTGCTGGAGGATGCAGGCCTGGCATACGAGGTTTTCTGTGACATTAAGTCCAATCCGACCATTGATAACGTAAAGGCCGGCGTAGAGGCATTTAAGGCAACGGGCGCTGATTACATCATTGCCGTTGGCGGCGGTTCTCCCATGGACACCGCAAAAGCCATCGGTATCATTATCAACAATCCAGAGTTCGCGGATGTGAGAAGCCTGGAGGGCGTAGCACCCACAAAGCATGCCTGTGTACCGATTATCGCAGTGCCGACCACAGCAGGAACCGCTGCTGAGGTAACCATCAACTATGTCATTACCGATGTGGAGAGAAAGCGGAAATTCGTGTGCGTAGATACCCACGATATGCCGATTATTGCAGTGGTTGATCCGGATATGATGGCAGACATGCCGGCAAGCCTGACCGCAGCCACCGGAATGGACGCCCTGACCCATGCTATCGAGGGCTACACCACTAAGGCAGCCTGGGAAATGACAGATATGTTCCATCTGAAGGCCATCGAGATCATCGGAAAGTCCTTACGCGGCGCGGTAAAGAACGAAGCCGAGGGACGCGAGGGCATGGCTCTGGGTCAGTACATCGCAGGCATGGGCTTCTCCAACGTAGGTCTTGGAATCGCCCATTCCATGGCGCATACCCTGGGTGCGGTCTATGACACTCCCCACGGCGTGGCATGCGCAATGATGCTTCCCATAGTGATGGAGTATAATGCGGACTGCACTGGCGAGAAATACAGAGAAATCGCCAGAGCGCTGGGCGTAAAGGGCGTGGACGAGATGTCTGTAGAGGAATACCGTAAAGCTGCTGTAGACGCTGTCCGGAAGCTTTCAGAGGATGTGGGAATCCCCGCGAAGCTGGAAGCATTGAAGGAAGAAGATCTGGATTTCTTGGCAGAATCTGCTTATGCAGATGCCTGTAGACCGGGCAACCCGAAGGACACCAGCGTAGAAGAGCTGAAAGAGTTGTTCCGCAAGGTGATGTAAAAATAACATTGTAAAGAATAAAAACTGCCCGGTATTTTTGCCGGGTAGTTTTTTGTTCCCCAGTTATTTATAAAATAGGTCTTGACAAAAATCCAATTCTCTATATAATTATCAATGGTAATTAACTTTGGTAACTATATGTGAGGAGATAAACAGATGAACAATCGATTAATCAAGCAGATGTTTGACGCTTGCTACATGGCGAAGCGAACCCGTGATCTGCTTCCCCCGCTGCCGGAGGGCGTACAGCCCTCTTACATTCATTGTCTGGATTGCATTCTTGGTCTGGAAGAGAAAGGAAAACAGGTCCGGATTTCTGATATCAGTGAGTTCCTGAATATTCCAAGACCCGGCGTGACCCGGACGGTCAAGGAGATGGAAGCAAAGGGCTATCTTCAGAAAATGGCTTCGCCGGACGATGGCCGGGTGACCTTCCTTACTGCTACCGAGAAGGGGAAGAGGCTGCATCAGAAATACGATGAGGAATATTTCAACGCCCTGCTGCCGTATTTTGACAGCATTTCCGATGAGGAGGCCGAAACGATGATTACGACCATCGAAAAGTTTTACCAGATTATGAGTGGGAGGAGAGAGACCTATGACAAACGATAAGTCAGATTTTACACAGGGTAGTATATTAAAGAAATTAGTAGCATTTATGATGCCGGTGCTGGGCGCGCTGATTTTGCAGGCGGCCTACGGAGCGGTGGATCTGCTGGTGGTGGGGCGCTTTGGCTCTACATCGGGACTTTCTGCAGTTTCCACCGGCAGCCAGGTACTGAACCTGGTGACATTTGCAGTGACTCAGCTTGCCATGGGTATCACCGTGCTCATTGCCCGGTATCTGGGTGAAAAGCGGCCCCAGTACATCGGACCGGCCATCGGTGGAGGCACCGTGGTGTTCGCAGCAATTTCCGTGGTGCTGTTTCTGATTATGGTAGGACTGGCGCGGCCCATCGCAGTGCTGATGCAGGCACCTGCGGAAGCGGTAAGCCTGACGGCAGCTTATGTGCGTATCTGTGGAGCCGGCATTTTCTTTATCGTGGCCTACAACGTACTGGCAGCCATTTTCCGCGGCTTGGGCGACAGCAATTCCCCGCTTCTCTTCGTGTTGGTGGCCTGTATTATCAATATCGTCGGCGACCTGGTGCTGGTAGCCGGTCTTCATATGGACGCAGCGGGCGCGGCCATTGCGACTGTGGCGGCTCAGGCCTGCAGTGTGGTGTTCGTGGTGGTGCTTCTGGTGAAGCGGGGACTGCCCTTTGCTATCAATAAAGAGGATTTCCGTTGGAACGCTCAGTGTCCGAGATTCCTGAAAATTGGTCTGCCGTTGGCCTTTCAGGAGATCATGACCCAGTGTTCTTTCCTGGCCCTCTGTGCCTTTATCAACCGTCTGGGTCTGGAGGCCTCCTCCGGCTACGGCGTGGCCTGCAAAATCGTTAATTTCGCCATGCTGGTACCCAGCGCCCTGATGCAGTCTATGGCTTCCTTCGTCTCCCAGAATGTAGGCGCAGGTAAACACAAGCGGGCGAAGCAGTCTATGTTTACCGGCATGGGCGTGGGACTTACTGTAGGCTGCGTCGTATTTGCCCTGGTGCTTCTGAAGGGCGACATGCTGTCTGGTTTCTTTACCACAGACGTATCTGTTATCGCCAGAGGCTATGATTATCTGAAGGGCTTCGCCCCGGAGACCCTGGGAACCGCCATTCTCTTCAGCATGATGGGCTACTTTAACGGCAATAACAAAACCGTCTTTGTCATGGCACAGGGCATAATTCAGACCCTTCTGGTCCGTCTGCCTCTGTCCTACTACATGAGCATCCAGCCCAACGCCAGCCTGACCCGCATCGGCCTGGCTGCGCCGATCTCTACGGCGGTGGGAATCGTGCTTTGTATCGGGTGTTATCTGTATATGCAGCGGGGAGAGAAGAAAGTGCAGTAATATAGGCTTATACGAAACTAACAGAATTCAGGTTTTCTGTATTTCAGTGCATGTTTTATGAACTAGCAAATTAATCTTATCTGTACTATTTGATATGCTTCCGGCCAGCGAAGACATCGAGACCATGTTTGCGGAGCAGTATGACACGGCTCTGAAGGGCATCGACGCGGAGCGGATGGAGAAGGCGGCGAAGGTGTTCGGCGTTTAAAAATAAGTACCCTGTATTGGAAAAAAATTGTCGAATTTCCGCCTGATTCCCCTTGACGGAACCCGACCGACCCGTTAATATATTCTAAGGTATATGTAAAGATAACGTAAAAGTTACGTGAAATACAGCAAAGCGAAGGAGATAAGAATGAATAACTGGGAGAATGTGGTTCTGGTGCCGGAATTTGACGAGCAGGGCGTGGCCTGTTATCGGCTGGACGGCGGAAACTACCTGAATGAGTATTATATTGTATCAGAGGCAGAGTCCAGAAAGCTTCTGAATACGCCGGAGATTGTAGGCTATGAGGTGTATAACTGCCTGATTTCCGCCACATCCCAGATGCTTTATTATCTGAAGGAGCAGAAGAAGGTGACCACCGCCAATATTCTCTCCATTTTGAGAGGCGCTCTCAACTATCCGCTGGAGGAGAGCTGTTACCGGGAGCACATCCGTGTTCATGACATCAGCTTCCTGTCCAGTGAGCGTGTCTTTGAAAATGAGGAGATCGCGGGATTGGAGATCAAGTACAGCAAGCTGACCATGGTGCCGGACAGCACGCTGATGATCGGCGATATCATTGCCAGCGGCGAGACGCTGATTCACTGTCTCCGCTATGTGACTGATTTCTACCGGGATCACGGCGCGAAGCTCCGCAATATCATCATCTTCACCATCGGCGGAACCAAGGGTATCGACATTCTGGAGGATCTGACCCGGGATATCCGGGAGTTCTGGCCGGAGTTTGAAGGCTTTATTACCATTTATTACGAGGGTATTTTCAGCACCTACCAGGACAAGGGCGTGTCCGGCATCAATCTGCCGGATGTGGATTTCTACTGGAAGGGCGGCATCGTAGCGCCGGAGTTCCGCAGAGAGACCCTTTCCATGTGCAGTCCGCTCTTTGAAAAATGTATCATTTACGACGGCGGAGCGAGACGGTATGAGATCCACGAGCATGTGGAGGAAGTACTGGAGTTCTGGGAAGGCATCCGTGACCGCGCGGACCGGATCGATTTCCGGGAGCTGCTGGCTGAGAAGCTGGGCTATCCGCTTCCGGTAAGCTATGAGGACTGGGTTCATTATAACCATTATGAGAAGATCCGCCCGGCTGATACCAGGTGGCTGTACCGCCAGGAGCAGGGTTATATCGAGAGCATGAAGAATATCACCTTAAAAGAGCTTGCCGAGCAGAGAATCGGGGAGTTTACCGATGCACTTCGGAAATACATTTTGTAAATAAGAATTAGAAATTCATAATTTCACAGGTGTTTATCGCACCTCATAGAGTTTTAATAAAATCCTCCGAAAACCTTGAAAATAAAGGATTTATCGCAATCAGTCCACCTTATCCCTTTATATGATTTCACACAATGTTACCCTTGTTCTGCACAATCATAAGGGCAAAATCAAGGGCAGAAAAATCTGATAACACAATATAACAAAGTGTGGTAATCGGGAAACTGTGATGTATGTGCGAATAGATTATTTTGGAGGATAACACTATGGAGAAATATATTTACGATGAAAGCAACGGACTTTGGTATGAATTGCAGGGGGATTATTATATTCCTTGCCTTACTTTACCAACCGAAAAAGAAAACAAGCCTATCGGCTTATGGGGACAGCGACACAAACGCTATTTACAGGAATGCAAGAAAGCAGTTTACATCACGCTACTCACAAGTGGCAGATTGAACAGTTATCTTGCTGATATTGACGAACAGGCAACGGAGATGATGTTTCGATTGGTTGAGCAAATGGCTGATAAGTAGGGCGTTACTGAACAGCTCAAAACAGAACGCCCGATGTTGTGGGTTGGCAGAATAAACGAGATACAGGCAAGAGCA
>NZ_CAXTKW010000016.1:0-77593 GCF_964245105.1 Candidatus Dorea massiliensis AP6 | reverse complement strand
TTTGAAGTGAACCGCTGTCCCTCGCGACAGCTTCTATACTTTATCACGGGTGCAAGAGAATGTCAACACCTTTTTTTAAAATTTTTAAAACTTTTTCTATTTTTTCTACAGTATCTACTTTTTCTACAATTATGTAAACTTGCAACTGCTTTTATTCCTCTTCTTCCGGGAAAAGCAGTTCCTCTACATAGACATCCTGGAAATTCCGCTCCAGGGCCAGTTCTACAAAACGAGTCTCTTCGGAAAGTCTGCTGCTTCTCATGAACTCCTCCTGATTCAGCACTGCCATTTTTGCGCCCTCGCCTGCCGCGTTTCCGATCGAAAGAATTCGATTCTCCAGCTCCGGCGGCAGCAGACCAATGGCACATGCGCTGGCCGGATTCATATAATTGCCAAAGGCTCCGGCTATCAGGAGGGTATCTATCTCATCCACCTCTATGCCGCGATGACTGCATAACAGCCGGATACCTGCGCAGATAGCCGCCTTCGCCAGCTGCAACTCCCGGATATCACGCTGATTCAGATACACCTGCTCCGTAAAAGATACCGTCTGCTCTTCCATGCGCCCGGTTTCGTCCAGCTTTCCAAGACGGAGGAGACAGGCCGTCGCATCCAGAAGACCGGATCCGCAGATCCCCTTCGGCTCCCCTTCCCCGATTACATGCCAGGAAAGCTTTCCATTCTCAAGCCATACCTTATCAATCGCTCCTTCGGTTCCACGCATACCACAGGTAATCTTGGCACCCTCAAAGGCCGGTCCCGCTGCCGTTGAGCAAGCCATAAGTCCCTGCCTGTCTCCCAGAACAATTTCCCCATTGGTTCCGATATCCACCAACAAAGTCGGCTTTTCTTTCTCATAAATACGGGACGCCAAAATGCCGCCGACTGTATCCGCGCCTACAAAGCCCCCGATATTGGGCAGCCAGAGTATCTCCCCCTGCGGATGGATCCGCACATCAAATTTCGCCGCCGGTAGCTTAAGCGCTCCCTTCACCACCGGATCATAAGGAGCTTTTACCAACGTGTCAATCGGAAGCCCGAGAAACAGATGGTGGATACAGCTGTTGCCCACAAGCGCTACCCGGACAATATCCTCCGCAGTTCTTCCTGCTGCCTCCGCCGCCTGGGCAAGCAAATCACTGACCGCCCGGCGGATACAGCGATACAGCTGCTCCGGCCCGTGCTTCAACACATAATTTCCCCGCTCCACCACGTCAGCCCCATACTGGCGCTGAGGATTCAGCATACTTCTGACCGCCAGTTCTCTTCCGGTCCGGGCGTCCATAAGATACACCACCACAGAGGTAGAGCCCACATCTGCCGCCGCCAGAAGCGGATCTTTTACGTCTCCCGGAAGCGTTCCCGGATTCACTATTGTCTTTTTTCTGTCTTCTGTATGTCCCTCGGTCAGAATCTGTGTGTCCTGTTCCCTTTCCCATAAGGTATCGATCTCCATACCGTCCGCAGCCTTCGTCTGGCAGGCAAGCACAGGCTCACCATTTACCCGTACACGGCATTTTCCGCAGCTTCCCTTTCCTCCGCAGGGCGCGTCCGGAGATATTCCCGCTTCCACCGCTGCCTCAAGAAGGGTCTGTCCTTCCCTCGCCTTCCATCGAAGCCCTTCGTTTCTGAAATATAATTCACACATCTTCTGTTCTCCCTGTTCTTTTTCTCCCGGTTTATTCAATAGCTAAACCGGGTGATGAATTTCGTTTCTCCCACTTCCACCGGAAGCTCCTGATATTCGATACCCTCAATCCGGATATAGGGCTGATTTTTCAGTGTGAGGATCAGCTGGGAAATCAAGGACTCCCGCCCCTGAACCTCCATCTCCACCCGTCCGTCGCTCAGGTTCCGCACCCAGCCGGTGAGCCCCAGGTTTCTGGCATAGTACGCCGCCTGATACCGGAAGCCCACGCCCTGGACACGGCCGGAAAAATAGATATGCTTTCTTACCATAATAAAATCCTTTCCCCTAGGCCTGCACCTTGGCATCCAGCTCAAACCAGAACTCCACGCCATTATCATAGTTACGCACACCACACTCCCGGTGCAGGGAATCCATAATGGCCTTAACGATGGACAGACCGATGCCGCTGCCGCCGTACTCCCGGGTCCGGGCCTTGTCCACTTTATAGAATTTGATCCAGACCTTGTCCAGGTCCTCCTCCGGGATGGGATTGCCGGTATTAAATACCGATACCCGCACCAGATCATGTTCCCGGTGAAGCTTGACCTCGATAACTTTATCGAAATCACAGTGATTGATGGCGTTGCTGATGTAATTGGTCACGACCTCTTCGATCTTAAATTCATCGGCCCATACGTAGACCGGCTCCTCTTCTTTGAAAATCAGATGGATTTCCTTCTGCTCCATAAGAATTTTCGAAGAATTTAAAACATTTCGGATAAGTGATACAATATTAAACCGTTCCATGGTAACCACATCGTTGCCACATTCCAGTTGATTTAAGGACAGCAGATTTTTCACCATGGTGTTCATCTTCCGGGCCTCATCCATGATGACCTCGCAGTAAAAGTCCCGGCTTTCAGCATCATCATTGATGCACTCTTTCAGACCCTCCGCGTAGCCCTGAATCAGGGCGATGGGCGTCTTCAGTTCATGGGATACGTTGGACAGGAATTCCTTTCGCATCTCATCGATCTGGGTCTTCTGCTCGATATCCCGCTGCAATTCGTTGTTGGCAGTCTTCAACTCTGAAATGGTCTTTTCCAGATTTTCCGACATCTCATTCATATGCTCGCCCAGCACACCAATTTCATTGTCGATATCGCACGTGAATTTCGCATTGAAATCCAGATCCGCCATGCGCCTGGAGATGTCCGTCAGCTCCAGC
Source organism: Candidatus Dorea massiliensis AP6 (assembly GCF_964245105.1). Classification (NCBI taxonomy): domain Bacteria; kingdom Bacillati; phylum Bacillota; class Clostridia; order Lachnospirales; family Lachnospiraceae; genus Dorea; species Candidatus Dorea massiliensis. The sequence continues at coordinate 74,735 of NZ_CAXTKW010000016.1, read as the reverse complement.
AGCGGTTCGGAAATCCGTCTGGACAGCCACCAGATCAGAAGGGAGCCGAATACCATGGCCGTCAGCGCCACATAGAGGAAAAACTGGTTGGAAATGGCTGCGCTGTCCCGGATGCTCTCGATGGCCGTCTGCATAATAAAGGGCTCGCCGGAATCCAGAGTGCCCACAATCTCCAGGTAATCCGCCTGGGAAAAATGATCCCGGCTCTCCCGAATCGTGTAATTGTCCGCAGTATCCAACACTATGGAATTCTGAGTGTCCGCCTCAAAAATATAACTGTACAGCTTTTTCTGCAGAATCTGATAATCCCGGTTTGTGGCAAGTTTTGGCTCGCCGCTGTTATCCATAACGAAGATGGAGATATTGTCCGTGTTGCAGATAAGCTCCATGCCTGCCTTGAAATCGTCGTCATTGGTAAGCCCATTGCTGACGCCCTTATTCAGGGCTTCGTAAGCACTGATGATGGCTTTCTGCTTTTCAGACATATAATAATCCTTCAGAAAAAAAGCATTGATCAGGCCAACACACAGAAATGCCGCCGCCAATACACCGATGAAGATAGCGGCCATCTGCCGCTTGATGGAATGCTTTCCCGGATGCTTGACAGAATATTTCATACTCAGCCCACCTCGAATTTATAGCCCATGCCCCAGATGGTCTTGATCATGTCGCCCTTGTTGCCCAGCTTGCTCCGAAGCTTCTTCACATGGGTGTCGATGGTCCGGGCGTCACCAAAATAGTCGTAGTTCCACACATTGTTCAGAATCTTCTCCCTGGAAAGGGCGATTCCCTGATTTTCCATAAAATAAGTCAGCAGCTCAAATTCCTTAAAGCTCAAATCCAGCTGCTTGCCGTCCACGGTCACGATATGCGCCGCCTTATCCAGGGAAATGCCTCCTGCATCCAGCACCTCGTCCGCGCCTCTGGCGCTGGTACGCCGGAGAATTGCTTCCACCCGGGCTACCAGAATTTTGGGGCTGAAGGGCTTGGATATATACTCGTCCACGCCCAGGTCGAAGCCCTGCAGCTCATCCCGCTCGTCAGATTTGGCTGTCAGCATGATAATCGGCACCTTGGAATACGCACGAATCTCCCGGCAGGTCTGCCAGCCGTCCATCTTCGGCATCATCACGTCCAGAATCACCAGGGCGATGCCCTCCGTGCCGAAAAAGATGTCCAGGGCCTCCGCGCCGTCCCCGGCCTCCAGTACCTCAAAGTTCTGTTTTACCAGAAAATCCCGGACCAGCTTCCGCATTCTGCTCTCATCGTCCACTACCAGAATTTTTAATTTATCCATCACGAATCCTCCTGCCTCTTATTTCTACAGAAATTATTTCTTATTATACTTGATCTCTGTCTATTATAACAGGGAAATATGATCGTTTTGTGAAAAATACAGAGAAAAGGAGGCGGAATGTTCGCTTCCGCCTCCTTTTGTTTCTTCTATTATATGATAAGTCTATTCCATCACAACATCGGCAAAGGTCCCGCCTGCCGCCCGCATCAGATCTTCCGGATTCACTTCGATCTGGGAGCCGCGCCGTCCGCCGCTGACCATAATTCGTGGAAACTGCTTCGCGCTCTCGTCCAGCACCGCCGGAAACTGCTTCTTCATACCAATGCAGGTGCAGCCGCCCCGGACGTAGCCGGTCAGATCCGTCAGTTCCTTTAAGGGAAGCATTTCAACTGATTTTTCATGAACGGCTCTCGCCGCCTTTTTCAGATCCAGCTCCGCCTCAATGGGGATTACAAACACATAATGTTCTTTACTCTTCGCCACCGTCACCAGAGTCTTGTATACAATCTCATGGGGCTGACCCAGCATATCCGCCACGCTGACGCCGTCATGGAATTCCTCACCGTCGTAGGTATGTACCGTGTAGGGAATCTTCTTCTGCTCCAGAAGACGCATGGCGTTGGTCTTGATTTCTTTTTCTTTTTTTGCCATCTTCGCTCTCCTTTTCAACCATCTGTCACTCTGTCTTGACCAGTCGTTGTGCTGCGTTTCTGACCGTTAAGATATCTTCGGTTTTTCAATAAACATCAGACAGAAACTCACAAGCAGCAGCGCGCAGGACACCCAGATGGCCCGGATGCTCACAGCCGGATTCATAGACAGCACGCCGCCCACGCCTGCGCCCAGGGCAAACAGGAAAATGATACCAAAATAATAAAGCATCTGCTCCGCCTGCTGGGACTTATGCTCCCGCACATAGCCGGACAGCGCCGCAATACCGCTTCTTAAGTTGCCGATACACATGGTGCTGGCGTAGGAATAACCGTTGACCTTGCGGAAGGACTGTACCTGCATGGCGCAGGAAAAAGAAACCAGGGCGGTCGCCATCATATCCAGACGGGTGGGAATAAACCCGACTACAAACAAAATAACAATTTCCAGCAGAAGAATACTCTGCCGCCAGTGAAGCTTCCTTGCGTACCGGTACCGACCCTGAATCTGCTCTGCCACCCAGACGCCCACCGCAAAAGACAGAATCGGGAACAGGTAGCGAAGACCCGCCATCCACTCGCCGCACATGAAATGCTGACTCATCAGCACCACGTTGCCGGTCTGGGCATTGGAGAAGACCTCTTCTCTTGTAAAATAGGTATAAGCGTCCTGAAAGCCTCCGGACAGCGCCAGAAAGGCGCTGTTCACGAAGGCTTCGGACATCTGTTTCTCTTGTTCTGTTTCATGAATCAAAGACATGGGAAAATCATCCTTTCGTAAATCTAGTTCTTTTTACTGGCCAGATAGGCTGCTTTTCCCTCATCATACAGATTATTTCCCTCGCTGTCAATAATAACTACGAGCGGCATATCTTCCACATAGAGCTTTCGAAGCGCTTCCGCGCCCAGATCCTCGTATGCGATCAGTTCACATTTTTTGATGCATTTCGCCAGAAGCGCTCCCGCTCCTCCGATCGCCCCAAAGTAAACACCATGATACTTCTTCATGGCTTCCACCACCTCCGGAAGTCTGGCGCCCTTGCCAATCATACCTCTGGCGCCCACGCTCATCATGGTCGGCGCGTAAGCGTCCATACGGCCGCTGGTGGTTGGTCCCGCGCTTCCGATGACCTGACCCGGCTTCGCCGGAGTCGGTCCCACATAGTAAATGGTGGCGTCCGTCGGATCAAAGGGAAGCTTTTCCCCACGCGCCAGAGCCTCGCACATGCGCTTGTGTCCCGCGTCACGGGATGTATAGATGGTTCCGGTCAGATACACGCTGTCGCCTGCATGCAGGGTTTTCGCAAGCTCCTCTGTCAGAGGCAGCTGAATATGTTTCTCCATCCTAGATCACCTCCGTCTTATGGCGTGTTACATGACAGTTGATATTGACTGCACAGGGCATGCCTGCGATATGGGTCGGCATAGTCTCAATGTTCAGAGCCAGAGCGGTGGTCTTTCCGCCGAAGCCCTGGGGTCCGATGCCGAGCTCGTTGATCTTTTCCAGCATTTCTTTTTCCAAATCTGCATAATAGGGATCCGGATTCGGCTCCTCGGTATTGCGCATCAGTGCTTTCTTTGCCAGCAGCGCGCATTTATCAAAGGTACCTCCGATACCTACGCCTACTACCATGGGCGGACATGGATTCGGTCCTGCTGCCTCCACGGTCTCCAGAATAAAGCTCTTGATTCCCTCAATTCCCGCAGAGGGCTTGAACATCCGGATAGCGCTCATATTTTCGCTGCCGAAGCCCTTGGGACCTACGGTTACTTTGATCTGCTCGCCCGGAACGATCTCCGTATACAGCATAGCCGGCGTATTGTCGCCGGTATTGCCGCGGCGCACCGGATCCTTTACAACGGATTTTCGAAGGTACCCCTTGTCATAGCCACGGCGTACGCCTTCATCTACGGCTTCCCGCAGATCGCCGCCTGTGATATGTACGTCCTGACCAATCTCCAGGAATACACAGGCCATACCCGTATCCTGACAGATGGGTACATGCTCCTCTCCCGCAATTTCAAAGTTTTCGATAATTTTGTCTAAAACCCCCTGGGCTGTCTCCCAGTCTTCACATGCTCTGCAGCGGCGGATGGCTCCTTTAATGTCCTCCGGCAGCTGCTCATTGGCTTCGATACACAGGCGCTCTACGACGTCTGTGATCTCAGCGGCCTTAATCTCGCGCATGATACTTCACCTCCATAGCTGTAATATAGCACATTGCCATGTATAAAACAATTCGATACATTTTATAATTTTATAGTTCTGGCCTATGAGTTTATAATAACAAACTGATAAACTGGCTGGCCAGCACCACCGCCACCAGCGCAATGGGATAGGTCGCCGCATAGGCGCTGGCCACGTCGTCGGTCTCCGTCACACGAATCAGGGTTCCCAGGGCCGGCGTACTGGTCATACCGCCGCAGATAGATCCCAGACAGTTAAACAGCGACAGATGCAGCACCTTTACCGCAAAGACGTATCCCAGCAGCATGGGAACAAGAGTCATCAGAGCTCCGTACAAGAACAGCAGCGCCCCGTGCTCCTTCAGAATTTCGATGAAGCCCGCGCCCGCCTGGGTTCCGGCTCCCAGAAGGAACAGCGCCAGGCCGAATTCCCTTAGGCACTCCAGGACATGCTTCTCCACCTGTACGCTCAATTTTCCGAAATGACCGAAGTGACCGAGAATCAGTCCCGCAATCAGCGGACCGCCGGAGGTTCCCAGGGCAAATACCGCGCCGCCCGGAAGGGGGATTTCAATTTTCGCCAGAATAATACCGAAGGCAATGGCCAGAGAGAAGGGGAAGAATCCCATACTGTCCGCATAGAATAAATCTTCCTTCTTGGTCTTGTGGAACTCCTCCACGTCTACGCCTGCGGCAGCTTCGAACCGCGCCCGCTCCGCTTCCATATCCGTATGCAAAAGCTTGGGAACCAGCTGGACAAAAAGTACCACGCCCACAACGCCGAAGGGATACGCGATGCCATAGCCTACAGAGGCCGCGTCCGATCCGGTCGCCTCCAGGGCTGCCGCCAGTCCCGGCGTACTGGTAAGCGCGCCGGTCATCATACCTACGCTGATATCCACCGGAATCCCAAAGATTTTAATCACGGCCACACAGGTCAGCGCGCCCGCGCCGATAACCAGAGCGCCCAGTAAAATATACGACGTGGCGTTATTTTTAAAATTCCGGAAAAATTTCGGTCCGGCAATAAAGCCTACCGAGGTTACAAAACAAATCAATCCAAGCTCCCGCACCAGGGAGGGAATCTCTACCCCAAAGTGGCCGAAGACCAGGGCCACCAGCAAAATGCCGGCGGTCCCCAGCTCCAGACCGCAGATTTTAATACTTCCTACCAGATAACCGATCACGGCAATCAGAAATACCATCATCAGGGTATTGGATAATACCGACTCCTGAAACCATGTTACAATCCCCATAACTTCAACCCCCATTGACGTTATTTTGCTGCGTTATTTCGGCATGCCGAAGGTGTAATTCGGAAGCAGCATCGGAGAAACCTCGTTTGTATGCAGTCCTGCCTTTTCCAGCTCCTGTGCATAGCTCTTAAGATGATCCAGATTCATCGTTCCCAGCTCTACCTCTTTGCACTTGCGTGCCGCAGCCTTACCTGCATTGCGGCCAAATACAATGATATCCAGAAGGGAATTGCCCATCAGACGGTTTCTTCCGTGGATACCGCCTACCGCCTCGCCTGCTACCAGCAGATTCGGGATTACCTTGGTAAAGCCCTCGCCGCCGATCTCCAGACCGCCGTTCTGATAATGAAGGGTCGGGTAAATCAGAATCGGCTGCTTTCTCATATCGATACCGTAGTTCAGGAACATACGAAGCATAGCCGGAATTCTCTTTTCAATGGTGCCCTCTCCGTGAATCATCTCAATCATCGGGGTGTCCAGCCAGATACCATAACCGGTCGGCGTGGGAACACCCTTGCCTCTTGCCGTACACTCCCGGATAATGGAGGCTGCGGATACGTCGCGGGTCTCCAGCGGATGCATGAAGGCCTCGCCGTCCACATTGATCAGCATTGCGCCTACGGAACGAACCTTCTCTGTAACCAGCGCGCCGAAGATCTGCGCCGGGTAAGCCGCTCCGGTGGGATGATACTGAATTGTATCCTGGTACAGAAGCGGCGCTCCCGCACGATAGCCCATCACCAGTCCGTCTGCAGTTGCTCCGTAATGATTGGAGGTGGGGAAGTGCTGATAATGCAGTCTTCCTGCTCCGCCGGTAGCAATGATAACGGTCTTGGCTCTCGCCACCTTATACTCTCCGGTTTCCATATTCTGGAGAACAGCGCCTGCCACCTGTCCCTTGTCATCCTTAATCAGCTCTACAGCCGCGGTAAAATCTACCACCGGAATCTGACGGTTCCATACCTCGTCGCGGAGCACACGCATGATCTCCGCTCCGGAATAGTCCTTGCAGGCGTGCATTCTCTTTCTGGAGGTTCCGCCGCCGTGTGTGGTAATCATCCGGCCGTCCTTGTCCTTATCAAACATAACGCCCAGGTCATTGAGCCACTGGATTGCGTCCGGTGCTTCCATAACCAGGCGGCGCAGAAGCTCGGGTCTGGCTGCGAAATGTCCGCCGCCGAAGGCGTCCAGATAATGCTGCTGAGGAGAATCATTTTCCTTATCCGCAGCCTGGATACCGCCCTCTGCCATCATGGTGTTGGCGTCACCGATACGAAGCTTGGTCACCATCATAACGTTGGCACCTGCCTCATGCGCCTCGATAGCTGCGGAAGAACCGGCTCCGCCGCCGCCGATGATCAGAACATCCACATCATAATCTACTTTATCCAGATCAATCGGTACATTTAAAATCCGGCTGTTGGAATGGAGCAGGGTACCAAGCTCATAGGGAGCCTTTTCGCCCTTATTGGGGCCGACCTGAATCTCCTGGAATCCATCCTCCCGGTAATCCGGATGGAACTCTTTCAGGAGCGCGTCCTTTTCCTCTGCTGTCATTCGTCTCGGCTCTACACCGATACGCTGTGCTCTTGTGGCCTCTACTTTTTTAATAGATTCCAGCATTTCCGCTGTATACATAGTCCGCTCCCCTCCTATTTCTCAATCTCTCGGTTGTTGTACAGTTCCTTCATTTCCTCGATGGGCTTCTGCATAATCTGCTCGATCAGGTCGTCGAAAGCGCCGTGGTGAATGTCTTCCACTCTCTTCTCCAGATGCTCTGCCTTCGGGGCAATGTATTTTCCGGTCAGTCTTCTGGCCAGCACGCCTACCATGGGGTGGGAAATGCCTGCCGGGCAGCGGGAGGTACAGATACCGCAGCCGATGCAGTCGAAGGATTCCTCGGCGCATTTCTCAAAATCACCTCTCTGGGCATATGCGATGTACTGCATGACGTTCAGGGACTGGGGACAGCCCTTGGTGCAGGCGTTACAGCCGATACAGCTGTAGATTTCCGGATAGAGATCCATCATCACACGCTGCTTTACACTGATCTCATCCATATCGTAGTTTCGCTTGTCTGCCGGGAAGAAGGGCAGGGTCGCGATGTACATGCCCTCCTGTACCTGTGTCTGACAGGCCAGGCAGGTCTTCAGCTCGTTATTGCCTTTGATTCTGTAAATGGTTGCGCAGGCTCCGCAGAAGCCGTGGCGGCAGCCGCAGCCGCGCACCAGCTTATAGCCTGCGTATTCCATAGCCGTCATGATGGTAAGCTCAGCGGGTACGGAATACTTTTTTCCATAGAAATATACGTTTACCATTTCCTGCATGTTTTTTATCCTTTCTCTATTCAGTCTTCGCCTTTTCTCCGCAGTGCCAAGCTCGATTCCGCTTCGCTTCATCTCCGCGCACTGCATGAGTGTTGCTCCGCAGTGCTCAGGCTCGAAAAAGCTTCGCTTTTCCTCGCTTGAGGGCTTCGCCCTATGCAGCCAGAAACCCTCCGTCCGTCTTACGTGCAAGCACGACGCCAGCCGGATGCTTCCTGTCTGCGCACTGCTCATTGCCTATCAATATTCCGGTGGTAATTCATCAATCTCGTCGCAGCGGAATACGGGGCCGTCTTTGCATACGTATTTGGCGCCGATGTTGCAGCGGCCGCATTTGCCGATACCACATTTCATACGAAGCTCCAGGGTCGTGTACACCTGTGTCTTGTTGAAGCCCAGCTCCATCAGGCCCGCCAGTACGAATTTAATCATGATGGGCGGTCCGCAGACCAGTACGGTCTTATTGGTGTCGAAGCCGATTTCTTTCAGATAGGAAGGAACGAAGCCCACATGGCCGTCCCAGCCCTCCTGCTCCCGGTCGATGGTCAGATATACATTGACGCCCGGCGTCTTCATCCAGACTTCCTGAATCTCCTTAAGCTGCACCAGATCGTCCGCGGAACGGGAACCGTAGAGAATATCTACCGTACCGTAATTGTCCCGGTTATCCAGCACATAGTTGATGACAGAGCGAAGGGGCGCAAGACCGATTCCTCCGGCGATAAACAGAAGATTCTGCTTCTTCAGCGCTGTCTCCACCGGAAAGGCATTTCCGTAGGGGCCGCGCACGGTAATCTCGTCTCCCACATTCATTCCATGCAGGTAATCTGTCAGGGAGCCGCAGCGCTTAATGCTGAACTCCTGATATTCTTTGTTGGTGGGGGAAGATGTGATAGAGAACATCGCCTCGCCCACACCGGGAACTGATACCATGGCACACTGACCCGGCATATGCTCAAAAAGCTTCTTGCCGTCTCTTCCCACTACCCGGAAGGTTTTAACGTCCGGAGTTTCCGTACGGATATCCGTCACCACGCCAATCATAGGAATCAGTGCGTCTACTCTGATATCATTTGCGTGTCCGCCGCAGGTACATTCACTCATTTCCCTCACCTCCCAGTTTCTTGATCACTTTTACAATATTTAAGGATGACGGGCACTTGCTGACGCAGCGGCCGCAGCCTACGCAGGAATACATGCCGTCATTGTTGGCCGGATAATAAACCAGCTTATGCATAAATCTCTGACGGAAGCGCTGAAGCTGACTGGTACGCATATTGCCATGAGCCATCATGGTAAAATCGGAATACATGCAGGAATCCCAGCACCGGTAATGCTGAATTCCGGCCTTGCCTCCATCAAAATCACGGATGTCGTAGCACTGGCAGGTGGGACACACGAAGGTGCAGGTTCCGCAGGCCAGACAGGGCTTATACAGATCCTCCCAGATCGGGGAATCAAAAAGCTCCATGGTATTTTCCGGTTTGAACCGGGACAAATCCAGGTGAGACAGGGGAAGCTTCTCGATGATGGCGCGAATCGCCGCCTGCTCCTCTGCCACTGCTTTTTCTCCTGCTGCGTCTGCTTCCATAAAGGAGTCTGCCAGGGCTTCTTTCACGAATGCAGTCAGGGTCTCACCTTTTTCTGTAAGAGATTTCCAATACAAAGTGTCGCCCACAAACCAGGTCTCCACGTCCGCGCCCGGCTCCGCCGCATCCACATCAAAGTTTTTGCAGAAGCAGGTTTCATCCGGCTCTTTGCAGGCCAGGGATACAATGGTGCCATGCTCTCTTCTGGCCGCGTAATAGGTATCCACCGGATCCGTCAGGAATACCTGGTCCAAAACCTTCACAGCCCTCACATCGCAGGCACGCATGCCGAATACCACAAAGGGCTGATTCTGAAGCTCTGCCGGGTCGATACTGACCTTTCCGCCCTCATAGCGGCTCTTATAGAGCACCTCGCTCTGGGGGAAGAAGCAGTCCTTACCGGACTTCACGGTCTTCAGCGTATCGGTATCCACCGCAGCCTCTTCAGTCCACAGTCCGTAATTGGTCTGTCCGGCTTTCTGTACCGGGAGAAATAAGTCTTCCTTTGCACTGATGGCTCTGTAAAGCTCGTTCAGCTTACTCTTCGCTATCTGATACATGCTTAATGTCCCCCTCTCGTCTGTACAATGCCAGGCTCCACGTCATCAAAGGTGAAGTCCGTCAGCGGGCCTCTGGAATCCGTATCGGCTCCCGCCTGATACTCGCCGTAGAAGGTGTCAATGTCCTTGATAAACTTGCGGTTTAAAAGGTGAAGCGGAATGCCCTGGGGACAGACTCTGCTGCACTCGCCGCAATCGGTACACCGTCCTGCCACATGGAAGGCACGGATAATATGGAACATCTGCTCCTCAAAGGTATCGGCATTCGCCTTCTGATTGCTGTCATACTGGCTGCTGTCGAAGACACATTTGCGGCAGCTGCAGGCCGGACACACATTGCGGCAGGCGTTGCAGCGGATACATTTGGAAAGCTGCTCCTGCCAGAAATGAAAACGCTCCTCCGGACTCATGGCCTCCAGCTTCTCCACTTCCTCAAAGCGGTTGCCCACCGGACCTGCCTCCTCGTCCTCTGCCGCGCCAATCAGCTCGTCGTATACCATGTGCTTCTTACCCTTACATACCTTGCAGCGCTCCAGAAGGGCGTCAGCAAAGGGCAGCTCCTTCTCGCCATAGATGGTCTCAAATTTCAGGGTATCACCCTCGACCGCTACGCGCTCAATACCCTTAATACCAGCCTCCCGGATTTTCTCCGGCTTTAAGGTACCCTTGCAGCCCACGCCGATGATGTAAGCCTTTTCCCGGTCTACCCGGTGCTCCTTGATCAGCTGATTGAAGCTGTAGGTGTCGCAGGGCTTTAAGAATACCAGCGTCCTGCCCTCCAGCTTGGAGGCCTCAATCATATATTTGCTTAAGTTTGCGCCACAGAACGCGTCGTAAACAAAATTCTGTAAATCTTCTTCCTTATAGAAATAAGCCGGCTCCGGATCGTATCCCATATCGCCCTTTCTCCAGCCCAGAACCTGCGCTACGGTTCCGTCTGCCAGAAGCTCTTTCGCTCTCTCGATTAACCCTTGCATCGCAGATCCTCCAATCTTACATTTTCTCCCAGTTCATGAATTTTAGCTACAAATTCATTCATGGTGGTGGAGAACTTCACGCCCTCGGCCGCAGACACCCACTCTACGCGGGTACGTCCATTTTCCACGCCCAGGTAATCCAGCATGGAGAAAAGCAGCGTCATACGTCTTCTTGCGTAATAGTTTCCTGTGGTGTAATGACAGTCTCCCGGGTGGCAGCCGCAGAGAATCACGCCGTCCGCTCCCCTCTGGAAGGCTCTCAGGATAAACATGGGGTTCACACGGCAGGAGCAGGGCACGCGGATAATCTTTACATCCGCCGGGTAAGCAAGTCGGCTGCTTCCCGCCAGGTCTGCGCCTGCGTAGGAGCACCAGTTGCAGCAGAACGCTACAATCTTCGGTCTAAATTCTGTATTTTCTACCTGCATATCGCATCTACCTCCGCAAGAATTTGTCTGTTTGAGAAGCCCTGCAGATCCATAGCTCCGGACGGGCAGGCAACAGTACATGCTCCGCAGCCCTGACAGAGAGCGCTGTTCACAACGGCTACCCGTCTCGTCTCACGGATACCATGATCATTTACCAGCTGATCCTCGTAGGAAATCGCTCCGTAAGGACATACCTTTTCACAGGTGGAGCAGCCATTACAGAAGATCGGATCTGCCTTGGCCGTACAGGGGTTGGTAACCAGATGATCCTTCGCCAGAAGTCCTATCACCTTTACGGCAGCGGCTCCGGCCTGGGCTACGGTCTCCGGAATATCCTTGGGTCCCTGGCAGACGCCGGACAGGAAGATTCCCGCTGTGGGGGACTCCACCGGACGCAGCTTGGCATGGGACTCAGTCAGGAAATTGTTGGTATCAATGCTGGCTGTCAGCATGGTGGCAATCTTTCTTACATCCGGATTCGGCTCAATGGCAGTAGCCAGGACAACCATATCTGTTTCCATACGAATCTGTCTGTTGTCCAGCAGGTCAGAGGCCTGTACCAGCAGCTTATCGCCCTGGGGCGCTACCTTTCCTACCTGACCCTTGATGTAATGGACTCCATACTCCTCCACTGCCCGACGATAGAACTCGTCGAAGTTCTTGCCGGGAGTACGCACGTCGATGTAGAAGACGGTCACATCTACGTCCGGATATTTGTCACGAATCAGCATGGCGTGCTTCGCTGTATACATACAGCAAATCTTGGAGCAGTAGCTCTTTCCTCTCTTGTCCGAGCAGCGGGAACCCACGCACTGGACAAATACGATGGACTTGGGAGCCTTGTGGTCGGACATACGCTCCAGGTGGCCCTTGGTGGGTCCTGCCGCGTTCATGATACGCTCCAGCTCCAGGGACGTGATGACATCCGGGCTCTGGTTATACGCATATTCATCGTACCGATCCAGCTTGATGGTATCAAAGCCGGTCGCCACGACGATAGCGCCGTAATCCACGGTAATGATCTCGTCCTTCTGCTCGTAATCAATCGCGCCCGCCTGACATACCTTGGCGCAGACGCCGCATTTTCCGGTCTTGAATTTCATACAGTTTTCACGGTCAATCACCGGAACATTGGGAATCGCCTGGGCGAAGGGCGTATAGATCGCGCTTCGTGTATTCAGTCCCCGATTGAATTCATTGGGAGCCTTCTTGGAAGGACACTTCTCCTGGCAGACGCCGCAGCCGGTACACTTGCTCATATCCACGCTTCTGGCTTTTTTCCGGATATCCACATGGAAATCGCCTACGAAGCCGCTGACCTTCTCTACCTCGCTATATGTATAAATCGTAATCTTCTCATGGGCCGCAGCCTCCACCATTTTCGGAGTCAGGATGCAGGCGGAGCAGTCCAGAGTCGGGAAGGTCTTGTCAAGCTGGGACATACGGCCTCCGATACTGGGAGTCTTCTCTACGATATCTACCTCGTAGCCTGCCTCCGCAATATCCAGTGCGGTCTGGATACCCGCGATACCGCCGCCAATCACCAGGGCGCGCTTTACAACCTGGCTGGTGCCCGGCGTCAGAGGCGCGTTCAGCATAACCTTAGCGATGGCTGCCCGGGCCAGGATAATGGCCTTCTCGGTCGCTTCCTCCATATCTTTATGAATCCAGGAGCAATGCTCGCGGATATTGGCAATCTCTACCATGTAGGGATTGATACCGGCCCGCTTTGCCGCCTGGCGAAATGTATTCTCATGCATTCTGGGGGAACAGGAACAGACAACGATACCTGTCAGGTGTTTCTGCTCGATGGCCTCCCGGATTTTCAGCTGTCCTGCTTCGGAACACATATACTGGTAATCTTCCGCGTGAACGACGCCCGGCTCCTTCGCCGCTGCCGCTACCACCCGTCCGATATCTACCGTCGCAGCTATGTTCGTACCGCAATGACAGACAAATACTCCTATTCTCTGCACGTTTTTTCACCTCCTGATTATTTGCTGTATTTGCGGAACGCGCTGGCCAGCAGCTGCTGGGGCAGTTCCTCGTCCAGTAATTCGGGTATCTCGTTGGGGCTTAAGTAATTGCCGCCCCGCTGTCTTACTACCATCTGCCGTACCGCCTCAATGAGCTTCGCAGGCTTTACATCTCTGGGACAACGCTCTACGCAGGCAAAGCAGGAAAGACATTTCCAGATGGTGGTGGAATTTAAAAGGGGCTCTATGTCGCCATTCTCCACATAAGAAACAAACTGATGGGGACGGATATCCATCTCCTCATAAGCGGGACAGGTCGCGGAGCATTTTCCGCACTTCATACATTTCCGGGTGTTGACGCCGCTCATCTCCCGAAGTCTATCGGCCTTCGCCATATCAGCCTTCTGCATCCTCTGCTCCTCCTTCCGCATTTTTCTCAGGAATCAGGCCAAGAGCCTCTGCCAGAAGCTCTGTCAGATATGTAACCGGAAGCTTTTTCGCGCTTCCGCTGGTTCTCAGGTTATAGAGGCACAGAGGACAGGCGGTAATCAGCTCTTCCGCTCCGTGATCTGCCGCGGATTCCATTACCCGGTCTACCATCGTACCAGCCAGGGGCTTGTCCTTCAGGGACACATAACCGCCGCAGCACTCGTTCCGGTAGGGATATACCACAGGCTCAGCACCCAGGGCACGGATAAAGTCCTCGATAATGGTCGGATTCTCCGGATCATCAAAGGCCATGATATCACTGGGGCGAAGCAGCATACAGCCGTAATACGCGCCGATTTTCCGACCGGTCAGCGGATGGGTAACCTTCTCACGGATGGTATCGAAACCGACGCGATCGCGCAGAACCTCCAGATAGTGAAGAACTTTTGTCTCTCCTTCATAGGGTTTTTCAAGCTTCAGATAATTGTTGGCACGGGTGCGGATGTCCTCCACATTCTGCATGTCATCGTTGACGCGCTTGATCACATGATGACAGGCGGAGCAGAGGGTTACCAGATCCTGTCCCTTTTCCTTCGCGTCATTCAGGGCGCGGACTGCGGACAGCTTCGTGGCAATCTCATCGGACGCCAGCGGATAGACGGCTCCGCAGCACTGCCAGGCTTCGATTTCCTCCAGGGTAAATCCCAGGGCTTCTGCCGACATTCTGGCGTATCGGTCCAGGTCCTGCGCTTTGTTCTTTAACGTGCAGCCCGGATAGTAGCTGTACACCATTTGACTACCTCCTTTTTGTTTCTTATTTGTTGCAAAGTTGTCTGTTTGACATTTTTCTATCAATCTACATTATTATACTACGTTGTTAAAGGTTTAACAACCCCTAAATGATATTTTTTTGTTAGTTTGTTGGAGTTTTTTGGATGATATGTTATATTTTTGTGTTAAGTCAACATGAGTTTTTGTCAATTCCGACTTATATAGTCGGGATTCTGCTTTGTTAATTGTGTGTCAATAGAGTAATTTTACGTTATGTACCGTGGGGGATATACTCCGGTGTACAAAAACAGCCCCGGCTATCCAAGGCGCTTTGCTGTTGGATAGCCGGGGCTGTTTTTGTAATTATGCTTCCTGTTCTATTATTAGTCCTCTTTCATCACGTCGCCGATGAATGCTTTCAGCACTTCTGCGGAGTGTTCTACCTGCCGTTTCTCCTCGTCGGTCATGGTGATCTTGATGGTCTTGCTGATCCCCTCCTCGTTAACTACGCAGGGGATACTGATGCAGGATCCTTCCAGGCTCTCGCCGTACTCTTTTCCCAGTACGTGGGCTACCGGAAGTACGGTGTTCTGGTTCTTCAGGATAGACTCTACGATACGGAAGGTGGACATGGCGATTCCGTCGAAGGTGGCGCCCTTCAGGGAAATGACGTCCGCGCCGCCGGTCTTGGCTTTATTGGCAATCTGCTCCTTGACTTCCTCTTTTTCCTTCTCATCTGCTGGCAGGAAGTGATCGATGGGCTCGCCTGCTACGTTGACGCTGCTCCAGATGGGGACCTGGGTGTCGCCGTGTTCGCCCAGAATATAACCCTGGATGTCGCGGATATCTACCTTTACGCGTTCGCCTAAGAGATAACGGAAGCGGGCGGTATCAAGGGAGGTTCCGGTTCCGATAACTCGCTCCTTCGGAAGGCCGGTTTCCTTCTGAATCAGATAGGTGTTCACATCTACCGGGTTCGATACTACGATGATCAGCGGATTCTTTGCGTATTTCATAATGTTCTTCGCGATGCTTCTCGCCACACCGGTGTTTACCTTGGCAAGCTCCAGGCGGGTCTGGCCGGGTTTTCTCGGTACACCTGCGGTCACGATGATGATCTTCGCATCCGCGCACTCCTCATAGCCGCCCTGGCGGACACGCACCTGACTATAATACGCGGTTCCGTGTGAGATATCCAGTGCAGCACCCTTCGCGCGATCTTCGTTCAAGTCTACTAGGACAATCTCGCCTACCTGTGCTTTCAGCATCAGGGTATAGCAGATGGTCTCTCCCACGTTTCCAGCTCCAATTACTACGATCTTGTTTGATGTTTCGTTTGTCATACTGTTACCTCACTCTTTCTCGTCCCCAAAACGTGATATTTTTCACAATATTGATATTTTTTTATCAACCTCTTGCATTATAGCACGTACACTTCGGTTATGCAAGAGGCATTTTGGATTTTTGTATTTCTATTTGTACAATTTTTTCTGTGGATAAACAAATTCTTAACGAAATCTAATAGAAAGTGTGAGGAAATCCCACTCTTTCTATGCAGTAAGAATGCGGCTGCCGCGTCGCAAAAAATAATGCCGATAAGAAATATCGTTACAATACCTCTTATCGACATTATATGACCTAATACTGACATTCCTGTCAATCTTTATGAATGCATCCTCTTAATAACCTTCAGTCTCGTGAACTCCTCACGTTCCTTCTCCTCCAGAGCGTTGGAGATGTCTTTGGTCAGCGCCTCGTAGCGGGGGATGGTGATGTTCTTCAGCGCGTTGGCACGCTTCTGAGCCTTCTTGATATTGGCCGCCAGCTGGTAGGCGGAATTCTCTACCGCGGACAGCTTGATGGTCAGGTCTTTTACCTTCTCAAAGGAGACTCTGGCGATATCCAGGGATTCCCTGGTGCTGTAAAAGGCGTAGGCCGGAGTACGGGTGGCTGCGTCGTAGCGGACCAGGGGAATTTCAGTACCCATGATGCTTCGGGTCTTCACTTCCACCGTATCCTCGATGGGCACATTCCGGGCCACATCGGCTACTGCGTTGATACCCAGCTCCATGTCAGCCCTCTGAAGCGCCGCGTAAGCCGTGGTGAAGGTGGTGCGAATCTCAGCCTGGATATCCTTGGCCTGATCCACCAGACCCATCAGCTCCCGGATCAGAATATTCCGCTTCTTGTCCATCAGCTCATAGCCCTGCTTTGCCAGCTTCAGGGAGTTCTTTGCACGTATGAGGTTGCCTTTTGTAGGAACTGCATTGTTATCCATACAGTTTCCTCCTTCTTAATTTTTGTGCATCTAAGGCAGTGAATGAATGCGAACGTAGTGAACATTAATTCGCTGGCTTGTAGTACTTGTCGAGGATCTTCGTATCCACACGATCCAGCTCTTCTCTCGGCAGCATGCCAAGAAGCTCCCAGCCGATATTCAGAGTCTCCTCAATGGTACGGTTCTCCTCCGGACCCTGGCCTACAAAGCGGGCCTCAAAGGCCTTACCGAACTGCAGATACTTCTTATCAATCGGAGACAGCTCATCCTCACCGATAACGGAAGCCAGCGCCCTCGCGTCTCCCACCTTCGCGTAGGATGAGAACAGCTGGTTCGCCAGATCCTGATGATCCTCACGGGTGTAACCGGCACCGATACCATCCTTCATCAGACGGGACAGGGACGGCAGCACGCTGATAGGCGGATAAACAGCCTGTCCGTGCAGCTCACGATCCAATACGATCTGACCCTCGGTGATGTAACCGGTCAGGTCCGGAATCGGGTGGGTAATATCGTCGTTGGGCATGGTCAGAATCGGAATCTGTGTCACAGAACCGTTGACGCCCTCTACAATGCCGGCACGCTCATAGATGGTAGCCAGCTCACTGTATAAGTAACCCGGGTAACCCTTTCTGGACGGAATTTCTCCCTTAGAGGAAGATACCTCACGCATGGCCTCCGCGAAAGAAGTCATATCCGTCAGGATAACCAGGATGTGCATATTGCACTCAAAAGCAAGGTACTCGGCAGCGGTCAGAGCCACACGCGGTGTGATCAGACGCTCTACCACCGGGTCATTTGCCAGATTCATAAACATGGTAACATGCTCGGAAGCTCCGCTCTCATCAAATGCGCGGCGGAAGAAATCCGCTACGTCGTGCTTCACACCCATAGCTGCGAATACGATACCGAACTGCTCATCCGAATCATCACCCAGAGAAGCTTGCTTTACCAGCTGTGCTGCCAGCTGATCATGAGGCAGACCGTTTCCGGAAAAGATCGGAAGCTTCTGTCCACGAATCAGAGTGGTCAGACCGTCGATAGCGGAAAATCCGGTACGGATGTAGTTACGCGGATACTCACGGGTTACCGGATTCAGCGGCTGTCCGTTGACATTCCGGTGAATATCGGAGACGATCTCGCCCAGACCGTCGATGGGCTGTCCGATACCATTGAAGGTACGGCCCAGGATCTCCGGGGAAAGGGCAATCTCCATGGGATGACCGGTCAGCTTGGTGTGGGTATTGCGAAGAGACATATTGTCCGTTCCGCCGAACACCTGGATAACCGCCTTATCCTTATAGCACTCAATGATACGGCCCAGCTCTTTCTTATTGCCGTCCACCGTAATCTCTACAATCTCCTCGTAGGACGCGTTCTGTACGCCTTCCAGGGCAATCAGGGGGCCGTTGATTTCACTTAAGCCTAAATATTCAATTGACATTTTCTCTTCCTCCCCTTACGCGTTCTTTTCCAGTACGCGATCATAGAACTCATCGATCGCTTTCTTGTAATCGTCGAACATCTCCAGGTGGTCGTTGGGCACATCATACTTGATGGCAATGACCTTCTCGAAGATATTTTCACGCTTCAGCACGGACATGGGCATGCCCTGCGTAACCAGCGCCTTGGACTTGTCATAGAGATAGAGAATGATCTCCATCATCTTCATCTGCTTTTCCATGGGGACACAGGTATCATCCGGATGGAATGCATTCTGCTGCAGGAAGCCCAGACGTACTACTCTGGAAATCTCCAGAACCAGCTTCTGATCATCCGGAAGCACATCACTGCCGATCAGCTTTACAATCTCCATCAGACTGCTCTCCTGGTTCAGGATGACCATCAGACGATTTCTGCAGTCCATGAAATCCTTTGCCACATGATCCTTGTACCAGGGCGCCAGATCGGATACGTACTCACTGTAGCTGCTGAGCCAGTGAATAGCCGGGAAATGACGGGCATATGCCAGAGACTTATCCAGTCCCCAGAAGCAGCGGACGAAACGCTTGGTATTCTGGGTTACCGGCTCGGAGAAGTCGCCGCCCTGGGGGGATACAGCTCCGATGATGGATACGCTTCCTTCTGTTCCGTTTAAGTTCTGCATCATGCCGGCGCGCTCATAGAACGCGGACAGACGGGACGCCAGGTATGCCGGGAAGCCTTCCTCGGCGGGCATCTCCTCCAGACGTCCGGACAACTCACGGAGCGCCTCGGCCCAACGGGAGGTGGAGTCTGCCATGATGGCAACGTCATAGCCCATATCTCTATAGTACTCTGCCAAAGTAACACCTGTGTAGATACTTGCCTCACGGGCTGCCACCGGCATGTTGGAGGTATTGGCAATCAGGGTGGTACGCTCCATCAAGGGGTTGCCTGTCTTCGGGTCAACCAGCTTGGAGAAGTCCTCCAGTACCTGTGTCATCTCATTGCCACGCTCGCCGCAGCCGATATAGATGATGATATCCGCATCGGACCATTTCGCGATCTGATGCTGGGTCATGGTCTTACCGGTTCCGAATCCGCCGGGAATCGCTGCGGTACCGCCCTTGGCGATAGGGAACAGGGTATCCAGGATACGCTGTCCGGTAACCAGCGGCTTGGAAGCCGGGTAACGCTTGGTGGTCGGTCTCGGCACACGGATAGGCCATTTCTGCATCATGGTCAGTTCCTTCTCTGTACCGTCGTCCAGCTGCAGAACCGCAATGGTATCACAGATGGTATACTGGCCGTCCGGCATTACCTTTGTCAGTACGCCGGAGAGATTCGGAGGAACCATAACCTTATGAACGATTGCCTTTGTCTCCGGTACCTCACAGATGATGGATCCGCCGCTGACGCGGTCGCCCTCCTTTACAATCATGTGGGCGTCCCAGAGCTTCTCCTTATCCAGAGAATCTACAACGGTACCGCGACTGATATAAGCGCCGCCGATTTTCGCGATCTCACTTAAGGGACGCTCAATACCGTCGAAAATATTATGCAGGATTCCGGGAGCCAGGTATACGGAGATAGCGTCTCCGGTAGCCTCTACGATTTCACCCGGTTTGATTCCGGTGGTCTCCTCGAATACCTGAATGGTTGTTCTGTCTTTATCCAGACCGATGACCTCGCCTACCAGCTTTTCCTTGCCTACATAGACCATCTCGGCCATCTTAAAGCCGGTGTTGCCTTTGATGTATACAACAGGGCCGTTGATTCCATAGATAACGCCTGTTCTATTCATGGTGTGCTCCTCCTTTTAACTGGAAGCTTTCCTTCGCCCCTGCCAGCTTGCTCTCAAAGGAATTATCGATGAGGATATTCCGGCCCGGCAGTACGGCGCGTGTTCCGCCCATAAAGGAGTATTCGCTGACCGTCACCGGCGCGCCTACTTCTGACTCGATGCTGTATTTCTTCTGCGCATCGGACGGGTCAATATATAAAATCACTTCGTCTCCGCCTGCAAACTCCCTTGCCTCGCGCAGTTGTTTCACCAGCATCTGATGATATTCCCTGGTCTCCGCAAAGTTTGCCAGCAGATCCTTTACCTCTACAAAAAGCTTTTCTTTCAGTTCATCCTGCTTTTTGCTTAAGGTTCTCTTGATTTCAATCTGTTCCTCGGAGAACTGCTTGTTATTCTCACGTACCAGACGATCGGTCTCGGTCTTGATCTCAAGCTCCTCCTGACGACGCTTCTTCTCCTGATGCTCCTCAAAAATCTTCCGCATGGCATCCGTATATTCGCGGATCATGGCGTCGCTTTTATTTCTTGCCTCTTCCATGGCGTAGGTCGTAAAATGCTGCAGTTTTTCTTCTGTCGTCATTGCGATCACCTTCCTTTTCACTCTAAAGCTTGACTCCGATGGCTTCGTTCACATAGGAGGTAATAAAATTCTCTCCTCTGGTGGTGCCATGGCGGTCCGGAATTTCAATGAGAAGCGGCAGGCTGCGGCCCTGGCGGGCTTCGGCGATGACCTCCGGAAATTCCTGACCGAACTTCTCCGTCAGAACCACCACAGCGATATCCTTATCTGCCATGGCGCGGTTCAGTTCCGCCTTCAGTTCCTCTTTTTCATGAACGACAGCACCCTCGATACCTGCCAGGCGCATGCCTGTGCAGGTATCGATATTGTCGCTTATCAAATACATCTTCATATGGATTCCGCCTTTCGGGTCAGAGATTTACAGCTTACCAAGAATCATGAAGGAGATGATCAGACCATACAGCGCGATACCTTCGGCCATAGCTACGAAAATCATGGACTTACCGAAGATGCTCTGATCCTCACTGATTGCACCCAGTGCTGCGCTTGCGGAAGATGCTACTGCGATACCGGAACCGATACCGGAAAGGCTGGTAGCCAGTGCTGCTGCGATGTATCCAAGACCTGTGGACATGCCTGCTGCGGTCTCTGCGGCAGTCTCAGCTGCCTGTACGTTTCCGCCGTATGCAAGAACGGCTGCCAGAGCCAGAGTACCAAAGAAGAAGAAGCAGTTGCATCCAAGGCTTCTCTTATAACGGCTGCGGGAGGGCTGTCCCAGGAAATATGCTCCGAACGGAACCATAATGCTTAAAACAAGAGCTGCAACCAGTAATACTTTCACTAACATAGACATTTTGAATTTCCTCCTTTAAATACCTTTTGTAATAATTTTTATAAATAATTTAAATTATTGCTTCTGTATCTTTATTTCTCGTTCATCTTATAAGGCTTGAACGCATGTCCCGTTCCCTTGTAGAAACGGCTGAATAACTCGTAGTACTCCAGACGAAGTACCTGAATACCTACAATCAGACCCTCCATCGCGCAGACAAAGGCATTGCCCAGTACGATGACCAGCCAGTTGCCGGTAGCGCCGTTCTCGAAGCCTGCCAGCATCAGAACGACCTCCATCATGGCCGCATGGCTGACTGCGAAGGCTCCGATACGGACAAAGGACAGAGTGTTTGAGAAGAAGCTTAAGAGCACCTCAAACATCTCGAAGAAGGTCAGCACCAGATACATGGCCACGCCGCCATCCAGCTCTGCTTTCTTCTTCTCCATCCAGGCGGTCAGCGGCTCCTTAAAGGCCATAGCCAGAAGGGGCAGTCCCAGAACCAGTACTATAATGATGGTAGCCGGAAGCGCATGTCCGCTCATAAAGAGAATCAGGCTTGCTACTACAAAGCCGTAGAAGATAAAGCCTGCCACACCGTTGGTATCAAACCAGGTGCCTTCGATATCATGATTCCGCACCGCCACGATAATATGAAGAATCATCGCAGTCAGAATCAGGAACATACCAAATACGATGGCTACCACGAATACGGTGTTCATCTGGCCAACCACCGGAAGCGTCATCATAGCTTCCTTGGGCTTCAGCCAGCGGGCCGGAAGCACATCCTCGAAACCGAAGAAACTGCCGTACATGAAACCGAAGAAGGTAGAGAAGATACCGGCGCTGCCGATAATCGCCGCCAGATCCATGCCCTTCTTCTTATACAGGAAGAAGCCGCCCAGCAGCAGTACCAGGCCCTGTCCCACATCGCCGAACATGGCGCCGAAGATAAAGGCATAGGTGATGGCTACGAACATGGTCGGATCCATCTCATTGTAGGCCGGAAGTCCATACATCTTCACATACATCTCGAAGGGACGGAAAATCTTCAGGTTATGAAGCTTCGTGGGCGGGGTGCTGAAGATATTGTCATGGTCATCCTCCACCACCACGAAGGTCTGCTCGTCATCCTCAATCTCCTTCTGGAAGGCGTCTGCCTGATCCTCCGGCATCCAGCCGCAGAGGATATAAAACACATTGTCCTTCTCCTTGGTCAGGGCTGCGTACTTCCGGATATCGAAGCTTGCGCTGCGCTTTTTCAGGTAAGCAGAAGCGGCTGCCAGCTCATCGATGCGGTCTGCCACAACGGAAGTAATCTTCTGATCCATCGACACAAGTTCCTCATCCAGCTTCGCCAGCTCTTCTTTCAGCTCTTCGTATGCATGGGTCGGCGTTCCTTCGTACTCATCCGGAATAAAGATATGTTCAAAATGCATGGACGCGTACACCGCGTCAATCTTATCCGCCAGGGAAGCCGGTACGAAGTATACTCCGTAAACGTATTCCTCATCGCTTTTACACTTATAGAAAATCGTATCCAGCGTGTCATATACATAGCGGTCGAACTTGTCGAAGTACTCCTTGGAAATCCGTCCGAAGCGGTATTTCTCATAATGGAAATTTAGCAGGCTGTGGACATCGAATTCCAGTCCCTGAAAGGGCTCGATACTATCCATGGAAGCCTTGCATTTCTCACACTTCGCTATGAGCTCTGTCTTCCGCTCCTTCAGATCCGTCAGGTTCTTTTCCGCTTCTCTTAAAATCTGCTCCGCTTTATCCACCGTCATATCGGGGAATTCCCGATCTGTGTGCAGATCCGCGGGGAGATACTCTGAAGCCTGACGCAGAATCTCTTCATAGGGATTCTTATCGGTGTAGGCTCTCAGATTCTGTACCGTCTTAAGCTCAGTCAGGGCGTGTTCCAGCTGTATCTCATACTTGGAAAGATACTGACCGGCCATGCGCTCAATATCATTCCTGGGGCCCGTGATGCTTAAGAACTTCATCTTTACAATCACTTGCTACTACCTCCTCTACTGGTTACCGGCGTCTTTCGACTGCTCGATATATTTCAGCGTCTCACTGGCCGGAAGTCCGTAACGGACGCCCTCCAGCACGGTCGTCAGCTTATCCAGCTCCTGCTCCTTGTCGTACAGGTAACCGGTAATCGCTGCCAGGGAATAGGGGTTCTGCCGCTTTTCCTCTGTGTATACCTTCCGCAGAAATCTATCGTAGACAGTCTCCAGTTCCCGGCTGTCCAGCTTCATAAAACGTTTTCCGTAATAGGTCTTCTGGATGGCCTCCTCCAGAGCTCTCTCATCTGCTGCCGCCACCATGGCGCGGATATCGCTGTCATGGAGCTTATAGGTCACCGGAATCAGAAGCGTATAGGTCGAAGCTTCCGACATCTGATAGTATTTCTTTGCCCGGTAAATCCACATCATATTCAGCAGATCAATCTGGCTTCCCAGGCTTCTGGTCAGAAGCGACTTGGTCTTGCCCTTTGTCTGCTTGCTGTTCTGCTTCCATATCATAGAGAAATAATACAGATCCAGTGTCATTTCATAATCAAAGAGACTTGCGCTCTCCACATGATCCAGCTTCTGCAGTACCTTATAGTATTCGGTGTCCTTCAGTGCTTCCAGAATCTCGGGTACCGTCTCTGCCTCAGCCAGCTTCTCCAGCGGTATGTCGGTGTAACGCTGTACCATGCTCCGAAGCTCCTTCTCTTCCGCGGTACGGTCGCCGTGGTTGAAGGCTCTGCGGAAGGCCCGCTTGATAATGGCGATATCAAACTTGCTGAAGTAAAGCCGCAGGATCTTTTTCTGATCCTTATCGCAGAAACGATAGATCTTGGAGAAATCGTAATACAGCGTACCGACCAGCAGTCTCTCAATCTGACCCCGGTGAAGCTCCGTCTCATCATATCCCTTAAACAGGGCTTCATAGGCCGGAATCTTTTTCAAATAGGCCACTGCCTGCGGAACATTCTCCATAGCCGCCAGCTTCGCGAAATCCTCATTCGACAGAAGCCGGCTCTCCATGGCTCGTATCTTTGTGGCAACGGCACTGTATTTCATCAGTTCGCCCATGCCTATTCTCCTATCATCTTATCAAAAATCGCAGCCGCCAGCTTCTCGTGATTCTGGCTGTACTCCGCATCCATGGCCGCCAGTTCCCGGTCGGTCTCCTGCTTCATCTTCAGAAGCTCATTTTCCGCTTCCAACCGAAGCTTCTCATTCAGAGTCTTCAGCTTCTCCTGCGTCTGCGCGTCAATCTCCTTATCAAAGGCCTGTGTCTTCGCCTCGTACTCAGCCGCGATCTGCTTCTTCTGCTCTGCCGCCTTCTCCTCCAGAGCCACTGCCGCGCTCTCGATCTCAGAAAGCCTGCCAAGCACTGCTTCCATCTGCTCCATGCAAATCCCTCCTGTCTCGTCATAGTCTTTGAATCGAAACTATACTATACCCTTTTCTCCAAAAAAGCTATAGCAAAAAGCACCTAAAATGTAACATTTTCCATCATCATTTTCTACAAATTCATGTATAAATTGCCATATTTTCGGCATTTTGCCCCACCCATAAAATTCCCTCTTTTCGGTTATTCCGGATAATGATACATTTTACACACTTGTGTGTAATTTCCCCTGTTAGAGAAAAAATTCCCCGACGGTAAAGTCGAGGAATTTCATGCACAATATTAGTTGTATTTACGCTTTCTAGCCGCTTCAGATTTCTTCTTACGTCTTACGCTCGGTTTCTCGTAATGCTCTCTCTTACGGATCTCCTGCTGAATGCCTGCCTTTGCACAGTTTCTCTTAAAACGACGCAGAGCGCTATCTAAAGTCTCGTTCTCTTTTACGATTACATTTGACATAGTATCACACCTAACCTCCCTCCAGTTGTGTATTGTGCATTAGACAACTGTCTGGGTATTTTACCTTCGAATTAACAAAGGTATCCTTGCACACATAAGATTATAGTGGCTTCGTCGGTTTCTGTCAACACTTTTTTCATCGGATTTCGGATTTTACGGCTCGTAAATCTTCACGTCGAAGGAATTCCGGATAATGTCACGCCCGGCCTGTACATCCTTTACTTCACCCATGGCTACCAGCTGTACAATACTGTTGCCCAGAACAGATCCCTCTACCGGTCCTGCCATCACGCGCTTGCCGGTCTTCTTCGCGGTCAGCTCGCAGAGCAGCTGATCCTGGATGCCGCCGCCCACCATATTGATGCAGGTGACGGTTTTGCCGGTGATCTCTTCCATATACTGGATGGACTTACGGTACTCCTCAGTCAGACCGTTGTAGATGGCCATGGCCATCTCGCCCAGTCCCTCCGGGGTGCCCTGGCCGGTCTCCCGGCAGTAGCCGATGATCTCCTTCATCATATTTAAGGGCGCTGTGAAGCGGGGATCCTTCGGATTAATCGTGAAGTCCTGACGCTTGGCAGCCCGTGCCTCGCGGATGATATCCGGGAAGCTTACCTCGCCCTCGAACTCACACCAGTTGCGGCGCAGATTCTGCATAATCCACAGTCCGTTGATATTCTTCAGGAACTGGATCTTGCCGTCGATACTGCCCTCATTGGTGTAGTTATATTTATAGGAAGCTTCATTTAAAATCGGCTCATCCAGTACCATGCCAAGCAGGGACCAGGTGCCGCAGCTTAAGAAGGCCGCGTCGTCGGACTCCAGCGGAGCGCCCGCTACGGCGGAAGCCGTATCATGGCTGCCCACCGCAATGACCTTTACGCCCTTAAGTCCGGTCTCCTCCTCCACCTCGGGAAGCAGATCGCCGATAACGGTACCCGGCATGACAATATCGCCGAACATTTCCTTATTCAGGCCAAGCTTCTCGATGAGATCATAATCCCACTGCCGCTTTCTGGCGTCCAGAAGCTGAGAGGTGCTGGCAAAGGTATACTCGGAATACATGATACCCGTCAGGAAATAGCCGAACAGCTCCGGCATGAACAAGATACGCTTCGCGTTGTCCAGAATCACCGGGCGCATCTTCTTCTCCGCGTAGAGTTGGAAAATGGAGTTGAAATACATGAACTCGATACCGGTGCGGTTATAGAGTTCTTCCAGCGGAATGATTTTTCCAATTTCTTCCAGCATTCCATCGGTACGGGAATCACGGTAGTTCACCGGATTGCCGATGAGGTTGCCGTCCTTATCAAAGAGACCGTAGTCCACGCCCCAGGTGTCAATAGCCAGAGACTGAATCGGCACCTTTTTCGCTGCCGCCTTCTTCAGTCCCTGTTTCAGCTCATGGTACAGACCAAACAGATCCCAGTAAATATGTCCCCCCACGCGGACCTCATGGTTTGGGAAACGGTGCAGCTCCTCAAGCGTAAGCTTCCCGTCCTCCAGCTTACAGAGCACCATACGTCCGCTGGACGCTCCGAAATCAAAGGCCAGATTGTAAATCTTCTCTCCCATAATGAAATACCTTTCCTTTCTCTTTTATTCCTGTGTGACCAGATGAACCCCCTGTTCTTCCAGAAAACTCAGCCATTCCGCTGACGGCTTCCGGTCGGTCACAATGACATCTCCCTTTTTCAGCATCATGGATTTCACAAAGGAAACCCGGTCAAACTTACTGCTGTCCACGGCCAGAATCGCCGTATCCGCGCAGTTATACATGGCAATCTTGATATCGCTGTCCAGCTCGTTGGAATCGGTCATGCCCTCCTTCATGTCGATGCCCTTGCAGGAAAAGATGGCCTTATCCACGTGGTAGCCGTTCAGTACCTTCTGAGCCGCGTTGCCCACCAGGGACAGGGAGCTCTCGTTCAGATTGCCTCCCGTGGAAATCACCTGGATGCCCTCGTGTCCGGCCAGCTCGATCAGTACCTCCACCGAATTCGTGATGACGGTGAGCTTATTCATTTCCTTTAGTTCCTTGGCGATCATCAGTGAGGTCGAGGACGCGTCCAGCATGATCCGGTCGCCCTCCTCCACCAGGCCCGCCACCAGGCCCGCGATAATCTGCTTCTCGTCCCGGTTGGTCTTCTCCCGGATACGGAGGGGCATATCCACGTTCTTATTCTTATTCAGAACCGCTCCTCCGTAGGTTCTCTTCACAAAGCCCTCGATCTCCAGCTTCTCCAGATCGCGCCGAATGGTTTCATCTGTTACATCGTACCGTTTACTCAGCTCGGAAACGAGAACCCGCTGTTCTTTTTGTAATATGGCAAGGATTTCATTTTTCCGCTCAATGGCAAGCATCTTCTTTCCTCCTTGTAGTTTTTCTTTTGAAACATATAGTGTTATTATATCATGCTTTATTTTGTTTTTGTAGTAGTTTTTCTTGGTTTTTAGTTGAAAATATTACAAATTCAACACGATAGTCTTAGGAATTTCCTATTGCATAAAAAACCGATGGCAGAAAAATCTGCACATCGGTTTTTTACCTTATCTCTGTTTCCCGCAGCCCAGAATCTCTTCTGCCTGCCGAACCCGCTCCGGTTCCGGCGGTCGGATTCCTTCCAGTGGATATTTGATACCCATATTTTCCCATTTAAAAACTCCCAGGGTATGATAGGGCAAAACCTCTATTCGTTCCACGTTCGCAAGCGTTTCAGTAAAAGCTCTGAGCGCCTGCAGATCCTCGACAAAATCGCTCCTCTCCGGCACCAGCACATGCCGGATCCAGACTGGCTTTCCGATCTCGGAAAGATAGCGGGCAAACTCCAGGATATTGTCGTTTTCCCTGCCCGTCAGTCTCCGGTGCCGTTCCGGATTCATTTCCTTCAGATCCAACAACAGTAAATCTGTTACCTTCATCAGCTCTTCCAGTTTTCCGAAAAACGGTTCTTCTCTGGTAAATGGCTGTCCTGCCGTATCAAGGACGGTATGAATGCCCTTTTCCTTCGCCAGGGCGAAAAATTCCAGCAGGAAATCCATTTGCAGCAAAGGTTCGCCGCCGCTGACGGTGACGCCCCCTTCTGTACCCCAGTAATTCCGGTAGCGCAAAGCTTTTGAAAGCAGCTCCTCTGCCGTGTATATCGTTCCGCCCTGTTCCTCCCAGGTGTCGGGATTGTGACAGAACTGGCAGCGCATCCGACATCCCTGAAGAAAGATCACATACCTCACTCCCGGGCCATCAGCAGCCCCGAAGCTTTCCAGGGAATGTACCTTACATGTGGTCATGGCAGGTTCTCGCAATCACATCCAGCTGCTGCTCATGGGTCAGGTCAATGAATTTCACCGCATAGCCGGATACACGGATGGTAAAGTTCGCGTACTCTTCCTTCTCCGGGTGCTCCATGGCGTCAATGAGCTTCTCTTTGCCGAATACGTTGACATTCAGATGGTGCGCACCCTGATCGAAATAGCCGTCCATCACGGATACCAGGTTCTTCTTCTGTTCCTCCTCGCTGTGTCCGAGAGCACCCGGGTTGATGGTCTGGGTATTGGAGATACCGTCCAGCGCATACTCATAGGGCAGCTTCGCCACAGAATTCAGAGAAGCCAGCAGGCCGTTCTGCTCTGCGCCATAGCTGGGGTTCGCACCCGGTGCCAGCGGCTCGCCTGCACGGCGTCCGTCCGGCATATTGCCGGTGGCCTTGCCGTATACCACGTTGGAGGTAATGGTCAGGATCGAGGTAGTCGCCTCGGAATTCCGGTAGGTGTGACGTTTTTTAAGCTTCTCCAGGAAGGTCTTCAGGAGCCATACCGCGATATTGTCCGCACGGTCATCGTCGTTGCCGTAGCGCGGAAAATCGCCCTCTACCTCATAGTCTACAATCAGGCCTTCCTCATCCCGGATGGCTCTTACCTTTGCGTAACGGATAGCGCTTAAGGAGTCTACCACATGGGAGAAGCCTGCGATACCGGTGGCAAAAGTACGGCGCACATCGGTGTCGATAAGAGCCATTTCCGCCGCCTCGTAGTAATATTTATCATGCATATACTGAATGGCGTTCAGGGTATTCACATACAGGCCAGCCAGCCAGTCCATCATCCTGTCGTACTTGCGGATAACCTCGTCGTACTCCAGGTACTCGCCCTGGTACGGCGCGTACTCCGGTCCTACCTGCTCGCGGCTCTTGGCATCGCGGCCACCGTTCAGGGCGTAAAGCAGGCACTTGGCCAGGTTCGCGCGGGCTCCGAAGAACTGCATTTCCTTACCGGTCTGTGTCGCGGATACGCAGCAGCAAATGGAGTAGTCGTCGCCCCATACCGGCCGCATCACATCGTCATTCTCATACTGAATGGAGCTGGTCCGCACCGAGATGGCCGCCGCATATTCCTTGAAGGCCTTCGGCAGGCGGGAGGAATAAAGGACAGTCAGGTTCGGCTCCGGGCTCGGTCCCATATTTTCCAGGGTATGCAGGAAACGGTAGTCGCTCTTGGTCACCATGGAGCGACCATCCATGCCCATGCCTGCCACCTCCAAGGTCGCCCATACCGGGTCGCCGGAGAACAGCTGATTGTAGGACGGAATTCTGGCGAACTTCACCATTCTGCACTTCATGACAAAATGGTCTACCAGCTCCTGTGCCTCTGCCTCAGTCAGGGTGCCATTTGCCAGATCACGCTCCAGATAGATGTCCAGGAAAGTGGATACACGGCCTACACTCATAGCTGCTCCGTTCTGGGTGCGGATGGCTGCCAGATAGCCGAAGTACAGCCACTGTACAGCCTCTCTTGCGTTGGCAGCCGGCTCAGAAATATCGAAGCCGTAGGACGCCGCCATCACTTTCATCTCTTTCAGGGCACGAATCTGCTCTGCCAGCTCTTCCCGCTGACGGATAACCTCATCGAACATAGTTCCGTCACCGCAGTTGGCGAAGTCTTCTTCCTTCTTTGCAACCAGGAAGTCAATACCATAGAGCGCCACTCTACGATAATCACCTACGATACGGCCGCGGCCATAGGTATCCGGAAGTCCTGTGATAATCTTATTATGACGGGCTTTCTTCATCTCCGGTGTGTATACATCGAATACCGCCTGGTTGTGCGTCTTATGATATTTGGTAAAAATCTCATGAAGCTTTTCAGAAGGCTCATACCCGTAAGTTGTGCAGGCCTGCTCCGCCATCTTGATACCGCCATAGGGCATGAACGCGCGTTTCAGCGGCTTGTCCGTCTGAAGTCCTACGACCTTTTCCAGCTCCTTCTTTTCTTCTACAATATATGCCGCCGGGTAGGCTGTGATACCGGATACTATCTCTGTCTCCATATCGAGGACGCCGCCCTTGGCGCGCTCCTCCTTCTGAAGCTTCTGCAGCTCGCCCCAGAGCTCTTCGGTGGCATTTGTCGGCCCCTCCAGAAACGCCTCATCGCCCTCATAGGATGTATAGTTGTTCTGAATGAAGTCTCTTACATTCACGTCTTCTTTCCAGTGTCTTCCACGGAAGCCATTCCATGCTGCCTTTTCTGTCATGTTTTTCCTCCTTGCATAACAAACAGTTTCTGTTATTCCTCACCAATTAGTTTCCTCTAACCAGGTAAAACTTTAACAGAATTCCGAGTAAAACACAAGGAATTCCATGCAAGTTCTTTGTTCTTTATGATGTACAAGAAAAATTTGGGAGAGCTCGGAGAAAATAGAAGTTTTTTTGCATAAAAATTTATCGCACTGCGGCGGAAATGTAGTATGTCGCATAGGAGACCCGCCGCAGGCGCAGAATCCTGTTTTGCAGGATTCCATCTCATCTTTACAATTTGCTGTAACCGTAGGTATTCACGATGGCGTCCACTCTCTCCTGCTTCTGGCACAGGGGGCAGTCACGGAAGCTGTAGGTCTGATAATCCGGCATATCCTTCCGGGTGAAAATGGCGTTGACCGGAATGGAATGCGCCTTATCTACCGCGCTGAAAATCGCGTTGATGGCGCTGATTTTTCCGCCGTAATATTCGATACACTCAATGCTCTGATTCAGGGTTTTTCCGGTGGTCGCTGTAGCCAGCAGCAGCAGGATATTCTTATCCTTTACCATCAGCTGCATATTGTCACGGAAAATCAGCTGGCCGCCGGTATGGAATTCCGGGGTAGCGATATAGATGGTCTTATGCTCATTGATAGAACGGACTCCGGCTTTGGTCAGCTCCTCTGCCAGATATGCCCCGATCACTTCACAGCCATCCAGACATACGATGGTGTCCACAATACTGTAGTTGGAGTAATAGGCCAGCAGCCTCGCTGCCGCCTGGGCTTCATTCTGGCGCGCCTTCAGTGTGGTCAGGTCAATGTAATAATTGATGTGGGAATGATTTGTGGCGAAATGACCCGGAATCACCTTCAGCGCCACAGCCGGATCAGCCTTTGCATACACCTTAAACATTCTTGCTTCCATAAAATTCCCCCTTTTATGTTTGATTTATGCTGCTATTGTATCATATTTTCCTCGATTTTCATAATATTTTTTCACTCTTTTTACAACTATTATATTTTTCTGATATTTTGACCACTTACTTTTACGGAACAGGAAATTCCAGCGGAATTCTCTGTTCCGTAAAAAATCCGGCAGAAACACGATTTCCCGTATTTCTGCCGGATTCTCATTTATCTCGTTATGCTTTTTGGCATGCCGACGAAAGGATTACTCCTCTGTCTTTTTCGGAGCGTACAGCTCGCCCAGGCTCTTCAGATACTCGTATCTTGCCTTCGCGTTCTCCTCAGCCTCTGCGAACAGCTTCTCAGCTCTTTCCGGATTAGCACGTACCAGAGAGTTGTAACGAACCTCTCCGTTCAGGAACTCCTTGTAGTCGCCTGTCGGCTCCTTGCTGTCCAGAGTGAACGCGCTCTTGCCCTCAGCCGGAGCTGCCGGGTTGAAGCGGAAGCAGTGCCAGTAACCAGCCTTAACAGCCAGCTCTTCCTCTGTCTGAGCCTTGCTCATGCCCTTCTTGATACCATGGTTGATACACGGAGCGTAAGCGATGATCAGGGACGGTCCCGGATATGCCTCTGCCTCTGCGATTGCCTTTACACACTGGTTGTAATCAGCGCCCATAGCGATGGAAGCAACATATACATAGCCATAGCTCATAGCGATGGAAGCCATATCTTTCTTCTTAACTTCCTTACCAGCTGCAGCGAACTGTGCGATAGCACCGGTCTGGGTAGACTTGGATGCCTGTCCGCCTGTGTTGGAATATACCTCGGTATCGAATACCATGACGTTGATGTCCTTGCCGCTTGCAAGTACGTGGTCTACACCGCCGAAGCCGATATCGTATGCCCAGCCGTCACCACCGAAGATCCACTGAGACTTCTTAGCCAGGAAGTCCTTATCCTTCAGAATCTCCTTTGCTGCGTCGCATCCGCAAGCTTCCAGAGCTGCTACCAGCTTGTCAGTAGCTGCGCCGTTGGTAGCGCCTACGCCGTAGGTGTCCAGCCACTCCTGTGCTGCTGCCTTTACATCATCACCGGCAGTCTCCATGAGAGCCTCAACCTTAGCCTTCAGTCCGCCTCTGACAGCATTCTGAGCCAGGCTCATACCGTAACCGAACTCAGCCGCATCCTCGAACAGGGAGTTGGACCATGCAGGACCCTGACCCTTCTGGTTTACGGTGTACGGTGTGGACGGTGAGGAGTTACCCCAGATAGAGGAGCATCCTGTTGCGTTTGCGATGTACATTCTGTCACCGAACAGCTGTGTGATCAGCTTTGCGTACGGTGTCTCGCCGCAGCCACCGCATGCGCCTGAGAACTCAAGCAGCGGAGTCTTGAACTGGCTTCCCTTTACGGTAGCCGGCTTGAACTTCTCGATTACATCGGTCTTCTCCGGCAGGGTTACTGCATAGTCGAAGCCCTTCTGCTCTGCGATATTTGCTTCCATGTTCTCCATAGCCAGTGCCTTCGCACCCTTCTTACCCGGGCAGACATTTACACAGGAGCCGCATCCGGTACAGTCAAGTGCGGATACTACCATAGAGAACTTGTAATCTGCCATACCAGTCATCGGAACAACCTTCATGGTCTCCGGAGCTGCAGCTGCCTCAGCCTCTGTCAGGGCTACCGGACGGATAACTGCGTGCGGGCAGACATAAGAACAACGGTTACACTGGATACAGTTCTCCGGATTCCATACCGGGATATCTACTGCAATACCACGCTTCTCATAAGCAGAGGAACCGCTCGGTGTAGTACCGTCTACGTAATCCTTGAATGCGGATACAGGCAGACTGTTACCTTCCTGTGCGTTTACCTTTGCCTGAATATCATTTACAAAGTTTACAACGTCGCCGCGGCCGTTCTCTGCATGTGTGAAGTCCAGTCCCTCGTCAGCTGCATTCTTCCAGCTCTCCGGAACGGTAATCTCAACAACCTGCTTAGCGCCTGCGTCGATAGCGTCGTAGTTCATCTGAACGATGGCGTCACCCTTTCTGCCATAGGTAGCCTTTGCAGCAGCCTTCATCAGCTCAATAGCCTGCTCCTCCGGAATGATGTTCGCCAGCTTGAAGAATGCAGACTGCAGAACGGTGTTGATACGTCCGCCCAGTCCGATCTCCTTACCAATCTTGATACCATCAATTACATAGAACTTGATGTTGTGGTTTGCGATAAAGCTCTTTACCTGGCCCGGCAGATGCTTCTCGATAGCTTCCATATCCCACGGGCAGTTCAGCAGGAAAGTACCGCCGTCTACCAGCTCCTGTACCATGTTGTACTTACGTACATAGGACGGATTGTGGCATGCTACGAAGTTTGCCTTGTGAATCAGATATGTAGACTTAATCGGGCTCTTACCGAAACGAAGGTGGGACATGGTCACACCGCCGGACTTCTTAGAGTCATAATCAAAGTAAGCCTGAGCGTACATATCTGTATTGTCGCCGATGATCTTGATGGAGTTCTTGTTCGCACCTACGGTACCGTCAGCGCCCAGTCCCCAGAACTTACAGTTGATGGTTCCTGCCGGAGTGGTTACCAGCGG
Organism: Candidatus Dorea massiliensis AP6; assembly: GCF_964245105.1. Lineage (NCBI taxonomy): Bacteria > Bacillati > Bacillota > Clostridia > Lachnospirales > Lachnospiraceae > Dorea > Candidatus Dorea massiliensis. The sequence continues at coordinate 40,536 of NZ_CAXTKW010000016.1, read as the reverse complement.
AGCGCCTGTCTCAAGAGAAAGTCCTGTAACATCATCTACAATACCGATGGTGAACTTCTGCTTGGTATCATTCTTGTATACAGCAACGATCTGTGCCGGTGTGGTATCCTTGGATCCCAGTCCGTAACGGCCTGTGAATACCGGTGTATCGTTGAACTTGGTTCCCTTCAGGGCTGCTACTACATCCAGGTACAGCGGCTCGCCAAGAGCGCCCGGCTCCTTGGTTCTGTCAAGAACGGTAATCTTCTTTACGCTCTCCGGGATAGTTGCTACCAGTGCCTCTGCGCTGAACGGACGGTACAGACGTACCTTTACAACGCCGACCTTCTCGCCTGCTGCTACCAGATAGTCGATGGTCTCTTCGATGGTATCGCATACAGAACCCATAGCTACGATAACGTGCTCTGCATCTGCTGCTCCGTAGTAGTTGAACAGCTTGTAGTCTGTTCCGATCTTCTCATTTACTTTATCCATGTACTCCTGTACGATAGCCGGCATAGCATCGTAGTAGGAGTTACATGCCTCTCTTGCCTGGAAGAAGATATCCGGGTTCTGTGCAGAACCTCTCTGGCAGGGATGGTTCGGGTTCAGGGCATTCTTTCTGAACGCGTCGATGGCATCCATGTCAACCATATCCTTCAGATCTTCGTAATCCCATGTCTCGATCTTCTGGATCTCATGAGATGTACGGAATCCGTCGAAGAAGTTGATGAACGGAATCTTACCCTTGATCGCTGCGCAGTGTGCAACCGGAGTCAGGTCCATAACTTCCTGTACACTGGACTCACAGAGCATTGCAACACCGGTCTGACGACAGGCATATACGTCGGAATGGTCACCGAAGATGGACAGTGCGTGGCTTGCAAGCGCACGAGCGGATACGTTGAATACGCCCGGAAGCTGCTCACCAGCTACTTTGTAAAGGTTCGGGATCATCAGAAGAAGTCCCTGAGATGCTGTGAAGGTAGTGGTCAGAGCACCTGCTGCCAGAGATCCGTGAACAGCACCTGCTGCTCCAGCCTCAGACTGCATCTCGGTAACCTGTACGGTCTGTCCGAAGATATTGGTTCTTCCCTGTGTAGCCCACTCGTCAGTAGCTTCTGCCATAACAGATGACGGTGTAATCGGATAGATAGCTGCAACATCAGAGTACGCATATGATACATGCGCTGCTGCATGGTTTCCATCCATGGTCTTCATTTTTCTAGCCATGATATTTCCTCCTTATTTTATCAGCCCTGGCAAGGCATTTTTGATATCTTCATACATAGCTGATTGTAACATATTGGTTGGCGGTTGTCCATTTGATTGTTGTATTTTTTGATGTACATTTGCGGATTCTGAGAATTTTTGTTGTACATTGTCACGATAATTTTTCCACATAGCAGACAGCTTTTTCTGTCTCTTATTGTCCGGTTTTGTCTTTCCCATATTTTTCCTTGATTTGTTTGAATTTGTATGGTATTGTGAATTTATTGTACGGGATACCGGCTTTCTGACAATTCCTGTATAAAATGTAATGAAAGAGAGATTCCCGAATGACCGATGAATATTATGAGCTGATTTATGATAAGGCGCGCTCCTACGGAATTGCGGAAGGGAAGGCAGAATGTATTCTGGAGACCCTGTCCGATTACGGAGAAGTACCCTTACGGATCCGCGAGCAGATTCTGACCCAGCGAAACAGCGCGCAGCTGAACCGGTGGTTTTCGCTGGCCCGGCAGGTACATACCATAGACGCCTTTACGAACCGGATGTAAGCGAAATGTCGCAGCACTCCCTTTATTTCTCAGGATCGCAAAACAGCGTGTTATCAGAAATGAGATAACACGCTGTCTCTTTTTATCTTACGCCGGATTACTCGTCCAGCGCCTCTTTCATTTTATCAAAAAAGCCTTTCTTTCCTTTACCCGGCTTCTCCGGATTCTTACCGTTCACAATATCATCGTAAGCGCGCAGGGCTTCTTTCGCATCCTTACTTAAATCTGTCGGCACCTGTACCACCAACGTCACATAATGATCGCCGCGGGTGTTCTTATTGCGCAGGGACGGTACGCCCTTGCCTTTCAGACGCACGCGGGTGTCGGTCTGGGTTCCGGCCTTCACATCATACTCCACCTCACCATCCACGGTCTTGATGCGGACGGTGCCGCCGAGCGCCGCCGTGGCGAAGCTGATGGGAGCCGTGGAGTAGATATTCATATCCTGCCGCTGGAAAATCGGGTGACGGGCCACGATAACCTCAACCAGCAGATCGCCTCTGGGACCGCCGTTAACCCCCGGCTCTCCCTTTCCACGGATACGGATGCTCTGGCCGTTGTCGATACCTGCCGGTACCGTAACAGAAATCTTTTTCTTGCTGGCAATATAACCGGTGCCGTAGCAGTCCGGACACTTTTCTTTGATGATTTTACCGGTTCCGTTACAATCCGGACAGGGACGCACGTTCTGCACCATGCCGAACATGGACTGCTGGGTGTATACCACCTGTCCCTTGCCGCCGCATTTCGGACAGGTCACCGGGGAGGTACCCGGCTTCGCGCCGGTTCCATGGCAGCTGCTGCACTCATCCTTCAAAGTCAGCTCGATCTCCTTATCACAGCCAAAAACTGCTTCCTCGAAGGTCACGCGTACCTGGGTACGTAGGTTTGCCCCCTGCATGGGACCATTGTTGGCACGTCTGCCGCGGCCGCCGCCGAAGAGATCACCGAAGATGTCTCCAAAGATATCTCCCATATCCGCGCCATTGAAATCAAAGCCGCCATAGCCGCCCGCACCGCCTGCGCCTCCTTCAAATGCCGCATGACCAAACTGGTCGTACTGACGTCTCTTGTCCGGATCGCTTAAGACTGCGTACGCCTCGGAAGCCTCTTTGAATTTCACTTCCGCTTCTTTATCGCCGGGGTTCATATCCGGGTGGTATTTCTTTGCCAGCTGACGGTACGCCTTCTTAATAGTGGCATCGTCCGCGTTCTTGTCTACGCCCAGAACCTCGTAGTAATCTCTCTTCTGCTCTGCCATTTTTTCTATCTTCCTTTATACCTTTTCTCAATTGCTTTGCGGTAAAGCCTCTAAAGGAATCCTGTTTTGCAGGATTCTTCGCCTGGAAGGCTTCTTGCATATCAGATTTCTGATATGCAAGAAAGGCTCCTTCGAGCCTTTCTTGGATTCTTTTCTTTCAAGCCTGCCTTTCAATATAGCGCAACGCCCATTTTCTGTCAAGCCTGATTCTTTTTTATTAAACCTCTCTGTAGTCGCCGTCTACGACATCGTCAGAAGCGCCTGCGCCTGTTCCGGCACCTGCTCCCATATCCGGTTCTGCCTGGCCTGCCGCACCCTGTGCTGCCTGTGCCTGCTCATAAACCTTTGCGAATACCTTCTGTGCCGCGTTCATCAGCTTTTCCTTGCCGTTCTTCAGCTCGTCAAGGTCTGCGTCAGAGATATCTGCCTGATCCTTGGTTCTCTCCAGAACTGCCTTCAGGGAAGTAAGCTCTGCCTCTACTGCGGACTTGTCAGCCGGGTCAACCTGTGCGCCGACCTCTTCCAGTGCCTTCTCGGTCTGGAATACCATGGAGTCCGCGTCGTTTCTCGCGTCGATAGCCTCTTTCCGCTTCTTATCCTGAGCCTCGAACTCAGCAGCTTCCTTCACTGCCTTGTCGATATCGCTGTCGGACATGTTGGAGCCGGCGGTGATGGTGATATGCTGCTCCTTGCCGGTGCCCAGATCCTTTGCGGATACATTTACAATACCGTTTGCATCGATATCGAAGGTAACCTCAATCTGCGGAACACCACGTCTTGCGGGCGGGATTCCATCCAGACGGAACTGGCCGAGAGACTTGTTGTCCTTTGCGAACTGACGCTCACCCTGTACGACGTTGATATCTACGGCTGTCTGGTTGTCAGCTGCGGTAGAGAAGATCTGGCTCTTCTTGGTCGGGATGGTTGTGTTACGCTCAATCAGACGGGTTGCGATACCGCCCATGGTCTCGATGGACAGAGACAGCGGTGTAACATCCAGAAGAAGGATATCGCCTGCGCCTGCGTCGCCTGCCAGCTTACCACCCTGAATGGAAGCACCGATAGCTACGCACTCATCCGGGTTCAGAGATTTGCTGGGCTCATGGCCGGTCAGCTGTTTTACCTTGTCCTGTACAGCCGGAATACGTGTGGAACCGCCTACCAGCAGTACCTTGCCAAGCTCGGAAGCTGTAATGCCTGCATCCTTCAGCGCTGCCTGAACCGGTCCTGCGGTACGCTCTACCAGGTCATGGGTCAGCTCGTCGAATTTCGCTCTTGTCAGGTTCATATCGAAGTGCTTCGGTCCCTCAGCAGTTGCTGTAATGAACGGAAGGTTGATGTTGGTTGTGGTTGCGCTGGAAAGCTCCTTCTTCGCCTTCTCAGCTGCCTCTTTCAGTCTCTGCATTGCCATCTTGTCGCCGGACAGGTCTACACCCTCTGTACGCTTGAACTCAGCAAGCATGTAATCTACAACCTTCTTATCGAAGTCGTCGCCGCCCAGACGGTTGTCGCCTGCGGTAGCCAGAACCTCAATAACGCCGTCGCCAATCTCAATGATAGATACATCGAAGGTACCGCCGCCCAGGTCGTATACCATGATCTTCTGCTCTTTCTCATTGTCCAGGCCGTATGCCAGTGCCGCAGCGGTCGGCTCGTTGATGATACGCTTTACATCCAGGCCTGCAATCTTACCTGCATCCTTGGTTGCCTGTCTCTGTGCGTCGTTGAAGTATGCCGGTACCGTAATAACTGCCTCGGTAACCTTCTCGCCCAGATAGTTCTCTGCGTCTGCTTTCAGCTTCTGCAGAATCATAGCGGAAATCTCCTGCGGAGTGTACTGCTTTCCGTCGATGTTTACTTTGTGGTCGGTACCCATCTCTCTCTTAATAGAAGAAATGGTTTTCTCGGAGTTGGTAACTGCCTGACGCTTTGCCGGCTCGCCTACCAGTCTCTCGCCTGTCTTTGTAAATGCCACTACAGACGGTGTGGTTCTTGCTCCCTCTGTATTTGCTACTACTACGGGCTTACCACCCTCCATAACTGCTACGCAGCTGTTTGTTGTTCCTAAGTCGATACCAATAATCTTGCTCATAATAGAGACCTCCTCAATGTATTCTGATTGTAAAATGTAATTTCTTAGTTTGCGACTTTTACCATGCTGTGACGGATTACCGTATCCTTATACATGTAACCCTTCTGGAATTCCTCGGCTACTACATTTTCACCAAGTTCTTCATCCTCCACGTGCATCACTGCGTTGTGGTAATTCGGATCGAATTCCCCGCCTACTGCCGCAATGGGTTCTACACCCAGATCGGTCAGAGTGGTCATCAGCTGGCTGTATATCTTATCCATACCTACGATGACCGGATTTTCTTTCTGATCCTCAGGTACAGATGCAAGACCGCGTTCAAAATTGTCTACCACCGGAAGGATTTTCTCGATGACATCCCGGGCTCCCACTTCATACATGTGGGACTTCTCCTTCTCGGTTCTCTTTCGGAAGTTATCGAATTCGGCCATCTGACGCTTTACGCGATCCTCCAGCTCCTCGATTTTCTCTTCCATCTTGTCTTTTTTCTTTTTCTTCTTCAGCATCTCAGGCTCCTCGACCGCTTCTGTCTCCTCCGGTTTCTCGCCGCCGGTGCTTTCTTTTTCTTCGGAAGCTTCTGCTGCTTTCACAGTTTCTTCTTCCTTTGCTTCTTTATTCTGAAGCTCTTCGTTTTTGATTTCCTGTTCCACGGGTTTTTGCCCCTTTCTATTTCTTATTTCTATTGTAAATCTCGTCCAGCTGCTCAGTCAGGGTCTTCAGCGTCTTCAATACATTCTCGTAATCCATCCGCTTGGGACCGATGATTCCGATGGTTCCCTGCAGGCCCTCGCCCAATTCGTAAGTAGCGGTGACTACACTGCAGTCCTTCATGGACTGTATGGGTGTCTCCTGTCCGATGTAAACCTGGATGCCTTTGCTGTCACTGTTCTCCAGTGTCTGATTTACCAGGTCAGACAGCTGCTGCTTTTCCTCGAAGGTGCTGATCAGCTCGCTTGCTTTGCCGTTATCGGAAAGCTCCGGATAGCGGAAGATGTTGGTCGCTCCTGAGGTATATATCTCTACCTCGTCCTCGGAGTGGATGACTTCTGCCACCGCGTCGATGACGCTACCCACCAGCTCGCTGTGGATACCTGCCTGCTCTTTCAGATTCTGAATCATCGCCAGATTAATTTCCTCAATGGACAGGCCGTTCAGTACACTGTTCAACAGGATGTTCAGCTTCAGGACTGTCTCCTGGTCAAGCTCCTCGGTCACGTCGATGACTTTGTTGCGGACGATGTTTCCTTCTATCATAATAACTGTAAGGATCTGCGTCGCGTTGACTTTGGAGAGCTGGATGAACTTCAGCTTGTTCCTGTGATAGGTGGGGGCGGATACCATGGTGGCATAGTTGGTATTAGCTGCCAGAACTTTTACCACCTGCTTCAATACCTGCTCCATCTTATCGCTTCGCTCAATCATCAAGTCTTTCAGTTCCTGTACCTCGTGATTCTTCTCTTCCAGAATATGATCCACGTATAAGCGGTATCCTTTATCGGAAGGAATCCGTCCGGCTGAGGTATGGGGCTGCACGATGTAACCCATCTCCTCCAGGTCTGACATTTCATTTCGAATCGTCGCGGAGCTCAGATTCAAATCTGAGTATTTTGAAATGGTTCTGGAACCTACCGGCTCGCCCGTCTCCATATAGTTACGGATGATTGCCTGAAGGATTTTCTGTTTTCTCTCATCCAGTTCCATTTCGTTCACCTCTTCTTTACTGGTTTCTTTTCATTTCTTTGTTGCTTTTTATCTATTAGCACTCTGCCCTCTCGAGTGCTAACATTAAGATAGCACTATGATTTTGGTTTGTCAAGCGGGTTTATAGTTTTTTTAGAAATCTTTTTTGCTTTCCTTTATATAAGGTAAGAAAAACGGACGGAGAGAAAAAGAACCGGGGCGGGCTTACCCTCACCATCCCCCGTTTTGCACTATATAATTAAGTAGTCTGACACTTTATAGATTTTTTATAAATTATTTTCAAAAAAGTACTTGATCTTTTCTTTCAGCAGTGTTATAAATGGGTACAGAAAAAGAAAAAGGCCCTGTATCAGATATGGAAATGTATTTGATGCCGGGACTTTCTTTTTTATATTTTATTATTTTAACAACATATTTTACCAATAGAACTTAGAAGAAGAAAGGAGTCAGATTTATGAACATCAGCAAATTTACACAGAAATCCATTCAAGCTGTAAATGACCTGGAAAAGCTGGCCTATGAGTATGGCAATCAGGAGATTGAACAGGAACATCTTCTGATGAGTCTGCTCCGTCAGGAGGACAGTCTGATTTTGAAGCTCGTCGCGAAGATGGGCATCGACCAGAATCTGTTTCTGAACGGCGTGGAACAGGCATTAAATAAAAGAGTCAAGGTTTCCGGCGGACAGCCCTATATCGGTCAGTATTTAAATAAGGTACTGATCAGCGCTGAGGATGTGGCAAAGCAGATGGGCGATGAGTACGTCTCTGTAGAGCATCTGTTTCTGGCCATGTTAAATGACCCCAGTCCTTCCATGAAGGAGCTGTTCCGGGAATACGGCATTACCAAGGATCGTTTTCTGCAGGCACTGTCCTCTGTGAGAGGCAACCAGCGCGTAACCAGTGACAATCCGGAGGCTACCTATGATACCTTAAGTAAATATGGTTCTGACCTGGTGGAAAAGGCACGGGATCAGAAGCTTGACCCGGTCATCGGCCGTGACGCGGAGATCCGGAATGTGATTCGGATTCTGTCCCGTAAGACCAAGAATAACCCAGTTTTAATCGGTGAACCCGGCGTCGGCAAGACCGCCGTTGTGGAGGGTCTGGCACAGCGTATCGTGCGGGGCGATGTACCGGAGGGTCTGAAGGACAAGAAGGTATTTTCCCTGGATATGGGCGCGCTGGTGGCCGGTGCCAAGTACCGCGGCGAGTTTGAGGAGCGTCTGAAAGCCGTTCTGGAGGAGGTTCGGAAGAGCGAGGGCAAGATCATCCTCTTCATCGATGAGCTGCACCTGATTGTGGGCGCAGGCAAGACCGACGGAGCTATGGATGCCGGCAATATGCTGAAGCCTATGCTGGCCCGTGGCGAGCTGCACTGCATCGGCGCGACCACTCTGGATGAGTACCGTCAGTACATTGAGAAGGATCCGGCGCTGGAGCGTCGTTTCCAGCCGGTTATGGTGGATGAGCCGACGGTGGAAGATACCATTTCTATCCTGCGTGGTCTGAAAGAGCGTTATGAGGTATTTCACGGTGTGAAAATCACGGACGCCGCCCTCGTAGCTGCCGCTACCCTCTCCAACCGTTATATCTCCGACCGTTTTCTGCCGGATAAGGCCATTGACCTGGTGGATGAAGCCTGCGCTCTGATTAAGACGGAGCTGGATTCCATGCCGACGGAGCTGGATGAGCTGCGGCGTAAGATTATGCAGCTGGAGATCGAGGAAGCGGCCCTGAAGAAGGAGACTGATCACTTGAGTCAGGAGCGTCTGGAGCACCTGCAAAAAGAGCTTGCGGAGCTGCGCGACCAGTTCAATACGCAGAAGGCTCAGTGGGATAATGAAAAGACTTCCGTGGAGCGTCTGCAGAAGCTCCGTGAGGAGATTGAGGATATCAATAAGCAGATTCAGACTGCCCAGCAGAATTACGACCTGAATAAGGCCGCTGAGCTGCAGTATGGCAAGCTGCCTGCTCTGCAGAAGGAGCTTTCTGAGGAAGAGGAGAAAATCAGCAAAAAGGATTTGTCTCTGGTTCACGAAGCCGTTACTGAGGATGAGATTTCCCGTATCGTGTCCCGTTGGACCGGTATTCCGGTGGCAAAGCTGACTGAGAGTGAACGGAACAAGACCCTGCATCTGGATGACGAGCTGCATAAGCGTGTCATCGGCCAGGATGAGGCGGTAACGCTGGTATCTGAAGCGATTATTCGTTCCAAGGCCGGTATCAAGGATCCGACGAAGCCCATCGGTTCGTTTCTGTTCCTCGGACCTACCGGTGTGGGTAAGACCGAGCTTGCGAAGGCTCTGGCTGCCAGCCTCTTTGACGACGAATCCAATATGGTGCGTATCGATATGAGTGAGTACATGGAGAAGTATTCTGTGTCCCGTCTTATCGGAGCTCCTCCCGGATATGTAGGCTACGAGGAGGGCGGTCAGCTGACGGAGGCTGTTCGCAGGAAGCCCTATTCCGTTGTCCTGTTTGATGAAATTGAAAAGGCCCATCCGGACGTATTCAATGTACTCTTACAGGTACTGGACGACGGACGTATCACCGATTCGCAGGGACGGACCGTGGACTTTAAGAACACGATTCTGATTATGACCTCGAATATCGGTTCCTCCTATCTGCTGGACGGCATCGACGAGAACGGCAGCATCAAGCCGGAGGCTCAGACTCTGGTTATGAATGACCTGCGCGCTCATTTCCGTCCGGAATTTCTGAACCGACTGGATGAGACCATTCTCTTCAAGCCGCTGACCAAGAGCAACATCACGCGGATCATTGATTTGTTACTGAAGGAACTGAATGAGCGTCTGGCTGACCGGGAGCTTTCTCTGGAGCTGACCGACGCTGCCAGGACCTTCATCGCAGACCACGGCTTCGATCCGGTCTATGGCGCCCGTCCGCTGAAACGGTATATGCAGAAGCATGTGGAGACGCTGGCTGCCAAGTTAATTCTGGGCGGTGAGATTTCCACCGGAGCAACCATTGTGATTGATGTGGAGGGCGACGGCCTGACTGCAAGAGTCAAATAATTTCTGAATTGAAGAACTCGCGGATGACCAAAAGGTCATCCGCGAGTTCTTTTGTAAAAATAAGAATCTTCTATTTTTTCTTCACATACCCATAAATCATCCGCGCCAGCTTCCCGTAATCCAGCGGCTTACTTAAGTGTTCGTTGACGCCCGCCTCCCGGCTTTTCTCAATATCTTCCGTGAAGGCATTGGCGGTCATGGCAAAGATGGGAATGGACGCTGCGTCCGGCCGCTCCATGGCACGTATCTGCTTCGTAGCCATAAGACCATTCATCACAGGCATCATCACATCCATCAGAATGATATCGTAAGTCCCCGCCGGGCTTTCCCGGAATCGGTCGACCGCCTGCTGTCCGTCGCTGGCCCAGGTCACGGACGCGCCCTTTTCCTTCAGCATGGCTGCAGCGATTTCCATATTCAGCTCATTGTCCTCTACCAGAAGTACATGCAGACCGGACAAATCATCCTCTGTATTCTCCGCTTCTCTTTTCTTCTGTATCTCCTCTTTTCCTGTCTGCCGGAAATGAAACCGCAGCTGCACCGCCGTTCCTTCTCCGGGCTCACTTTCGATGGTCACAGTTCCGTCCATCAAATCCGTCAGCTTCTTTACAATCGCCAGGCCAAGTCCCGCGCCTGCAGCGCCGCCGACTGACGAGCTGCGTTCCTGTTCAAAGGCTTCAAAGATATGCTCCTGAAATTCTTTGCTGATACCGATCCCCGTATCCTGAATCCGGAACCCATATTCCGCAGTTCCATCGTTTCCCGGAACCTCCGTTGCAAAAAATATAATTTTACCGCCGGCCGGTGTAAACTTTACCGCATTATTGATGATATTAACCAGAATCCGCTGCAGCTTTCCTTCGTCACAGTGTACATACGGATCCGCCACTTCCTGCCAGATCGTAAGGGCAATTCCTTTCTGTTCGACAGACGGGAGAAATAGCGTTTCCATATCTTTCACCAGCGCCGTCAAATCAACATCACTTTCTTCCAGCTCCAGCTTGCCATTTTCAATCCGGGTCAGATCCAGTACATCGTTAATCAGATTCAGAAGCACCTGACCGGAATTCTTGATTTTTCCCACCGCATTGACTACCTGCGCCTTATCCCCGGGATTCCGGTCAATCATATCCGTGAATCCCAAAATGGCATTGATGGGAGTCCGGATATCATGGGACATATTTGCCAGAAAGATCGTTTTTACTTTTCCGGCCTCAACCGCCTGCCGTGACGCCTTCTTTTCCAGCTCCAACGCTTCCTTCAGACTTTCGTTATAGCGCTCTTCCTCCATGCTTTTCTGTCGATCCGCCATGAAAAGATACGCAAACAGCGTTCCCAGCACCAGACAGAAGGACTGGAACGGATAAGTCATCCGCAGGGGAATCAGGTATGTATTAGCCAGAATCGCCGCGAGCGGAATCGTAGACAGCAGCAGGGACTGCAAAAGATACGGCTCCTTTTCGTACATTTTATGGTAGAGAATATAAATGCCATTTATAAAAGCTTCCAGATAATAGAACAGATTGATGGCCGTAAAAAGTTCAAATCCTCTGCCCCGGACATAGTCTCCCGTGTCTGTGATATACCAGACATAGCCATTATCAGGGGACATTACAACCATGACAAGCAGAATGATAAGCGGAAGCTTCTCCACTATCTGAAACCACCGTCCATGAGGCACATTGATATAACTGCAGACAAACAGCTGCCATATGAACGGCGTGATCACATAGACCAGGAAAAACAGGAAGATAACAATCTGAAACCACGGCTCCTGATTTCTTCCCTCCAGAAAGCCGACCGCAAAGCCCGCGTCCAGCAACACATAGAGCACTACTGTGATATCCAGCACCTGATACATGCGCTTCATTTTCTCCTGCTTCATATCGTTGCAGATCTTCACGAATAAAATCAGCAGTATTATGATCATAAATACGGTACTGGTCAGATAATTGGCAACCATTTTTCACGCTCCAAAGACATTAATAGAATTATTGTACCATATTTCGGATATGAGAAAAAGACTTTTTTCGCCGCCCGTCTGATGGGGAACAGCTTTTCAGCCATCCATAGGCAATGGTACAGATCATCACGGACAGCATCGAACCCGCCGCCGTGGCAAGTCCCATGGGCAGGAGGCTCATGGGGAACAGCTTTGACATCAAATACGCGCCCGGAATACGCACCAGCACAATGGCCACAATATTGTGCAGGAAAGACAGCTCTGAACGTCCACAGGCACAGAAATAACCACTGAAGCTGAAATGAATTCCCGCAAACATACAGTCAAAAATATAACCACGGAAGTACCAGCCGCCCTGCATCACCACGGCTGCGTCCTTCGAGAACAGGCCGACCACCGGATTTGCGATAAACTGAACCAGAACCGCCATAAAAAGGCCAAACCCTGTAGCTATGAAGATGGCGTAACGCAGTGTCTTCCTTGCCCGCTCTTCCTCTCCGGCGCCGATATTCTGGGCGCAGAGAGCCGATACTGTAGACAGCATCGAAGAGGGCACCAGGAACACAAAGCTGATGATTTTCTCCACGATTCCCACCGCTGCCGCATCCGTGAGTCCGCGGCGGTTCGCGATAACGGTAATCAGGATAAAGGACACCTGAATCAGACCGTCCTGCATTGCCACCGGAAGACCAATGCGAAGAAGCTGTCCCATGGCTGTGCCCCTGGGCTTCAGATCTGATTTTTTCATGGTAAGTCCGGTATCCCGCCGCCTAATGGCCCAGAAGGCAATCAAAACACTGACTGTCTGAGACAGGGTCGTACCAAGGGCTGCGCCCGCAGGTCCCATATGGAAGGCTCCCATGAACAGATAATCTAATACGATATTGACGCCACAGGCGATGGCGATAAAGTACATAGGACTTTTCGAGTCACCCAGGCCCCGGAAAATGGAACTGATCACATTGTAGGCAGTGATAAAGGGAATACCGATAAAACAAATCGTCAGATACTGAATCGTACCTGCCACAGCCTCCTCCGGCGTGGAAATCAGCGCCACAATGGGCCGCACCAGCACTGTCAGCAACACCATCAGCGCCACCGATACGCCCAGGAACAGTACGACGGTATTGCCAATGGCCTCGCCGGCCCGCTTTTTATCCCGGGCTCCTACGGCCTGTCCGATACTGACCGTGGTTCCCATGGCCAGACCTACCAGAATCACAGTCAGCATATGCATCACCTGGCTTCCCAGAGACACCGCCGTGGTGGCTGCCGTTCCGTCAAACTGACCGATGATAAAAAGATCCGCCATGCCATACAGGGTCTGCAGAAAATAGGACAGCAGATAGGGCAGGGAAAAGTATAAAATATTGCTCAGCACGCTGCCGGAATTAAAATCTCGCGCTTTCTCACATTTTCTCATCGGAGCTTCCCTCCCGTCAGCTTCCAGGCCACAAATCCGGCCGCGCATCCGATCACCACTCCGCCCAGTACATCTGTGGGGAAATGTACCCCCAGATAAATCCGGGAAAATCCAATCAGCGACGCCACGATGAGCGCCGGTACTCCGATGCTGTGAGGCATGCCAAGAAACATGACCGACGCCACCGCAAAGGCCGCGCCCGTGTGTCCCGACGGGAAGGAATAGTCTGCCGGTTCCTGCACCAGAAGAATCAGATCCTCCAGAAGATGATAAGGCCGCACTCTGGCTACCCAGTTTTTCAAAAGCAGATTGACCGCCAGAAATTCCAGAATCATGGACACGGTGGCCGCCTCGCCCACCCTGCGCCATTTTGGCTGCAGAAGCAGTGCCAGGCAGGCCGCGATGGAGAGAAACCCTGCGTTTTCCAGTGAGGTGATGCACCACATCACCTTATTTTGCAACGGCCCCCGGATGCTATTCTGCAAAAACATCATGAAACGGTATTCCCATTCAAAAAATTTTTCCATCTCAGATCTCCGTAAAGGTGTATCGCTGCAAAAGCCCGGAGGTATTTACATGATAGACAACAGTTCCATCGGCCAGATCTTCCCGTTCAAAGGTGAAGTCCCGCTCTTTTTCGTGGTGTTTCCTTACATATTCTTCCAAATCATCAATAGGAACCTCCTCGATAAAGACGTCCCGCATCTGATTGTTGGCACACTCGTTGAAAATCTCATGAACAACTTCATATTCTTTCATTTGCAAATCCCCTTTCCCGGGCATAGCCCTCTCTCTTTTTCGCTGCCCGTCCTGTTCCCGTATAAGACCTCTGCTTAGTACGGCGGCCTGATATTCGGAATACAGTAGACCACAAAGGAATACAGCGACAATACCGCCGAGGTTCCCAACACAAGCTGAAACCACTTCGTCCTCGAAGTCTCCGGCTTTAATGCCGCCGCGTTGGCCGCGAAAATCAGCACCGGAACCATGTAGCGCCCCTGGGCCTGGAAATCAATGAACCAGGCATTGTAGAGCAATAGCGCGTAAGACACCAGCGCGCAGAAAAACAGAAGTCCCAGCTTCACCTTCCGCTCCCCGTGTCCCTTTTCCCGAAGCACAGAACCGCAGCAGCCGATGAGATACACCAGATACAGCGCCCCCATCAGCAGACAGTACCAGTCCGGACTGGGGAACTGGAGACTTCCGTAGGTTCCCACAAAGGAACGGAACGTGGTCTTGTGAAGTCCCATTTTAAATAGCAGCTCCGAAAGCCCCACGCCCTTGCCGTAGAGATTGAAGGCCGAGCTCTGCTCCGCAGGCGGTGAAGCCGGATTCAGCTTCGGAATCGCGATCTGCTCCTGAAGCGTAAGGAGCACCCGGTGCCGGTGAACGCCATAATGCAGAAATTCCGGAATATAACGGATTCCCAGGAACCCAAACGCGAAGCCCGCTACCCAGAGATAGCTGATCAACCGGTTCTTTTTCTCCTCCGCAGGCGCTGTGAAGAGATCCACCAGCAACATACAGAAGGCATAAATGGCGAACACATAGAAGTTCTGTTTGGACATGAAAATATTGGAAAACAAAAATCCCAGAAGCAATACCCGCCACCAGTCTGCTTTCTTCACGCCCCGTCTGCAAAGCTTCTGCAGCATACTGTCCGGTCTCGCCACCTGATAGAGCACCAGCACGCCCACCGCGTAGTCCATGGCGTCCGAGGTACAATAGGTATAGAGATACCAGATCTGGGGCGTCAGGAACATGACGGCCAGAAGCCAGCGGTTCTTTTTCAGGCTGCAGAAAATCAGATAAAAAAGCCCCGCCGCCATCAGCACGCTGAACAGCCGCACCGCATGCTCAAAGGTAAAAAGCCTCGCGATCTGAGCCGCAAAAATATAGAACAGGTCAAGCTCCGTAAGGCGCGCCGTTCCGAACACGGAATAGGCCGCCATCTCCAGATCTCTTGCGTCCGGAATCTTCCAGTGGGTAATGTAATACTGCACCGAATAGACCGCCTCAGACTCATCGGGGTTCACCAAATCAGAGCCTGTGAAAGCTCCGGTTACTATCAGAACCAGTGCCAGCAGCCCCGCTATATAAAATAACGTATCAGCTGCCAGGAAAAACCGTCCCTCCCGCTGCCGCCAGATTTTCCGCACATAGAATTCAGCCGCGGCCCAGACGAGTAAAAGCAGAGGCAGCAGATAAAAGACGCCGGTCCGCGCATAGCGCCCCGCCATTTCCTTATAAAACTCCCGGAACACATCCGTAGTCAGAAGCTGAGAATCATCGCCTGTGATATAAAGCCCCAAAGAGCCGCTGTTCGTCTCATACATCTGAACCTGATCGTTGGGCGAAAATGAAGCCAGAAGTTCTTCTCCGGAAAGCTCTCCTGCGTAAAAGCCATTAATAAAAAAGGCAATGTCCCTGATTTGAATCTCGTCATCCAAATTGTAATCAATTGGGTCCAGGCGTTTGAAGGTCTGTCCGTCGCGCCAGCGGATATCCCAGAAGAAAAAGCGGGCTTCGCCGGGCTTTTTATCGGCATTCTTTACGCTGTCCAGTCCCAGATTTTCCGTCGGGGAAGCAAAGACCTTGCAGTGATTGCCCGCCGTATAATCTTCTTTTTCAAAATCCACACGCATTTCTGTAAGTATGACCGACGGATAAAGCAGAAATCCGGCCAGCACCAGAACCAGTACCAGGGGCTTCCACCATTTTTTCAGCCACGTTTTCATATACTAAAACTCCTCGTATATAAGTTTATAGTCCTTTTACTGTGCCGTATCGTCCAACTGACGCTTCAGATAGAGTCCTACCACACCGGAAAAATTCATAATATTGCGGATGTAAGCGAAATCCCTGCCGAATATCCGCCGCTCCGCCTGCAGATCCTGCTCCTCCCCGGCGAAAACGCCCAGCACGGAGATGCCCTCCGCACGAACCTTTCGCACCTCGGAAGCCGTATCCCGCACCGCATAGTCACCTGCGTAGGGCGCAGGGTTCTTGCTGTTGGGCCGGTTCACGATGATGTCGTTGGGACGCCCGTCGCTTAAGACGATGAGAACCTTATTTTCCTCGGGGCGTTCCCGAAGACTGGCCGCAGCCGCCCGGATGGCCAGGCCGTCCCGGTTATTGGACGATGCGTGAAACTCAAAGATCCTCTTATTGGCCTCCTTCGGGTCGTCATAGTCCCGGTAGCGCTGCATGACCGTGTAGTCCCAGAAGGTACAAAAGCCCATGACCCGATGAGGAATCTGTACGCTGCTTAAGGCCTCGCTGATGATATAACCCTGCAGGGCCACCAGGCTCTGACGGCTTCTTTGAGAACCGCTGGCATCAATGAGCACGTGAACCACAAATTCTGAGCTGTCCTTTTTCAGCACCCGCTCAAAAAGCTTCTTATCATGGCTGCGGCCCAGCTTCCAGAGTCTTGAGGGTACGATGCTGCCATACTCGCTTTTCACCGTCTCCCGCTCGCTTCGAGCCACCAGAGCCCGGCGCAGGGTGTCTGCCAGCACCTCGATATTCCGCTTCGCCACCCGGGTGTAATGACCGTATACCCTGAGGTTCTCGCTCTTTGACCGTCTGGCGTACTCGGACTGATAATTCCGCTTCACCATATTGGAAAGGATGCCGTCGGTAAAATAGAGGCTGCAGTCCGCATGGGCGCCCCGGCAGAGACTGCGGTTCAGACGCTTCTGCTCTCCGGCGCTTAAATAGGATCGCCCATAATTCAGCTCGATGTAGGAGTACATCTTCTCAACCGCTTCCGCGTCCACCAGCACCCTTTTCATGCGGGTTTCCTTCTTTTCTTCCTCAGAGGGAACCTCTCCGGTCTGGATCACGGCCTGATTGACCTGATTCAGTACCTGGGTCAGGTCCTCCTCCGCCGCTTCCTCCTCCAGATAATCCTTCCAGTTGAATTCCTGTAAGTCCTCCATGGTCACGGCCAACACCTTTTCCAGATCGCCGTGATTTTTTTCGAAATAAGGATCGACTAACCAGTTATACATGGCGTCCGTAACCCGAATGATTTCCATCGTATCTTCGGTGTCCCGAAGGCCAGCCAGCATGTCCAGCGCCTGCTGCATCCTGGCCTGCTCATGCCCCGTCTGTCCCCGGACCGCCTGCTGCATCATGCAGATCTTAATCTGCCCCAGGTAATAGGAGGCAAGCCTTGTAAAATCATAATCCAGCAGATCCGAAAAAGCTTTTTTCCGAATCTCCGCGACGCCCTTTCGCTCCGCGCTGATTTTTTTGTAAACCGCACTGTCCACCGCAAGCTGGGCCACATTCGTCAGAGCCTGCTCATCTGCCCCATAGTACAGCTTTTTCACCAGATACAGTCCAAAAGCGTTTCGGTCAAAGTATCGGGAAAATGCCCCCTGCTTCACCGCGTCATAGAGAGACACCCAGGGCGACCGGGAGAAGGATACCGTATCCAGCTTGATGTTCTCACCGTAGTTACCGCTGACCGTCCAGTACAGGTTCCGGATTCGATTTTCTATCTCATACTGATTTTCGTCAAAATATTCCTGCTCCAGGTTTTCCTGTTCCTTCATGCTGCCTCACCTGTGATTTTCTTAAAATAATTCGCTTCCGGTCCACTCCTCCGGGATCCGGGTCATGACAATGTCGCCGATGATTTCCTTTTCAAAAATATCAAAGCTTTTATTCGTAATACCCATAGTCACCGCCGTCCGGGGCGTAAGACCGGAGCGCACCGTCTTAATCGCGCCGATCATGCCGCGCAGATCCAGCGGCTTCGTGGAAATCTCACTGTTCTGGGCCTTCACCTGCAGGTCAAGAAACAGGCCTGCGAAAGCCCGCAGTCCCGCTTCCTTCGCGTCAGGGAAGTTGGCCCGGAGAATCCGCATCAGTGTGCTTTCCGTAAGCGGCGGCATATCAATGACCAGAAACCGGGACACCAGCGCCTCGTTCAGTTCTCTGGTTCCGGCGTAGCCGTAATTCATGGTTCCGATAAAGCGGGTGGCCGGGTGCAGTTCAATCTTATCATAGCCCGGCACGTCGATAATGCGACGGTAATCCAGGGTCGCGTGAAGCACGGAAACCGCGTCATTTTTCGCCATATTAATCTCATCGAATACGCCGAAGCCGCCATTTTCCGCGCACTGGTATACGGGACCCCTGCGCAGCCGCACCTCATTGTCCACGAAGGTATCCGTTCCGATCAGGGAACTACTGTCGGTGTTCACGTTAAACGAAATATTGTAGGAAGGACGGCCAAAGATCCAGGCCAGATTCTCCGCCAGAATGTTCTTTCCCGTGGCCTTGGAGCCGGATAGCAGTACATTTTCCCCCTGTAAAAGGGCTGCAATCGCCATTTCCAGAATCTCTTTTCCGTAAAAGGGCACCGGCGGCTTCACCACACGGTTTCGCGCCGCCTCCGCCACCGGATACTGCGCCCGGAATTTCTCTACCTCCTGAATCAGCAGGGGATTCACCTGCTGCTCCTCTAAAAAATGCAATTCGTTCATATTCGTTTTATTCCTTCTCTATGGTCTTAAACCAGTGATTTTACATAGGGAACCAGCTCGTCAAAATGGCGGATAATCTTATAATCCTCCGGTTTCAGATCGGTCTGCTCCGGCAGAACCTTCTCCTTGGCCCGGTACCAGACCGGATGCATGCCCGCTTTTGCGGAACCTGCCACATCCTTTTTGAAGGTATCTCCCACAAACACCATTTCCTCGGGCTTACAGCCTGCCTTTTTCACACACAGGGCCATAAATTCCGGATGGGGCTTCTCATGGCCCGCCTCCTGGCTGGTCACCATATGGGTGATATAGGGTGCAAATCCAAATCGCTCCAGCTTCTGATACTGCATCCAGAAGGTCATATCCGTGCCGATTCCCACGCCGATGCCCATTTTCCGAAGCGCCCGTATGGCCTCGATACTTCCCGGCTCCGCCTTGCTCTCTGCAAGCAGAGCGTCCCAGTACAGATGATACAGCTTCTCCACATGGGGAAACAGGGGCTTGCCCCACTGCTCCAGCAGGTTCTGCAGGCGGATGCTGCGGCTGTGGGTGGCTGCGTCGTCCTTTCCCAGACGGACCTTCAGCTCTTCGTTCATCCGCTTGTATTCGCTCCGAAAATACGCTTTGGCAATTCCAAGCTCTTTTTCGGCATATTCCGCCATACGCTCCACGCCCAGCGCGTGGCCTTTTTCATAGTCATACAGGGTATCGTCAATATCGAACACTACTTCTTTTATCATACGCCGTCTCCTTCTCTTCTCCCGTTCTTACTATATACTATTTTTCCCTTTGAATCCAGTCTAATCCAGCAGAAATTCCGCCAGTACCATGTTGCTCACGTCGATGCCCCGATCGGTCAGCCGGACTCTCCCGTCTGCCCGCACGAGAACCTCTTCCTGTATCAGCTTTTCCAGCACCGGGCCGTATACCTCCTGAATCTCCTCCGTGACCGCCACGCCCCGCATTTCGCGCAGCCCCAGAAACATGGTCTCCTCCAGCACGTCCCGATGGTTCAGGGGCTCCACGCTTTCATAGGTGAAATGGCCCTTCAGATATTCCTTCAAATCCGTACTGTTTTTATAACGCACCTCGCCAAGCAAAGACGCCGCGCCGATGCCAAAGCCCCTGTAATCGGTCCGCTCCCAGTAGGAGCAGTTGTGGCGGCACTCGTACCCGGGCTTCGCGTAGTTGGAAATCTCGTAACGCTCATAGCCCTTCCCGTGTAAAAATGCTTTCGTGTCCTCGTACATAAGCCGATCCAGATCTTCGCCCGGAAGCTCACTCTCCTGGGGCCGATCTTCTCCATATCGCTCATAAAAGGGCGTGCCCTCCTCAACAATCAGGCTGTAAGCGGAAATATGTTCCGGATTCAGATTCGTCACTTTTTCCAGGGTGGACAGCCAGCCCTCCCGGGTCTGTCCGGGCAGGGCGGACATCAGATCTATGTTCACATTGGCGAAGCCCAGCTCCCGCACCAGCTCATAGTTGTGAAGGAACTGCTCCCAGGTGTGGATACGGCCCAGTGTTTTCAACTCCCGGTTATCCGCCGACTGAAGGCCGATGCTCAGACGGTTCACGCCCGCCCGCTTGTAAGTCTCCAGCTTTGTCCTGTCCAATGTACCCGGATTGCACTCCACCGTAATCTCCGCATCGGGACGCAAAAGAAGCCGCCGGGAAACCTCGTCGAGGACTCCTGCCAGCTCTTCTCCTGCCAGAAGAGAGGGCGTGCCGCCTCCAAAAAAGACGGTCGCTCCCTCATATGTTTCATTCAAGTCTCCGGCTGACCGGATTTCTTCCTTCAACGCACGTACATACGCGGCCCGGGTCGTCTCGTCCGCCGGGGCAGAGAGGAAATCGCAGTAGGCGCATTTGCGCACGCAGAAGGGAATGTGAATATAGATACCAAGCTTTTTTTTCATGTCAGCCAATCCTATTTGTCATCCAGCTTCAGTACGCTCATGAAGGCCTTCTGTGGGATCTCCACATTGCCCACCTGGCGCATCCGCTTCTTTCCTTCCTTCTGCTTCTCCAGAAGCTTCTTCTTACGGCTGATATCACCGCCGTAACACTTGGCCAGCACGTCTTTCCGCATGGCCCGAACGGTCTCGCGGGCGATGACCTTGCCGCCCACAGCTGCCTGAATCGGGATCTCAAAGAGATGACGCGGAATCTCATCCTTCAGCTTCTCACACATTTTGCGGCCACGCTCGTAGGCAGTACTGCTGTGGACAATGAAGGACAGGGCGTCCACTTCTTCCTTATTGATCAGGATATCCAGCTTCACCAGATCGGCCTGCACATAGCCCTTCATCTCATAGTCGAAGGACGCGTAGCCTCTGGAACGAGATTTCAGGGCGTCGAAGAAGTCATAGATGATCTCATTCAGCGGAAGCTCATATTTTAACAGGGCACGGGTCTCCTCCATATATTCCATGCCAAGGTAGATGCCCCTTCGCTCCTGGCAGAGTTCCATGATGGAACCGATGAACTCGGTGGTCACCATGATCTCGGCGCTGACGAAGGGCTCCTCCATATGCTCGATCTCCGACGGGTCGGGCAGGTTGGACGGGTTCGTCAGATCGATGACCTCGCCGTTGGTCTTATAAACCTTGTAGATAACGCCCGGAGCCGTGGTCACCAGATCCAGGTTGTATTCCCTCTCCAGACGCTCCTGGATGATTTCCAGATGGAGTAGTCCCAGGAATCCGCAGCGGAAACCAAATCCCAATGCAATAGATGTCTCCGGCTCAAACTGGAGGGACGCATCGTTTAACTGCAGCTTCTCCAGGGCGTCACGGAGATCCGGATACTTGGCTCCATCCGCCGGATAGAGACCGCAGTACACCATGGGCAGAACCTTCTTGTAGCCCGGCAGCGGCGCGTCGCAGGGATTATCCCGGTCGGTAATCGTATCACCTACACGGGTGTCCCGGACATTTTTGATGCTGGCTGTCACGTAGCCTACCATGCCAGCAGACAGCTCGTCGCAGGGAATGAACTGGCCTGCGCCGAAGTAGCCTACCTCCACGACCTCTTCCTCGGCTCCGGTGGCCATCATGCGGATGGTGGTTCCCTTCTTCACCGTACCCTCTTTAATTCGACAGAAAATAATAACGCCCTTATAGGAATCGTATACGGAATCGAAAATCAGGGCCTTCAGGGGCGCGTTCGGGTCGCCCGTGGGAGCCGGGATTTTATGCACGATGGCTTCCAACACCTGATCCACATTCAGACCGGTTTTCGCGGAAATCTGGGGCGCGTCCTGGGCCTCCAGGCCGATGACGTCCTCAATCTCGTCGATGACCCGCTGGGGCTCGGCGCTGGGCAGGTCGATCTTGTTGATAACCGGGATCACGTCCAGATCGTGGTCGAGTGCCAGATACACATTTGCCAGTGTCTGGGCTTCGATACCCTGGGCCGCGTCCACCACCAGGATGGCGCCGTCGCAGGCCGCCAGGCTTCGGGATACCTCGTAGTTAAAGTCCACATGGCCCGGTGTATCGATGAGGTTGAAGATATACTCCTCGCCGTCCTTGGCCTTGTATACAGTGCGGACGGTCTGGGCCTTGATGGTGATTCCGCGCTCCCGCTCCAGATCCATATTGTCCAGCACCTGGGCCTGCATCTCCCGGCTGGTCAGAAGACCGGTCTGCTCGATGATGCGGTCCGCCAGGGTGGATTTTCCGTGGTCGATGTGAGCAATGATACAGAAATTGCGGATTTTACTCTGGTCAAATGTTGTCATTCAAAAATTCCTCCGTTATCTGGGTTAGTTTTATCTAATTCATAAAACGCCAAAAAGCGGGTGCGTAAAAACGCCCGCTTTCCGGTCTATTATCAGCATACCCTATTTACGTAAGGGCTTCATGCTGTTTAAGCTTATCACAAGTGTGGATGTATTGTGAAGCAGTGCGGAGGTGGTCGGCTGCAGGATTCCGGCTACACCCAGAACGATGAGGCCGGTATTGAAGCCTACGATGGTCCGGTAATTCTTATGAATCCGCTTCATCAGGCCGTTGCCGATGTGTTTTAAGGCTACCAGCTGCCACAGATCCTCTGCGCCCACGGTCACGTCCGCAATTTCCCGGGCGATCTCCGCACCGTCGCTGATAGCGATGCCCACGTCTGCCGCAGACAGTGCCGGGGAATCGTTGATGCCATCGCCGATCATCATGACCTTGCGGCCCTTTGCCTTCTCTTCCTCTACGAAGCGCGCCTTGTCCTCCGGCAAAACCTCTGCGAAGAACTCGTCCACGCCTACCCTGGCCGCTACGGCTCTGGCTGTCCGCTCGCTGTCTCCGGTCATCATGACTACCTTGGAGATGCCTGCGTCCTTCAGGGCCTGAATCACAGCCGGCGCCTCGGGACGAATGGGGTCCTCGATGCAGATAACGGCTGCCAGCTCGCCCTCTACCGCCAGATAGAGATGGGAATACTCAGCCGGGAGCGCGTTAAACTTCTCCTCGGTTCCGGCCGGAAGGACACATTTCTCATCGTCAAATACAAAATGATAGCTTCCGATAATCGCTTTCTTCCCTTCTACTGTCGTAGAAATGCCGTGCGCCACAATATATTCTACTTTCGAATGCTTTTCTTCATGGTTCAGGTGCTTCGCCTTGGCGGCGTCCACAACTGCTTTTGCCATGGAATGGGGGAAGTGCTCCTCCAGGCAGGCTGCCAGACGAAGAAGCTCGTCCGGACTCTCGCCGTTAAAGGGAACCACCTCTGCCACGGTGGGGCAGGCCTTTGTCAGGGTACCGGTCTTGTCAAAGACGATGGTGTCCGCCTCTGCCACAGCCTCCAGGTACTTGCCGCCCTTGACGGTCACATGCTCCGCCCCGGCTTCACGAATGGCTGACAGGACCGAAATCGGAATCGCCAGCTTCAATGCGCAGGAGAAATCCACCATGAGTACGGCCAGGGTCTTCGTCATATTACGGGTGAAAAACCAGGTGGCCGCCGCACCCGCCAGGGTGTAGGGAACCAGCTTGTCAGCCAGATGCTCTGCCTTGCCCTCCACGGATGATTTCAGCTTTTCAGACTCCTCGATCATGGCCGCGATGCGATCATACTTGCTTGCGCCGCTTCCCACTTTGACACGGATGGTCAGCTCGCCTTCCTCCAGAACGGTTCCGGCGTAGACCGACGCTCCCGGAGCCTTGGCCACAGGAACAGATTCACCGGTCAGGGAGGACTGGTTCACCATACCCTCGCCTGCTTCTACCGTTCCATCAAATGGTACCACATTTCCCATATGGATGACAACCAGATCTTTTTCCTGAATGGAAGAAGAATCCACCAGAACCTCCTGGCCGTCGCTTAAGAGCCACACCTTTTCAATGTTCAGGGACATACTGCGGGCCAGATCGCCCACGGACTTCTTGTGGGTCCACTCCTCCAGGATCTCACCGATGCCAAGCAGGAACATGACAGAGCCTGCGGTATCGAAGTCGCCCCGGAATACGGACACGCCGATGGCGGTGGCATCCAGTACCGGAACCTCCATCTTACCATGGGCCAGGGTCTTCGCGCCCTTCCACAGATATTTCCACGATTTTACAAATGCAATGCCGGCGCGGATCGGATAGGGCAGAAACAGCTTGCTTCCCGCGCGCATGATGACACTGTTCACCAGCTTCTCCCAGTACTCCTCATTCAATGCTCTGCCGGAGCTTTGGAATACCGCCTGGGGAACGTTCACATTTTCATAACGGAAATTCCGAAGAGCCGTCAGCACCTGCTGCCGATCCCCCGTATAATAAACCACGATGCTCAGAGTATTGCGCTGTATTTTTGCCGAAGTTACAAAATCCCGTGTGTCCAGATAATACTGAAGAGTATCCGCCTCTTCGATGCTCATACGGCGCACGCAGGCCTGAACACGGATTCTGCCTCTGATTTCATGCCTGATGATGAACTTCATGGATTTACGCCTCTGTCTCCTCAGTTGTCTCTGCAGCTTCCTCCGCCTCAGCGTCTGCCACAACTGCTGCCTCTGCAGCTGCCTCGCGCTCCTCATTGATCTGCTTTGCTCCGGCGTAGATGTCCTCTGCGTTCTCCTGGATCACAGCCGCAGTCTTCATGACGCAGCTCTTCGCGCGAAGTACGGCTGCGGTGCAGTTCGTATATACATTCTTAGCGTCATCGCTTGACAGTGCCTTGATACCTGCGGTGCCAAACAGCACACCTGCAGCGAAAATTCCAGTCTTCTTCCAGTCAACATTCTTTAATTTCAGCATTATAATTTCCTCCTCTTATCCGTATGCTTATTGTTTATGAACCGTATTGGTTTTACAATGTCCGCAATGATATCTTCGTCTTTTATCTTTTGGACAGGCTTATTATAGCATGCTCTTTTTCAAAGGCAAGACTAATCGTTCTTATTGATAATTTTTGTTGATTTAGATGCGAAAAAGTCATTGACATTCCGGTTAGTTTATGCTATTTAGGATTACCTAACACCTGGTAAAGCACCTCTGCCAGGGGATCCATAGCGTTCATCATTTCCTCCAGGGTGTTGGTCTGAGCTCCTGCTTCCACAAGCAGGGACTTGGGCCGCAGGTGCAGATTGTAACGCAGACTCTTCAGATAGATTTTGCGGCTGACGCCCGGATAATACTTTTCACAGGCAAGCTTTAGCTGCAGAGACAGCGCCAGATTTTCCCCGATATAAGGATTATACAGATAAGATATGGGGCCGTTCCGCCTGCTATAGCTTAAGCCGTTGAAGAACATGAACTGGGCCGTGGGTTTTCCGTCCACCTCTGTCACCAGATGGGTGTCTTCATTTACACCATCCCGGTGCAGATCTATCAGCACTTCGATGGACGGATTTTCCGCCAGAATCCGCTTCACATCCTCCGCTGCCAGTGTATAGGCACGATTCCGATCCAGTTCGCCGTCCATATAATCATAGACATTCGTATTATGTATCACGTTATACCCAAAGCGTTCCCGCAGGATTTCCGTCAGGCGGTCGCCCACGCCTACGATGGTGGTGCGTACGTCACCCTCCACGGAATCTGCAAAGCCCTCCTGGGAATGTGTATGATAAATCAGAATCTGGGGGGCGCTGCTGTCCTGCTGCAGGGTCATGTCCATGGAAAGCAGGGCGCCGGCATTCAGAAGATCACTGCTGATATCCGTGTTACTTTCTATTATATAGAAATTGTTTTTCAGAAAATCAAAATCGGAGAGCTCTGCGGCACTGTATTCCCGTCCCTGCACGGAGGGTTCTGACGGCACTTCCCCCAGATCCGCTTTCGGCTCCCCGTCCGGTTCCGGTTCTGTTGCCTGCTGATTTTCTTCTTCCACCTGCTCCGCCAGGTCGAAGGCCTCTCCGGTCTCCTGGTTGATCTCGTTTTCATCATGGACGCCGCCCTGAATCAGTATTTCATAAGCTGCGGTGCTCTCGATGGCAGGGGTGTAATCCTGCTGTCCGGTCAGAAAACCGTAGAGGGGAATGATGCTCACCGCGCGCTCCAACACCCATTCCTCCAGACTGTCCGCTTTGGCCCCGCCACCGGACGCCGTGTAAACCAGGGCCGGATACAGGGTTTTCGTGGCCGCCCGCTGCAGATCTCCCTCCATTTCCAGAAGACCTGCTTTCCAGATATAAGAAAGCTTTCGAAGGGGCCTGACTCTGACGCTGCTGCACAGGATGTAAAGTCCCATGCCGACGATCAGGAGCCAGACCAGGCCGTTTATGGCTTTTCCGATTTTCCTGCTGCTTTGTTTTCTCACGCGTTCATTCCCCCATACTGTTTTCAGTATATGAGCCACCGGACACGCTTATGTCAGGACAGAGCCAGATTCAGGGCCTCGGAAATAGTAAAGCTTAAGCGGCGGATCATCTCGTCCACGTTCTTCGGAGTTACGAACATGCCGTTCAATCCCGGCGGCACGCTCCTTCGATCGCCCGTGGCATCGTAGACAATAGTTGCCGCGTCCACCACGGTTGGCACACCGATGGCCAGCACCGGGACACCAATCGTCTCCTTTGACAGACTGTTCCTGTGATTGCCCACTCCGGAACCGGGCTGAATGCCTGCGTCGGACAGCTGGATGGTCCGATTCAGGCGCTTGCTGCTGCGGGCTGCTAGGGCATCAATGACTACCACATAATCCGGCTTTGTCTCGGCCACGATGCCCTGCACCACCTCCAGGGTCTCCATACCGGTCTGTGCCATCACGCCGGGAACAATGGCGCTGACCAGATGCACCTTTTCCTTCGCAAACGCAGTCTTGCCATATTCCCGCACCACATGACGGGTAACGCGCAGATGACCGGCCACCTCCGGTCCCAGGGCGTCCGGCGTCACTTCCCGGTTGCCCAGACCCACCACCAGCACAGATTTCTCATTTTTCACATCCAGAAGCTTTTTCAGATATTCTGCCAGCTTCTCCGACACCTCCCGGTGATAATCCTCGTCTGGCTCCGACATCCGGGGCGCTTCCAGTGTAATGTAGGTACCGATGGGCTTTCCCATGGCCTTCGCCCCATTTTCTGTCTGAATCCGGACTACCGTTACCCGGATGTCCCGCCGCTCGTCGTAGGACTCTTCCACGGCTACGCCACGGATTTCCACATCCTCCTCAAACCGCTCTCTGGCCTCCAGCGCCAGATCCGTCCGCACCTGAAATTCACTCATCCCGTTTCCTCCTGTTTTCACGTCTTACGCTATTTCTTTCTATTTTTTGCGTTTTTTTCAGAAATATGTATTGACATAACGTTATTCCTGTCCTAAAATATATGAGTATGTTTTGTAAAGACGTCCGTGTCCGGCTTTTACGGAACATGTAAAAATAAGCTTATTTTAAAACATGGTTTGGAGGTGTACGGATTGGCTAACATTAAATCTGCAAAGAAGAGAATTCAGGTTGCCGAGACTAGAACAGCCAGAAATAAGGCTATCAAGTCTGAGGTTAAGACCGCAATCAAGAAAGTAGACGCTGCAGTTGCCGCAAAGGATGTTGAAACTGCAAAGGCTTGCTTAAAGGCTGCTATCGCTACCATGAGCAAGGCTACTTCCAAGGGAGTTTACCACAAGAACACAACTTCCCGCAAGATTTCCCGTCTGACCAAGGCTGTAAACAGCATCGCTTAATTGAGATAGACGAATCTTAAAAAGAGACCCATTCCGTCATTTGGGTCTCTTTTTTTTGGAAATGAGGTGTCTCCTATGAAAATGCTGGCGGAGGATATCAAGAACGGCAATTTCAAAACCGCCTACCTGTTCTGCGGGGAAGAGGCTTATTTACGCAACCAGTATAAGAACCGGCTGGCGCAGGCTCTCTGCGACCCTTCCGACACTATGAATTTCTCCCGCTTTGAGGGTAAGAATATCATCCCGGCGGAGGTTATCAGTCTGGCAGACACCCTGCCTTTTTTTGCCGAACGGCGTCTGATTCTCATTGAGGACAGCGGCTTTTTCAAGAATAAATGCGACGAGCTGGCCGACTACCTTCCGAAGATGCCTGACACCACCTGCATCATCTTCGTGGAAACGGAAGCAGACAAGCGGAACCGGCTCTACAAGGCCGTTCAGAAGCAGGGTCGCGTCATTGAATTCCAGACCCAGGACGAGCGTACCCTGATGAAATGGATCCTGGGCACCCTGAAAAAGGAAAATAAAAAAATCACCGAGTCCACTCTGCAGCTCTTTCTGGAGCGCACCGGCATCGATATGGAAAACATTTCCACAGAGCTGGAAAAGCTGCTCTCCTACACAGAAGGCCGGGACGTGATTACCTCCCAGGATGTGAATGACATCTGTACCGTACAGACCACCGGACAGATTTTTGAGATGATCCGCGCCCTGGCTGAAAAGAATCAGAAAAAGGCGCTGGATCTCTACTACGATCTGCTTTCCTTAAAAGAGCCGCCCATGCGCATCCTGTTTCTCATTGCCCGCCAGTTCAATCAGCTTTTACTGGTCAAGAGCCTGGCTGCTAAGGGTTATGATAAAGCAGCGATTGCTTCCCGGGCAAAAATCGCGCCCTTTGTGGCCGGAAGATGCATGACCCAGGCCAGAAGCTTTACCACAGATCAGCTGAAGACCGCCGTGCAGGACTGCGTGCAGGCGGAAGAGGATGTGAAGACCGGTAAGATTACGGATACGCTCAGTGTGGAATTGCTGATTATGAAATACAGTAAATAAATTTTTATTGTAAATAGGCATGTACCCGAAAGTCTTTCCCATCACTTTCCACCGTAATGGCTCCACACTCTGTCGTCTGCAAAATTTTGCTGCCCGCCGCATCCAGCCGTTCCAGCGCCTCCCTGTGCGGATGCCCGTAGGAGTTATCCCTTCCGCAGGAAATCAGGGTCAGGTGCGGCTTCACTGCCTCTAACCACGCTTCGCTGCCGGAGGTTCTGGATCCGTGATGCCCGGCTTTCAGAACCGCAAAGCCGTATGGCGGCCATTCCTTGCCGCCATGCTTCTGCTCCCGCTCCAGAATCTCCCGCTCTCCCGTCTCTTCCAGATCCCCGGTCAGCATCACCGAAAACTCCTGATACCGAAGCGCCAGCACCACAGAGGCTTCATTCACATCCGCGTAGGCTTTCGTCCCATCCGGATGCAGGCAGGTTAGTTCTGTCAAACCATCCCGCAGCACCGCCCCTTTCTCAATTTTCTGCACTGTCACGCCGCTTTCCCGGGCATTTTCCATCAGCCGCTGCCCCTTTTCCTCTTCCATGGAGCGCCCGGATAAAAGCAGCGTACCAATCCGCAGACCGCCGGGCTCCGACGCAGTCTCCAATAGCTCCTTTATGCCGGAAATATGGTCTTCATCCGTATGGGTTACCACAATATAGTCCAATCTTCCGACTCCTTCCGATTTCAAAAAGGGCAGAATCCGGTAGGTTCCCACCTTCGTCACACTGGTACTGCCGCCGTCAATCAGAATCGTCGTTCCGGCTGCGGTCCGCAGGTAGATGCCGTCGCCCTGCCCCACATCCAGCATCACCAGCTGAAAACCGGAATGCAGCCGCAGTGTCAGGAAAAGCAATAAAATCCCAAGCACTGCCGCGCTGCCTGCCTGCAGGATCCGCCGGTGCGGCTCCGCCCGCTCCGCTTCTTCCTGCCGGATATCCGGATCGTTTATCTGCCCCATTCTTCGTTTTTTCCGCTCTTTCAGTTGATAACGCCAGAACAGAAAAACAACCAGTCCTGTGTAATATCCCGCCATCTGCCAGATCTTTGGCTGTCCACAGGTAAACACCGCTCCGGGAAGCCGAAGCGATGCCGTTCCCAGCCGCTCATAGAATTCCAGAATTGCCCCACATAGAAAAGCTGGAGCACGCGCCACGCCCGGCAGCACAAAGCTTATCCCCACAGCCAGAATTCCTGTGAACATCACCACGGTCATCAAAGGAAGCACCACCAGATTTAACAGCGTCCCATACAGCGGAATTTCGCTGTAAAAATATTCCAATACAGGCAGAGTCATTATCTGAATGGAAAGGCTCAAAAGCAGCGGTTCCACCCGTTTCGCCCATCTGCGGTTCTTTGGCAGAAACAATGCTTTCAGGGCCGGGAAAATCAGGCCGATGCCTGCCACGGCCCCGAAGGACAACAAAAATGAGGCGCTGCGCACATACAGTGGCTGCCGCAAAAGCAGCAGAATTGCCCCAAAGGCCAGGGCCGTCAGCATATCATAGCTTTTCCCCAGCATTTCCCCGATTATCAGAAGCGCGAACATCACCACAGCCCGGCAGGCAGAGGTTCCCATACCGGTCAGAAAGCCGTAAAACAGTACGACAAAAAGAGATAACGCTCCCGAGCTTCGCAGTGAACCGCCCATTTTCCTTAAAAAACGGTAAAGCGTCATGCCGAATACGGATACATGCAGGCCCGTCTGGGGCTTTACCCTGTCTTTTATAGATGGCATAACTTCTTATTATAAAGGGATAGTCAGCATACAACGCTAAGGGGGATAGCCCACTAGGGGATATACCCCCCTTTGAACACCCCAGATTTGCTTATTCTTGAGATTTGTCTAATCACGCAAAACCATGTTTGCGGCTCTCTGTTATACGCATTGTATAACACCACTATATTTGTAACAAAAAATAGCGTGGCTGTCAAATCGTAGCCACACTATTTTTTGTGTTCCGTCTCACTGCTGATTCTGTTTTTCAGTAAAGAATGCCCCATAATTAAACATCTTCATGCTCTGGTATCTGCCCATGTCCAGCAGATTGTTTATTATGATTTCCACGTCCCTGTCCTCACCGGACTGCTCATGCAGTCTCTGGCATATCCTTCCATAGGCTGCAAGCATATCACTGTAGAGTTTTTCACAGTATCTGCCTTCTGCAAATTCATTCTCTACTACACTGCTTTCCTCACAATCAAATTTATCCAGATCATAATGTCCGTTCATCAGATCGTAGATCATTGTTTTGAATTCCTCATCCTGTACTCTCATATACATCCTCATCACTTTCCGTGGTCACCGGAATGCATAGAAAAAGGGAAGCCAGTCTTGTCAGATACAATCAAACTGCTTCCCCTTACTTCTTCAGAGTCCTTACGAAGTTCATCAGTATTCTGCGTTCATCCGCATTTAAGTCATCCCATATCTCCAATAATTCACCTTGCTCATCCGTCAGGTCAGGCCGCATACCATCTCCGGCAAAGAACTGTGCGATTGAAATTCCGAATGCATCACAGATCCTTTCCAGGGTCGGTACTGTAGGTATGCTCTTCTTATTCATTATATTTGCCAACGCTGTCTGCGACATATCCGTGAGCTGTGCAAGTCTGTATTTGGAGACTTTATGCTTACTGCATAATTCTTTTACCCTCTTTGGTATGTACTCCTCTGTACGCAAGTAAATTACACCTCTCTTCTATCTGTACGATATACATATTGTAACCGTTACGCAGAAGAATTATTAGAACCATATCTCTTTTGTAATTTACTCTAGTACAATGGAGTATCTGGGTAAAAAAATATGAACGGCAGGTTTATGCAGTTCAGTTTTGTATCATGACAGAACCTTGATTTACCTTGTTTCCATCATTCTTATATCGTCTTGTTTCAGTTATAAGCATACCATCTGCATCCGTATCCTTCAATAAGAATCGTTCGACATATTTCGCACTTTCCTATCCCCCTGTTTTCCTTCTACTCCATTACGCTTTATTAAATTACACAACTTTTTTTGCACTCATTGATAGATAATTTACCTTGCGTAAGAAAAAGAAAACAGGAGGTACAATCTATGAATCAGACGCAGATATCTGTCAACCACAGGCAGATAGGATACCGTATCAAGGAAGTAAGGGAGCAGAATCATATTTCACAGGCGCAGCTTGCGGAAATAACTGACCTTTCCGTCTCCTACATAAGCCACATTGAAAATGCAAAAAGAAAAGCAAGCCTGGAATCTATCATCCGCATCGTGAATGCCCTCGGCATTACCGTGGATGAACTGCTTGCCGGAGTACAGATGAACAATCCGGCTGCATACCAGACAGACATCGATATGCTCATGGAGAACTGCTCGGAAAATGAGAAAAGATTCATCTATGAACTTATAAAGGCAAGCCTTGAAACCATGCACAAAAACGGCTGGGAGCTTGCTTCCAGTGACAGGTACAGATAAAGCACACTATTTTCACACAAATAAATTTTCTTTGAAATAGACTATAGGGATATGGCTGTCCGTATAGTCTATTTTATTTCAGCATGAAAATTTTATAATAAAATCCAGCACAGAAATAAAGGTGGTAAGTCATGAACGAAAACGAGCAGAAAGCCGGCTCAGTTGCCGACCAGAAAAGTAAGATAAGGGAACGTTATAAAGGTATCGACCCTGATGAACTTGACGTGATCCCTGCCCTTCCGCAGGAAGATATATTTGCTGTGGAAAATGAACAGCGTGTTGCCGTATATGCAAGGGTTTCAACGGATGATCCGAGACAGACATCCTCATATGAACTGCAGAAGAACCATTATCATGATGTCATCAGTAAGAGTCCGAACTGGAAACTGGTGCAGATCTATGCGGATGAAGGCATCTCCGGCACCTCACTCCAGCACCGTGACCAGTTCAAGCTGATGATCGAAGACTGCAAAAAAGGTCAGATAGATCTTATCGTGACCAAAAGCGTTTCACGTTTTGCCAGGAATGTGGTGGACTGCATCGGCTATGTCAGGGAACTTCTCTCACTTCCCCATCCTGTCGGTGTTTTCTTTGAAACAGAAAGGCTTAACACCTTTGACCCCAAAAGTGAGATGGTGCTTTCCTTCATGGCCACACTTGCACAGGAAGAAAGCCATACCAAAAGTGAGATCATGAATGCATCCATTGAGATGCGTTTCCGCAGGGGAATCTTTCTTACACCGATACTCCTCGGATATGACCATGATGAAGACGGAAACCTCATCATTAATGAAGGGGAAGCAAAGATCGTAAAACTCATATTTATGATGTACTTAAACGGATGCACCTGTCAGGAGATTGCCGATACCCTGACGGAACTCGGCTGTGAGACCAAAAAGGGAAACACCGTATGGTCTCCTGGTTCCATCCTTCAGATACTGCAGAACGAAAGGCACTGCGGTGATGTCCTTGCACACAAGACCTACACTCCGAATTACCTTAACCACAAATCAAAGAAGAATATGCAGAACCGTCCCCAGTACCGGAAGCGCGACCATCACGAAGCCATCATATCAAGGGATGACTTTATTGCGGTCCAGAGGCTGATCAGCAATGCCAAGTACGGGAACAAGGGGATCCTTCCGCAGCTGAAGGTCATTCCGGGGGGTGTCCTGAAAGGGTTTGTATCCATCAACCCCAGATGGGCGGGATTTAAGGAAACGGATTACATGAATGCTTCTTCCAGTGTTTATGACGGCACGGAACAGTCCGGTCCATCTTCCGGTCATGTAGAGGTAAGATCCGGTGAATTTGACCTGCGCGGATATGAGATCGCACGCTCACAGTTTTTTGACAGCACGGACCGTATAACCGTTACCTTCAGCCAGGGAGATATCCGCTTTTCCGCTCCTGCCGTCCGTAAACTTGACAGCACGCTTGTGGAACTGCTCATACATCCAAAGAAACTGGTCTTTGCCGTAAGGAATGCGGGGAAAGACTGCCGTAATGCCATGCAGTGGTCTAAAAAGAAAGACGGCAAAAACTCTCCACGTGAGATCAGCGGAACTGCATTTCTTCCCACGCTCTATTCCCTCCTCGGCTGGAATGATGACTGCCGTTACCGCATCACGGGGGTAAAACGTGGCAGTGAGAATGATGCCGTACTGCTCTTCAATCTTTCCGAACCGGAGATATTCATCCCCAATGACATAGTCGGTGCACCAGATGCGGATCAGGCCGTAAAACCCTTTACGGACAGCCAGCAGAGAAATGTCCGGGCCTATCCGCCTGACTGGGCAGACACATTCGGGAGCAATTATTACAGCCACGCACAGGCAGAGGAACTTGCCGGATTCAGCGGACGTAAAGACCCGGATACCTCCCATGCCCCGGTAACATACAAGGACACTGATATACAGGTCACCAGTAAAAATGACATCGAAAAGAATATTAAACAGATCATGTCAGATATGAAGGAGAACACAGATGAACATACAGACAAACGATGAAAAGAATACCATTCCCGTGACTGAGGATGATGCTTTCAGCTATGACGGGTATCAGGTCGTCCGCGGCGAGTTCTTTGCCCATACCTATGAACCGTCCTTTACTTTTAATTCCAGCAAGGTATCCGTAAACACCGCATGCATAAAAAAGCTGCCGGATACGGATTTCGTGCAGATACTTGTAAACCCGGATGAAAAGAAACTGGCGGTTCGTCCATGCCAGGAGGATGAGAAGGATTCCTTCCGGTGGTGCTCCGCAACGGCAAAACGCTCTCCAAGGCAGATCACCTGCCGTATCTTTTTTGCCAAGGTCGTGTCGCTTATGGGATGGAATTCATCCTACCGCTATAAACTGCTTGGGAAGCTGATACGGTCAGACAATGAACTGCTCTTTGTCTTTGACCTCACCACGCCTGAGATCTTCGTGCGTGAGGAGAAGGAAGACGGAAAGATAAAAGCATCCCGCACGCCAAGCTATCCGGAAGAATGGCAGAACCAGTTCGGTGTGCCTGTCGAGGAACACCAGAGCAGTTTACAGGTCAACATGTTTGACGGTTATGCGGTGTTCGGCATCTCCGAAAACAACACCGCTGAACCAGAAGAAGAAAAAACAGAACATCCAGAAAAGGAGGAACAGCATTATGAACAGAGAAACCTCTTTGAAGCCGGTCCTATGCATTGACTTAAAGAAAAACAGGATACGCATACACAAGCTCACGCTCCATATGCTTGGTGACCCGGAGTATATCCAGCTGCTTGTAAACCCACAGGACAGCATGATCGCCATAAGGAAAAGTGTGCGTAAGGATTACCTTGCCCACCGTGTACGCTACAGTAAAGCCGACAGCCGTTACTGCTACGAATTATACAGTACGGAGCTTTTACAGGCATTACGGCATACGGGCATATATCTGGAAGACAACCGCAGCTACCGTATCTACGGTGCACTGAATCCAAAAGAATGTCTTGCCAGCTTTTCTATGAATGAATGCGTGCTTGTAGATGATATGACCCGAACGGAGGAATCAGTATGAACAACAGACCAGTCCCGGAACTTCAGACGGATCCGGAATTTGATGAGCTGATACAACCAAGGGAAGAAAAGTACCTGGAAGAACTCGAAGAAAACATTTTTGACCACGGATGCCAGGAGCCTGTATGCGTATGGAACGGTATCATACTTGACGGCCGTCTGCGGTATAAGATCTGTACAAAATGGGATATCCATTTCAACATCCGGCGCATGATGTTTGAAAGCCGTGATAAGGCAGTCTCATTTATCTGCCATGAACAGCTCAAACGTACAGACCTTACCGGGGAATACAAAAAATACCTGATAGGCAGACTGTTCCGTGCGGACATGAATACCGCTAGTGATGAATTCATGAAAAAACATCCTGGCACGGAACTGAATGCAGACGGACAGGTGTCACAGAAATATGTCCGTAAGACGGATATTGCCACCATCATAGGCAATGAATTTAATTTTGGTTTTTCCACCGTGACAAAATATGATATTTATGCCCGCGCGGTCGATGACCTGAAACGGAAAAGCCCGGAGATCGCAGAAAAGATATTAAACGGGAAACTCCGTGTATCCCATGAAAATATCATAGAACTCTCCCGTCTTCCCATTGAGGATATCAACGGACTGAAAAGGCTCTTGGACAGCGGGTCTATAGACCGCATCGGATACTCCCAGCTCCGGCACGAACTCAGGTGGCAGAGGCTTCCCACCGGAAAACCGGACTCAAGAAGGATAAAACGGGAAAAGGAAAGTGCCGAAGCCGGAATTAAGCAGATGCCCGCCACTGACCCGGATGCGGAACTCGAAAGCCTTAAATTTACGATACCTTCATGGTCAAAGACCATATCAAGGACCATGGAACTTACAGATTTTCCTTCCACCTCAGTTAATGCAAGGCGTGAAGTGAAGATGCAGCTGTTAAACCTAACAAGAAAAATAACCAGACTGCTTTCGCAGCTTGAGGAGGATGATCCAGATGACAGAAGAACAGACAGCCGGACAAACGCCACAGGCCATTGACCTGATGCAGTTCGTCCCAAAAGTACACTTTGAACAGATTCCTATCAGGAATCTCGTATCCAACCAGGAATACCAGCGCAACCTCTCACAGCACCATGTCCAGCGTGCTGCCGCCAACTTTGACCTGTACCAGATAAATCCCGTAAAGGTCAGCCGGAGGAACGGCATCAACTATGTATTCAACGGGCAGCACACCATTGAGATCGTTGCCCTCGTTTCAGGATCCAGGGAGACACCCGTGTGGTGTATGGTATACGATGACCTCGGATATGAACATGAAGCGGATATCTTTGCAAACCAGATGAAATATGTAAAGCCCCTGCTGCCTTATGAGATATTCATGGCAAACATAGAGGCTGGCAATGACAAACAGCTTATCATCCGTGACCTGGTGGAATCCTATGACCTTACCATCGCATCTACCACGACACCGGGCGGTATCTGCGCTGTCGCAACCCTGGAAAACATCCACGACAAATACGGCTATCATATGCTCGACCATGTCATCCGTCTCATAGCAGCCACATGGGAAGGGGCATCCCAGTCCTTCAGTGCAAACATGATGAACGGACTGGCACGTTTCCTGAATGCTTACGGTGATGCCATAAAAGATGATGTATTTAAGGAAAAGCTCGGAAGGATATCCATCAAGGAACTCGCCCGCACTGCAAAGGACAGGCGTTCCGGCTCACTCGGATTTGCGGAAGCCATACTGATATACTACAACAAAAAAAGCCGGAATCCGCTTACCTGGGATAAACTTTATACCCATAAACTTCCGCATAAAAAGGACATGGAAGAAGAACCATCCGACATTCCTGAACCCGGGGATGCGGACGGTGAAAGCAGCCAGATGGAGCTGTTTGGACTTCATGACAGCGGGGTTTCCGGGTGATCTACACGGAAACCTTTACCTTGCTGCCTTCCTGAAAGAAGAACTCATATTTCTTTGCACCAAGCACCGTCACTTCCGCAAGGACAAGCTGTGCGATCTCCGGGACGAATCTGGTAAGAGGTTCATTTCCCACGGCTTCCATCATCTGCCCCGCCCTGATCTTTTCAAGCGGTGTCCCGTCCGACTTCATCTGCTGCCATCTTTCCATATGCTTATCCCTGTCTGCCACCAGTCTGTTGAATGCTTTTACAAATCCCTTTTCAAGGTCTGCATTATCAACGTAGGCATTCGTGCATGCCACTTTTCCATCTTTCCTGTGGTTCTTGCACTGCCACTGTACGATTCCCCTTGATCTCCATGAATGTCTCGTGAACAGGCTTCCGCATTCCCCGCAGAACACCTTCTCACAGAACGGCATGCAGTCCGCGCCGTAACTGTACCTGTCCGTGCCGTGCGCTTCCATGAACCGTTCCCTGCGCTCAAATTCTTCCTGCACCGCATTCCATGTCTGCTTATCTATGATCCCCTTATGGCTGTCCTTTACATAGACCTGCGCTATCTCACCGTTGTTTTTAACCTGTCTCTTGGTAAGGAAATCTGCCGTATAGGTCTTCTGCAGAAGCGCATCGCCCATATGCTTTTCCTGTTTCAGGATACCCACGATTGTGCTTGGATACCATTTCGTCTGTCCGTTGCATCCCGAAACCTTCTCTTCCGTCAGTTCCTTTGCGATCTGTGCCGGATTGATGCCGATAAGGAAATCCCTGTAGATGCGTCTTACCGTTTTTGCCTGTTCCTTATTGATGACCAGCTTACCATTCTCATCTTTATCATATCCTAAGAATTTGAACGTATTCAGATGCATCTCACCATTCTTGAATTTGGTGCGGATGCCCCATTTGCAGTTCTCCGAAATATTTCTT
Source organism: Candidatus Dorea massiliensis AP6 (assembly GCF_964245105.1). Taxonomy (NCBI): domain Bacteria; kingdom Bacillati; phylum Bacillota; class Clostridia; order Lachnospirales; family Lachnospiraceae; genus Dorea; species Candidatus Dorea massiliensis. Next base: position 2,312 of record NZ_CAXTKW010000016.1, on the reverse strand, counting down.
GACTCATCCTGGGCAAGCGAGCTTAATATTGTGAACAGAAGCTCGCCCGTGGAATCAAGGGTGTTGATGTTTTCCTTCTCGAATATGATGCCGATTCCAAGGTTCTTTAATTTTCTGGAATATGCCAGACAGTCCTGCGTGTTTCTGGCAAAACGGCTGATGGACTTTGTAATGACAAGGTCTATCTTACTGCTTTCGCAGTCTGCGATCATCCTTTTGAACTGTTCCCTTTTCTTTGTGTTGGTTCCTGAAATACCCTCATCCGCATAGATGCCCGCCATTTCATAATTTTCATGGTCATTGATATATTTGGTGTAATAATCGACCTGTGCTTCAAAGCTGTGGAGCTGGTCTTCCTGATCCGTGGAAACACGGCAGTAGGCTGCCACCCTTATTTTCTTTTCCTGTACCGCCCTGCGTCCTGTTTCACGCTGTCGGTTTCTTGCTGGTATAACTGTAACGCTTCTTGCCATTCTTATCGTCCTTTCTCTGAATATAAATATCTTTTTTGATTTCTCCCCATCCCCTGATAACGGAGTCAGGTATCCTTGTCCCCCTGCAGAATGCCACTCCTTTTCGTTTTGCCCCGTTGCATATCCATATGACCTTATGGCTTTTCGGATTTACATGGCGAACCAGTCTGCTTCCGCAGAGTCCGCAGAATATCTTCTTTCTGTACGGATATGCTTCTTCCGTATTTTCCGGTATTGCTTCCGGCACTTTCTTCTTATGCCTTCTTTTCCATGAACTCTCCTTCAGATAGGTGAATTCCTTTGTACCCTTTACAGAAGGTTTCTCATCAATATACATATTTCCGTCAAAATGCCATGCTTTCCGAAGCACCCCGTCCGGAATGTTTATCCCTTCGCAGAATGATTTCCCATGCCGCTTCGTACCGCTGCACCCCCAGTTCAGTCTGTTGCCGTTACTATAGATGCGTCTATAAAGCGGATGTCCGCATTTTGCACAGAATATCCTGTTCATGTATGGGTAGTTCTCTTCCGTAAAATCTTCAATAACAGATCCTTCGGCAAGATAATCCCGCTTTGCTTCAATGGCATCCTGTGCTTTCTGCCAGAGTTCGGGGGAAACAATTGCTTCATGGTCATCCTCGATATACCATGCATCTACTTCTCCCCTGTTTCTCACCAGTTTTCTTTCTTCATTCACAAAATGCTTATGCATGATGTAATCACCTTTATAGATTTCATTTTCAATCAGGCGGAACACTGTGCTGTCGCTCCACTTTGTACCGCCCACGGTCTTTACCCCGTTTTCATTCAGATATCTTTTAATGGCTGCCGGGGTATAACCGTCTGCTGCCATTTCATATATTTTTCTGACCCACACCGCTTCGGATTCATCTGCGATATAGACTCCCCTTTCGTCTTTCGTATATCCGAAAGAACGCTCAAGGTACTGTACCGGAATACCAGCTTCATATTTTCTCTGGTACACCATCTTTGCCCCGGCACTTCCGCTTTCGCTTTCTGCCTGTGCAAATGCCGCCAGTATCGTAAGCATCAGCTCACCTTCCCCTGACAGCGTATTGATATTCTGAAGTTCAAAAAAAACACCTACATTCAGTTCTTTCAGCTTTCGTGTAGCTTCCAGAACGATTGAGGTGTTTCTTGCAAAACGTGATACCGATTTTGTTAATATAAGGTCTATCTTCCCTTTTTGTGCATCAGCAAGCATCTTCTGCAGACCGGGTCTTTTTTCCTTGAACCCTGATATGGCAAAATCACTATAAACTCCGGCATATTCATAAGACGGGGTCGCTTTTATGACTGTTTCATAATGCCTTATCTGGTTTTCCAGTGAATTTTCCTGTTCATCCGCATCCGTTGATACACGGCAGTAAGCACAGACTCTTAATTTTCTCTTCTGTTCCCTGTTTCCTTCCCTTATCTGAATCTCCAAGTTCTGCCACTCCTTTCTCTTTGGGTAGTCTATATATCACTCTGAAAGCCAATAATAGCAAGTACAATCTGCGATACCTTTCACCTTTCTTTCCTTGGCATAAAAGGAAAAAAATACGGCTGACAGCCATTCCTGACCATCAGCCATATCCTTATTTTAGGAGTTCATTTACCCTTTTCTGCACTGCAGAATAATCGTATCCGGCAGCACTGATCCGGTTCTTACGCTCCGTTCCGTTTCCCCAGAGACGAAAAGTCAAGGACTTTTTCATCAAATTCAAAAAGAAGTCACATTTTGCGGACTTCCTCACGAAGCATACGCTTGATTTTGTCCTCCATCGTCTCTTTTGCGGTCTGGCTGAAATGGACACGGACGATATAGGTTGTCTT
>NZ_CAXTKW010000015.1:0-78862 GCF_964245105.1 Candidatus Dorea massiliensis AP6 | reverse complement strand
TGGGATCTTAGCTCAGCTGGGAGAGCATCTGCCTTACAAGCAGAGGGTCATAGGTTCGAGCCCTATAGGTCCCATTTTACAACCTAAAAGTTGTAGTGCCGATGTGGCTCAATTGGCAGAGCAGCTGATTTGTAATCAGCAGGTTATCGGTTCGAGTCCGATCATCGGCTTCACGGAACTGAAAAATGTGCGTTAGCCGTTGTTGGACCGTGTCATGGGGGAATTCCCGAGTGGCCAAAGGGGGCAGACTGTAAATCTGTTAGCTGTGCTTTCAGTGGTTCGAATCCACTTTCCCCCACTCTGGTTTATCTTTTAGATAAGCCACTTTTTAATTTCATATCGCGAGGTGGAGCAGTCTGGAAGCTCGTCGGGCTCATAACCCGAAGGTCACAGGTTCAAATCCTGTCCTCGCAACTTGAAGAGTACGAAGCACACGTCTCGTGCTCTTCTTTTATAAGATGCCCAGATAGCTCAGTTGGTAGAGCAGAGGACTGAAAATCCTCGTGTCACTGGTTCAATTCCGGTTCTGGGCACTTTTTTTATGCAAAAATCAAATATTTTTCGTGTAGATTCGTATGTTTTAAGTAATACAACGGATAAGCGTATACAAAAGAAGAGCCTCGGGAAGAGAAAAATTCCCGGGACTTTTTTCATTTAATTTCCTTTCCCGAATAATCATGTTCTGGGGTATTTGATTACCCTGACTACTTTTTGATTACCTTTTGATTTCCGGATACGAAAAAAGCCCGTAAATACAGGCTTTTCCAGTGGAAGTAATGGGGCTCGAACCCATGACCTCTCGCGTGTGAGGCGAACGCTCATCCCAGCTGAGCTATACTTCCGTATTTATAAAATCTTTGTTCCATGGACCTGAAGGGATTCGAACCCTCGACCTCTGCGTTGCGAACGCAGCGCTCTCCCAACTGAGCTACAAGCCCGTGATGCTTACAAAAAATATTGTAGCACTTTAGCACAGAAAATCAAGTGGAAATCTGAAAATTATTCAGATGGAAGGCGATAGCTTTTGGCGGCAAAATTATAGTAAAAAATAAAGATAAAATGGGATAAGCAGGATAATTCGTGATATAATGAGCGCAAGTGAGTCAACATACGTGTATGATTGACGAACGGCGAATGCCGGCTGTGAATTGAAATATTCATAGCATAATGAGCGCAAGTGAGTCAACATATTTGCAGAGGAGGTTTCTATTATGATTTCATTTGAGAACGATTATTCAGCGGGAGCGCATCCGCGGATTATACAGAGATTAACAGAGACGAATATGGAGCCGCTGTCGGGTTACGGGACAGATGTGTATTGTCAGAATGCAAGAAGAAAGATCCGAGAAGCCACCGAGTGCCCGGAAGCAATCGTAGAATTTCTGGTGGGTGGTACCCAGACCAATGCGGTAGTGATTGCGTCCATGCTGCAGTCCTACGAGGGCGTGGTAGCAGCAGAGACAGGTCATGTGAGCGTTCATGAAGCAGGAGCCATCGAGAATACCGGACATAAGGTACTGACTTTGCCACAGCATCAGGGAAAGATTGATGCGGGAGAATTAAAGACTTACCTGGAAACATTTTTTGAGGATGGCAATCATGAGCATATGGTATTTCCGGGGATGGTGTATGTGTCCTGGCCGACGGAGTACGGTACGCTCTATAGCAAAGCTGAACTGGAGGCCATCGCGGAGATATGTCATGCCTATGAGATGCCGCTGTATCTGGACGGCGCGCGTCTGGGCTACGGTCTCATGAGCCCGGAGGCGGATATGACCCTGCCGGATATCGCACGGATCTGTGACGTCTTTTATATCGGAGGCACTAAGGTGGGCGCACTCTGCGGGGAAGCTGTAGTATTTCCGAAAGGGAACGCGCCGAAGCATTTCATGACGCGGATCAAACAGCAGGGAGCGCTGCTGGCGAAGGGGCGTCTCTTGGGCATCCAGTTTGACGAGCTGTTTACGGGAAATCTGTATCTGAATATCAGCCGCAATGCCATCGAAATGGCGGAGCAGTTGAAGCGTCTGCTTCATGACAAAAATTATACTTTCTATCTGGAGTCCCCGACCAACCAGCAGTTTGTGATTATGGAAAATGAAAAACTGGAGGAACTGAAGAAACACGTGGCAGTCAGCTTCTGGGAGAAAGCCGATGACACGCACACGGTGGTACGGCTGGCGACCGGCTGGTCTACAACGGTTCAGGATATGGAAGAGCTGGGCGAGTGGCTATAAAGATAGCAAAAATCGGTGTGTTGCATCGAAGAATAAAACAGAGAAAGTGATTTAAAGATTGCGTGGACAGACAGAATAATAGAAGACAGGACAAGTTCGGCGGGCCGCTTTATGAGAAGCTGGCTACCTACGGAGCTTCGGATTTTTACGCCTTTCATATGCCGGGGCACAAGCGGCTTATGGGGGAATTTGAGAATCCATTTCAAATAGATATTACGGAGATAGACGGTTTTGACGATCTGCATCATCCGGAGAATGACGGGGTGCTGACGGAGGCCCAGCGGCGGGCGGCGCAGGTCTTTAGGGCCGAAGAGACGCATTTCCTGGTAAATGGAAGCACAGCGGGGATTTTAAGCGCCATTTCAGGCTGCACGAAGCAGGGCGGGACAATTCTGATGGCCCGGAATTGCCATCGGTCGGTTTATCATGGAGCGGAGCTTCGGGGATTGAAAACAGTGTATCTTTATCCACACTATATCTCGAAATTGGGGATAAACGGCGCGGTTTTGCCAGAGAATGTGGAAAATGCCCTGCAAAAGTCTGTGATGGAGAAAAAACAGTGTGCTGATGGAAAAACAGAGGGGCATTCCTGTGAGAACGGGAAAGGAAATCGGAACCGGAATCAAACGGATATCCAGGCGGTAATGATTGTGTCGCCTACGTACGATGGCGTTTGCTCCGATGTACGACAGATTGCGGAAATCTGTCATTGCTACGGGGTACCGCTGATCGTGGATCAGGCCCATGGGGCACATTTCCCGTTCTCGGAATATTTTCCGGAGGATGCGGTGCGTGCAGGGGCGGATGTGGTGATTCACAGCGTACATAAGACGCTGCCGTCCATGACCCAGACTGCGCTTCTGCATGTGCAGGGAGAAATCGTGAATCGGGAGAGGATTCGGAAATTTCTGTCCATTTATCAGAGCAGCAGTCCGTCTTACGTGTTGATGGCTTCCATTGATGCCTGTGTGGATTTGATAAAGCGGGGCGGCGAGGAGCTGTTTGAGAGGCATACGCGGGAGCTGCGGGCATTCCGGGAGAGATGTCTGGATCTGAAATGGCTGTATCTGGCCGGACTGGACAGCGAGAAGGACGGCACATGGCAGTCGGAGGCGAAAACGGCGGAGTTCGGGCAGACGGCGGATTTTGATCGGAGCAAGCTGCTGATTTCCGCAAGGAAAGCGAACCGGGCCGGAGTCGGGCTGACAGGAGAAGAACTGTCACGGATGCTCCGGGAGCGGTACCATATCCAGATGGAAATGAGCGGGCCGGATTACGTGGTGGCGATCGCGGGGATTGCGGATTCGGAAGAGGGATTCCGGCGGCTGGCGGAAGCGCTGCATGGGATCGATCTGGATATGGATGAAAAGATACCGGTCGGCGTGAACACAGCAGATAAAGTGAGCGCCAAGAGCAACGCGCTGCCACATCTGAAGGCTGTTCTGACCATTGGTGAAGCAGCGGAGGCCGAAGGGGCTTGCAGGCCTCTGGCGGCCTGTGAGGGCGCTGTGGCAGGCAATTACGTGTATCTGTACCCGCCGGGAATTCCGGTTCTGGCGCCGGGGGAGCGGGTGACGGAAGAGCTGCTGAAATGCATAGAGGAATGGCTGGAGGCCGGTTATGAGGTGCACGGGCTGGAATACGACGGAGACGGGATTCCGAAGCTTGGGATTGTAAAAGAATAAAACGGAGAAAATGATGGGAAAATTATTTTATGTAATCGGGAAAAGCGCCACAGGCAAGGACACCATTTTTCAGAAGCTTCTGGAAAACGAAAGCCTAGCTCTGAAGCCGCTGGTGCTGTACACCACCCGTCCTATGCGGGCTGGGGAGGAGCAGGGGGTGCAGTATCATTTTACGGATGAAGCGGGTCTGAAAGAACTTCAGAACGCCGGGAAGGTGATCGAGCTTCGGGCTTATGATACGGTACATGGAGTGTGGAAATATTTTACAGCTGATACAGAGGCGACCGATCTGGAAAAATATAACTATGCGGGTGTCGGCGTACTGGAGTCCTACCGGGCACTTCGGAATTATTATGGGGCAGAGCGAGTGATTCCCATCTACATCGAAGTGGAGGACGGAGAGCGGCTGCAGAGAGCTCTCACTCGGGAACGCGGACAGCAGGAGCCAAAGTACGCAGAGCTTTGTCGGCGGTTTCTGGCGGACAGTGAGGATTTCGCGGAGGAGAAAATTGCGGAGGCCGGAATTGAGAAGCGATTCCGGAACCGGGATTTGAAGGAAAGCATAGAGGAAATCTCAGAGTATATAAAAGAACATAAGTGAGAACCTTCAGATAAAGGAAATTACAGTCCGCAGGCGGATTTGCGGAGCAGAACAAAAGTATAAAAAGCTGTTTTTTCTAAAAAATGTATGTTATACTAAAAAGAGTATTTTTTTCATCAAGTTAGTTTTAATAAAATGAACAGCGGTAGAAAGAAGGGAGTGTGAATATATGGCCGGATTTTCCGAAATCTTAGGGCACGGGCAGATCATCGAGCACCTGCAGAATGCCATAAAGCTTCAAAAAGTATCCCATGCCTATATTCTGGATGGAGAAGAAGGAGCGGGAAAGAAAATGCTGGCCCGGGCCTTTGCTCAGACACTCCAGTGTGAACGGGGCGGTGTGGAGCCCTGCGGGGAATGCCATTCCTGCAAGCAGGCACAGAGCGGCAATCAGCCGGATATCATTGAAGTGACGCATGAGAAGCCCGCCAGCATCGGCGTGGAGGATATCCGCGGTCAGCTCTGCGGCGATATCCAGATCAAGCCCTATAGCAGCCCATATAAAATCTATATTGTGGACGAGGCAGAGAAGATGACCGTACAGGCCCAGAACGCCCTCCTGAAGACCATTGAGGAGCCGCCTGCCTACGGCGTCATCATGCTGCTGACCACCAATGCAGACGCATTCCTGCCGACCATTCTGTCCCGGTGCGTGACCCTGAAGCTGCGTCCGGTGAAGAATGAGATCATCAAGCCCTATCTGATGGAGAAGTACCATATTCCCGATTATCAGGCGGAGGTATGCACCGCATTTGCCAGGGGAAATGTGGGGAAAGCGGAACGGCTGGCCCAGTCGGATCAGTTTACGGAGCTGAAAAGCCACCTGATTCATCTGCTTCGGCATCTGCGCGATATGGAGATCTACGAGTTGACCGAGGCGGTGCGTTCGGCGTCCGAGTATAAGACGGAGATTAACGATTACCTCGATCTGATGGCTCTGTGGTTCCGGGATGTGCTTCTGTTCAAGGCCACCCGCCAGATTGACGGACTGGTTTTTGCGGAAGAAATTAATGATATCAGCGCCCAGGCCCAGAAGAGCTCTTATGAGGGGCTGGAGCGGATTTTAAAGGCACTGGAGAAGGCCAAGGTGCGGCTGAAGGCCAATGTAAACTTTGAGCTGACCATGGAGCTTCTCATGCTGACGATAAAGGAGAATTAGAATGGAAAAAGTCATAGGCGTCAGATTCCGGAACGCGGGAAAAATATATTTCTTTTCCCCCGGAAAGCTGGACATTCCCAAGGGAAAGCATGTGATTGTGGAGACCGCCAGAGGCGTGGAGTACGGATATGTGGTAGTGGGCACCAAAGAGGTGGAGGATAAGAAGATTATCCAGCCCCTGAAGCCGGTGATCCGGATTGCGACCCAGGAGGATGATACAAGAGAGGCGGCCAACCGCTTCAAGGAAAAAGAGGCATTTAAAATCTGCCAGGAAAAGATTAAGAAGCATGGATTGGAAATGAAGCTGATCCAGGCGGAATATACCTTCGATAATAACAAAGTATTATTTTATTTTACCGCGGACGGACGTATTGATTTCCGTGAGCTGGTCAAAGATCTGGCCAGCGTGTTCCGTACCCGTATTGAGCTGCGGCAGATTGGAGTCCGGGATGAGACTAAGATCTTAGGCGGTATCGGCATCTGCGGCAGACCCCTGTGCTGCCATACCCACCTGTCTGATTTCGTGCCGGTGTCCATCAAGATGGCCAAGGAGCAGAACCTGTCCCTGAACCCTACGAAGATTTCCGGCGTATGCGGCAGACTGATGTGCTGCCTGAAGCATGAGCAGGAGACCTACGAGGAGCTGAACAGCCATTTGCCGGGACTGGGGGATTATGTGACCACAGCCGACGGACTGAAGGGTGAGGTGCAGAGCGTCAACGTGCTGCGCCAGAAGGTAAAGGTCATCGTGACCGTCGAGGGCGACGAGAAGGAGATCCGGGAGTATCCGGTGGAGGAGCTGAAGTTCCGCCCGAGAAGAAAGAAGGGCGATAAGGGCGACAAAGGCGGAGCGGCTGATAAGGAACTGAAGAAGCTGGAGGCCCTGGAAAAGCAGGAGAGGAAATCAAAGCTGGATGACAATTAAGTTAAAGGATGGAGAACGGCTGGACGATCTGCAGCGAAACGGCTATCAGATTATCCAGAATCCGAGTAAGTTTTGTTTTGGCATGGATGCGGTGCTGCTGTCCGGGTTCGCGAAGGTGAAGCCGGGGGAGCGGGCGCTTGATCTGGGAACCGGCACGGGGATTATACCGATTCTGCTTCGGGGCAAGACACCGGGGCGTGATTTTACCGGGCTGGAGATTCAGGAAGAGAGCGCGGATATGGCCAGGCGAAGCGTGGAGTTAAATACTCTTTCGGATTCCGTTTCCATTGTCCAGGGTGATATAAAGGAAGCGGCTTCGATCTTCGGGGCGGCTTCTTTTGATGTGGTGACCTGCAATCCGCCGTACATGACGGGCAGTCACGGAATCGTGAATCCGGAGCTGCCCAAAGCCATCGCGCGCCATGAGATTCTGTGCAGCTTCGAGGATGTGGCCAGGGAGGCGGCGAAGGTGCTGCGGCCCGGCGGACGCTTTTATCTGGTACACAGACCCTTTCGGCTTGCGGAAATTATAACTACACTGGTGAAGTATAAGCTGGAGCCCAAACGGATGCAGTTAGTCTATCCTTACGTGGACAAGGAGCCCAATATGGTGCTTCTGGAGGCCTGCCGGGGCGGGCGCTCCCGGATGACTGTGGAGAAGCCGCTGATTGTATACAGGGAGCCAGGCGTCTATATGGATGAGATTTACGATATTTACGGGTATTAAGGAGAAAAGATGCAGGGAACGTTATATCTGTGCGCCACCCCGATCGGCAATCTGGAGGATATCACATTTCGGGTGCTGCGTATCTTAAAAGAGGTGGATGTGATTGCGGCGGAGGATACCCGCAACAGCATCAAGCTTCTGAACCATTTTGAAATTCATACGCCCATGACCAGCTATCATGAGTACAATAAGTTCGACAAAGGCCGGGAGCTGGTGGAGCAGCTGCGGGCGGGCAAAAATATTGCGTTGATCACGGACGCCGGCATGCCGGGCATCTCGGATCCGGGCGAGGAGCTGGTGAAAATGTGCGCGGAGGCGGGTATTACGGTGACGGTGCTGCCGGGAGCCTGCGCCTGCGTGACGGCACTGACGCTGTCGGGGCTCGGGACCAGGAGGTTTGCCTTTGAGGCCTTTCTGCCGTCGGATAAGAAGGAACGCCAGAACGTGCTGGAGGAGCTGAAAAGCGAGACGCGGACGATGATTATCTATGAAGCGCCCCATCGGCTTCTGAAGACCCTTGGGGAGCTTCGTGATACCCTGGGAAATCGGCGGATTTCGGTGTGCCGGGAGCTGACGAAGAAGCACGAGACCATTTTCCGGACGGATCTGGAAGCAGCGATTCGTCATTATGAGACGGAAGCGGCCAGGGGCGAGTGCGTGCTGGTCATCGAGGGCCGGAACCGGGAAGAGATGGAAAAAGAAAAGCAGGCGGCCTGGGAGCAGATGACCATTGCGGAGCACGTGGCGCTGTATGAGCAGCAGGGAATCCAGCACAAGGAAGCCATGCGGTTGGCGGCCAAAGATCGTGGCGTGTCCAAAAGGGATATTTATCAGGCTCTGCTGGAAGGATAATTTTGCGCAAAAGAAAAAACCGGGGACCCATTGTTGGGTTGCCGGTTTTTATGTACCGATAAATATAATTAAATTAAGTTAGCCTTTTTTGCTAATTCCTCAATTGACTTTTTGGAAACCATTTTACCATGGAATTCAATAAGATCATCTCGGTCTCCTGTGAAAATATCCGTCGGTGCATACTTCTTTAAAATAATTTTGTCATCTTCAACATAGATCTCGAGAAAATCGCGTTCTTCAATTCCGAATACTTTTCGTAATTCCATAGGAAGCGTGATACGTCCGAGTTCATCCAGTCTTCTGACCACTCCGGTGTTCTTCATTGCTTCTCCTCCTTAATTTAATGGTAACACTTGATTCCAACATTATAACAAAAAACCCATAAGATTCCAATAGGAAAATACATTTCTTAATGATATTTTAATGAACAAATTACTAAAAAATCATAAAAAAAGGATAAAATAAAAAAAATTTGGGACTGAAATCAAGAAAAGCAAGGAAATTTCCATAAATGGGGAGTTTGGGTAATATATTGATAAAAAACGGGAGAAGATGTCATGCTGAATTATCTTTGGGCGGCCATGCTGGTACTGGGAATTGTTTACGGAGCCTTGCAGGGGAGGCTGCCGGAATTGACGGAAGCGGCGCTGGAATCGGCGGGGGAGGCAGTAACGCTGTGTATCACCATGGCAGGAATTATGGCATTGTGGGTGGGATTGATGGAAATTGCCCAGAGGAGCGGCGTCATAAGGCGGGCGTCCCGGGCTATCGCTCCTTTTATGAATTTCATGTTTCCGAGGCTGCCCAGGGAGCATCCGGCGCGGGAATATATCACCACCAATGTGATTGCCAATATCTTTGGGCTTGGCTGGGCAGCGACGCCGGCGGGACTGAGGGCCATGGAAGCGCTCAGCGATCTGGAAGAGGAACGGCGGCGTACCGGAAAAACCGCGCGGAAAAATGGGACGGCAAGTAATGAGATGTGTACATTTCTGGTGCTGAATATCGCGTCCCTGCAGTTGATTCCGGTGAATATTATCGCATATCGGAGTCAGTACGGTAGTGTGAATCCGGCGGTAATTCTGGCGCCGTCTCTGGTGGCGACACTGATCAGTGCAGTGACAGCGGCAGTATTCTGTAAGCTGATGGACAGGGGGTGAGAAAATGATACGGATCATGCTCTACATATCGGATCTTATTGTGCCCTTTCTGATTTTTTATGTGGTGGCGGAGGGGCTGGCCGCGAAGCGGCCGGTGTACGATGATTTTGTAAAAGGGGCAAAGGACGGACTGAAGACGGTGGTGCAGATTCTGCCGACACTGGTGGGGTTGATGGTGGCTGTCGGAGTACTGCGGGCTTCCGGCTTCCTGGATTTCCTGGCGGGTTTGCTGGGCGGTCTGACGGAAAAGGTGCATTTCCCGTCGGAGCTTCTGCCGCTGGCTATCGTGCGGATGTTCTCAGCTTCGGCGGCCACAGGGCTGGCGCTGGATATTTTTAAGGAGTACGGGACGGATAGCTATGTGGGGCTGGCGGCGTCCATTATGATGGGGTGTACGGAGACAGTTTTCTATACTATGAGCATCTATTTTATGGCAGCGAAGGTGAAGAAAACCCGCTACACGCTACCGGGGGCGCTGCTGGCAACGGTGGCGGGGATCGCGGTCAGTGTGTGGCTGGCGGGAAAAATGGCATTTAACAGTTAGATAAGACTAATCCATAGCTGTCCAGGCGGGCAGGTAAGAGTGGAGAATGGAAAAAGGAGCGGGGCCGGTGCGGAGCAGGTAGCTGTGGAAATCCTTCAGTGAAAACTGTGCGCCAAGGGTATCTTCCGCTTCTTTTTTCAGTTCCAGGATTTCCACGGCGCCCAGATAATATTTCAGGTAATTGGCGGGATCCTGCCGGATGGCCTGGTAGATTTCAGCAAGGGCATCGGCGTCGGTGATGCCGTAGCCGTTCCAGAGAGCATTCATTTCCGCAGGGGTCCATCCTTCATAGTGGATGCCCACGTCCGAGCGGGCGTAGAGGCCCAGCAGGAAGAAGGAGTTGGCGGCTAAGAGGTCGGCCATATCCGGATCCAGGCCGGCGTAGCGGTAAGACAGGCGTTCCGCGTAGGTGGCCCAGCCTTCCACGAAGCCGCCAAAATAGAAGAAGCTGCGGACCGGATGCTGCGGAGAGGTCTGCTCGGAAAGTGTCTGGTAGAGATGGCCGGGGAAGCCTTCGTGGGCCAGGGTGGTGAAAAGGGTCAGCGGGTCATAGTCAGCAGCAGGATTGATGTAGATGACATGGTCCCGCATGGCGTCCAGGGGCGGCGTCAGGTAGAAGGCAGGGCTCGCATGTTCCTGCAGGGACGGGGAGACAGACTTGACGGAAATGGGAATGGAGGAGGCGGAACTGTCGGTATCCGCACCAGTATGGGCATTTGCGTCGGCAGCAGGAAAATCAGCCAGCATCCGGGCTTGCAGCTCTGCGAGAATCTGCTCCGGTTCCCGGGCCGTGGTGGTGCGGGGAACATCTGTCAGCAGCTCCGGACGGTTTTTGACCAGCTCGGCCATCTGACGCACATCGCTCAGGAGCTGGTGGTCGATGAGATCGCGGATTTCGGACAGGGTGCGATCAGAGCCGATGATGGCGTCTGTGAGAGCCTGATAGTAGGAGCGGCCTTCCGGGTAGTGGGCCAGGCCGTAGGGGTTGGCGCCGGAGCCTTTCAGGGAAGAAAGGGTTTCGATGAGGTGGACGTAGGCAGGGAAAACGTGTGCTTCGAGCATCTGCTGGTTGAGATTTACATAATATGAGAACTGGCGGTCAGAAAGATGGATCTTCTGAGAAAGTTCCGTAAGACGTTCGGAGAAGCTGGCTGCCAAAAAATGTTTGATGACTGCCTCGGAGCTTTCCTCAGGTGTGCCGAGGATCTCATTGGAACTTTGGACAGAGTCAATATCGGTGGCGGCTATGTTTTCAGGCTTGTTCTGATTTATATTACTTTGGTTGGTGTTGTTGAATTGTGTCCCATTTAGAAAATCCCGGCATCCCGAAATCACCGCGTCGGCGCTTTCATCCGTCATAAAAAGCCCGGCCTGAGCCTTCTCCTTTTCATATTCGCATAATTCCGCAAAATACGCGTCCGTCTTCGCCAGCAGCCGAAGATAGACATCCACATCTTCTTCCGAATCAAAAGCATACTCTGCCAGCAGTACAGGAAGCTGCACCTGTACGCCCAGCAAGGGACTGAAAACTTCTTCATAATAAGGAAAATGAAGCAGTGCAAGCTCCCGGGGAATCTGCGTGTTCAGAATGTCCCATTCCAGTCGGTTGACATAAGAAAGCTCGCTTCGCGGAAATTCTGACAGGGCAGCGAATGCATTTTCCAGGGCGGCAGCTGATTGGGCTTTGGACTCCTCCGAGTAAGAGCCATAGGAAATCGGAAACTTACGAATCCCGTAAGCCACCGGATCAGCCAACGTATAATGAAGCGTCAGCGTGCTGCCGGTGACAGATTCCCGGAAGAGGCCGTTGGTGAAGGCTTCGAAGGCCTCTTCGGCGGAAGTAGTGTCCGTACCGGACAGACAGGAGCGGGAGAGAAGCAGAGCCGTCGTTAAAAAAGCAGAGAGAAAAAGAACAAAGAGGAAGGATTTTTTCATGGAAAACCACCGGAATAACTCTTGGTGTAGTTTATGAGAAGAATGGGGAAAAAAGAAATTGTTACGTGCAAAAAGACCGCATACCGAACTTTCACATCCGATATGCGGCCTTTCCAAATTTATTTCACTGTTCTAAATTATGCCTCTGCGGTTTCATCCTCAGCGTCTGCATCATCTGCTACGGCATTGTGTACCTCCAGTACGGTAGCAACGGTAGCTTCCGGGGAAGTATGCAGGTCGATGGCAGGATTCTTGGCGATATCCAGATCCTTAACCTTCAATGTCTCGCCGACCTTCATGTGGCTGACATCAACCTTGATCTTGTCAACCAGATCTGCGGGCAGTGCCTTGTAGGTAACTTCCTGAAGCATCTGCTGTACCACGCCGGCCTGTACATCGTCCTGGCCCAGCAGGATCACCTCTGCTACGGAGTGAACCTTCTCGGTGCTTACCAATGCCTGGAAATCGATTTCCAGAAGCTGTCCTCTTAAGGAATCGTAATCAATCTCCTTAATCAGCGCGTCGTAGGTCTCACCTGCAACCTCCAGCATTACCTGGCTGCCTTTACCCTCGGTTCTCAGGATGCGCTCTGCATCTGCCTTGGTAATCTGAAGGGGAATGGACTCCTTCATCTCGCGGCCATAGATATTGCCGGTAACATAACCTTCACGTCTAAGTTTCTTGGCTTTCGTCAACATGTCTCTTTTTTCAGCTTTTAAAGTATTCATTTATCTTTTCCTCCAAAATCTGAATCGCTTAGCAGCCTTCCACTTTGTGTAACAAACAGGTATTGTTAAGTGGTTCTATATTTAATTTACGGTGATTATTATAGCACTGATTTTTCAAAGTTAAAGAGTAAATTTCAACAAAAATGAGGATCGAAATTCGATAAAAAACTGAAAATTTTTAAACGAATAAGAGAAGAAAAGTCGGCAGGCTTGACAAAAGGTTTTGGCCGTGTTACGCTTCTTTTATCTGAGCAAAATGCAAACGCTACGAAGAAAAGAGTAAGCTGTATGCGTCTTTTACAGAGAATTCCCGGTGCTGAGAGGGATGAAGACAAAAGAGCTGAAGATGGTTTCTGAGCGGCACGGATGAACGTAAGGTTATTTTCGATAAAGGGATTTCCTATGGGAAATGGTTTTGCGATAAGCCGTGATGGGTGCGCCCGTTACAGCGTCAGGGTATGCAGGTACCCGCAGAGGTCTGTCTCGTGAGGGACAGGCGAACAGAAGTGGTAACACGGGAATCATCCCCGTCTTCTTTAAGATTTAAGGAAGACGGGGTTTTTTGATCTTTCGTTTGCAGAGAAAGAGAGGTAAAAAATGGAAAAGAAAAAGTTTTACATGACCACGGCCATTGCCTACACATCCGGCAAGCCCCACATTGGAAACACCTATGAAATCGTACTGGCGGACGCCATTGCCCGTTTCCGGAGACTCCAGGGCTACGACGTATTCTTCCAGACCGGAACCGACGAGCACGGCCAGAAGATTGAGCTGAAGGCTGAGGAGGCAGGCGTTACTCCGAAGGAATTCGTAGACAATGTATCTGGCGAGATTAAGCGCATCTGGGATCTGATGAATACTTCCTATGATAAATTCATCCGCACCACCGATGATTATCACGAGAAGCAGGTACAGAAGATCTTTAAGAAGCTGTACGATCAGGGCGACATCTACAAGGGAGCGTATGAAGGAATGTACTGTACGCCCTGCGAGTCCTTCTGGACCCAGTCCCAGCTGGTGGACGGCAAGTGTCCGGACTGCGGCCGCGAGGTGCAGCCTGCCAAGGAAGAGGCTTATTTCTTCCGTATGAGTAAATACGCGGATCGTCTGATTGACCACATCAACAAGCATCCGGAATTCATTCAGCCGGTTTCCAGAAAGAATGAGATGATGAACAACTTCCTGCTTCCGGGTCTGCAGGATCTCTGTGTATCCCGTACCTCCTTTAAATGGGGTATCCCGGTGGATTTCGATCCGAAGCATGTGGTATACGTATGGCTGGACGCGCTGACCAACTATATCACCGGCATCGGCTACGAGTGCGACGGAGAGTCCAGCGACCTGTTCAAGAAGGAGTGGCCGGCGGATTTGCATCTGATCGGAAAAGATATTATCCGTTTCCATACGATCTATTGGCCCATTTTCCTGATGGCGCTGGATCTGCCGCTGCCGAAGCAGGTATTCGGTCATCCGTGGCTCCTGCAGGGCGATGGCAAGATGAGCAAGTCCAAGGGAAATGTGCTTTACGCGGATGATCTGGTAGACATGTTCGGCGTGGACGCGGTTCGTTACTTCGTACTGCATGAGATGCCCTTTGACAACGACGGCGTGATTACCTGGGAGCTGATGGTGGAGCGTATGAACTCTGACCTGGCCAACACCCTGGGCAATCTGGTAAACCGTACCGTATCCATGTCCAACAAGTACTTTGACGGCGTAGTCAATAACACAGGTGTGCTGGAGCCGGTAGACCGCGAGCTTCGCGAAGCTGCTGTCAGTGCGGCAGAGAAGGCCTCCGCGAAAATGGACGATCTGCGCGTGGCAGACGCCATCACCGAGATCTTCAACCTGTTCAAGCGCTGCAACAAATACATCGACGAGACCATGCCCTGGGCCCTGGCTAAGGACGAGAGCAAGAAGGAACGTCTGGCGACCGTACTCTACAATCTGGTAGAGAGCATCAGCATTGGCGCAAGCCTCTTAGAGCCGTTTATGCCGGAGACTGCCGACAAGATTCTGGCACAGCTGGGCGCGAGAAAGCGTTCCCTGGAGGTTATGAACATGTTCGGACTCTATCAGTCCGGCAATAAGGTAACCGACAAGCCGGAGATTCTGTTCGCGAGACTGGACGTGAAAGAGGTTCTGGAGAAGGTTGAGGCTAAGAAGGCTGCGGACGCGGCAGAGCAGGATCAGCCGGAAGAGGCAAAAGAGGAGGCTGCAGACGTCATCGACATCGAGCCGAAGGCAGAGATTACCTTTGACGATTTCGCGAAGCTGCAGTTCCAGGTGGGTGAAATCATTGCCTGCGAGGCCGTGAAGAAGTCCAAAAAGCTTCTGTGCTCCCAGGTCCGCATCGGAAGCCAGGTAAAGCAGATCGTATCCGGCATTAAGTCTCATTACACACCGGAGGAAATGGTCGGCAAGAAGGTTATGGTAGTCGTGAACCTGAAGCCGGCGAAGCTGGCAGGGATCCTGTCTGAAGGTATGCTGCTGTGCGCCGAGGACGCAGAGGGCAACCTGGCGCTGATGACGCCGGAGAAGGATATGCCGGCAGGAGCGGAGATCTGCTAAAATATAGAAGAACGTAAATTAGTATAAAAAAGAACTGATACAGATATAAGATTTTATAAAGAATCAGAATGTATTTATTCTGTAAACTTATAAAAGAAATATCTGTGTCAGTTCTTTTTGCTGTAAAGTATTCCGTTCAGGAGAAGCGCTGCAAATCAATTTGCCGCACCTGCTCCAGCAAAAACTTATACCGCTTCTGCACCGAATAAATCTCATACGTATAGCAGTCGATCAGATCCGGATCGACCACCGTCTCAAAATTCGCGTAGGCTGTGTCCAGCGCGTTTTTCGTAAGCGTCAAATCTTCCATCAGCTGCCTCCGGGCCGAGAAGCGTTCATACTCCTCCAGCGGCTCCTCTTTTTTGAATAATCCCATAAAATCCCCCGTATCTGAAAATGAATTATCTATAGTAGGAGTATAGACTGATGGGAGAGGAAATATACGGAAAAACCTGTTTGTGTGAATTATTTTCAGGTAGCTTATGTATAAATCGAGAAAACGAGTTGTATACATTAAAAAAAAGCAGGCGGTTCTATGAAAATCATCAACTTTCTTCTCCGCGCCGTGTTCGGCGCTATCGGTATTCAGGTTATCAACGCTATTCTTCTATCCCAGGATGTTTCCGTTTTTGTGGGGTTAAATCCACTGACCCTTTGTACGGCAGGAACCCTTGGAATCAGCGGGATTGGGCTGCTTTACGGAATCGCGGCCTTCGGAATTTTGTGAACCATTTACAATAGACAAACAGAAGAGCACGGGCTATACTTTAGCTACCGTCAGAGATGGCGGTTCGATCGATCAGAATTCTTACAAAAGACCGGCAGAACGTGAGCCGGTACTGTCTTGGTTTGTGTCAGACCATAATTCCTGAGTGGACAAGGGGTGGAAGGAGGACAAGGAGACATATTGCGTGAAAAAGGGGAAAACGAGAGAAAGAGGCCTGAGCCATTCCTTATGGCGGCGGTATTTCTGGGATTGGAGCTGTGGCTCAGTATGATGACCGGGCTGTTGCTGTGCTCAGGGATGTAGACGATGAGAGGAAGGCAGATGGCGGTCTGCAGCAGGGAAAGGGAGTATGTGCAGCGGTTTGCGGAGTATGTGAACCGACGCCCGGCTTCATTGCTGGCAGTCCATGGGTTTACCGACAGTGGGGAGCTTTCCGCATATACGAAAGAACATCCGGTGGATCTGTTGCTTCTGTCAGAGGAGATAGCAGCGGAGCTGCCAAAGAAAAAAGAATATGGAACTGTCATTCTGTTATCGGGGGAAGAGTATCAGACCGGGCCCCAGACAGAATATCCGAGAATCTACAAGTACCAGTCTTGTCCGCAGATCTTAAGGCAGGCCATGGATTTCTATGCGGAACAGGCAGCGGTGGTTCCGGGCGTCATGCTTCGTACAGAAGGGATGAAGCGGATTGCCGTTTATTCGCCTGTGGGGAGAACCGGTAAGACAGGATTTGCCCTGGCTCTGGGGAAGGAGATTGCGAAGAAGAGACGGACGCTGTACCTGAATCTGGAGGAATATTCGGGATTTGCGGAATTGTATCCTGTGGATGGGGGCTGGACTTTATCGGAGCTTCTGTATTTTCTGAAACAGGGAAAGGCAGCCTTTGGTTGGAAGCTGGAGGGGATGATTCGTTCCATGGGGGAACTGGATTATATACCGCCCTTACGTTCTCCTGTGGAATATGAAACTGTGAAACGGGAGGACTGGAAGCAGCTTTTGGAGCTGCTTGAAAAGGAGAGCCGCTATGAGGTGGTGATTCTGGATTTAAGTGAAGCTGTGGACGGCTGGTATGAACTGCTGGATGCGTGCAGCGGGATCTATACGCCTGTGGAGCCGGATGAGACCGCGAAGGCGAAAATGAAGCAGTATGAAGAGACGTTGAAGCTGCTTGAGCTGGAGCAGATACTGGAACGGACGCAGAAGCTGGAGCTGTCCGCCTATGACGGACTGGAATTGCTGGTGAAGGCCGAAGGAAAAAGGTGGTGCGAGCCGTGAAAAGAAACTGGGAGGAACTGACCCGGGAGCTTCGAGATCGTGTGCAGAGACGTCTGGATCTGTCGCGGGAACTGTCAGACGGGGAAGTACAGGCGCTGATAGACGAAGAGATTATGCAGAAGAGCCGGGAAGGGTATTTGATGCTGGAAGAGAGGCTGCGGCTGCAAAAAGAGCTGTTTAACTCCATGCGGCGTCTGGACATGCTCCAGGAGCTGATTGAAGATCCGGAAGTGACAGAGATTATGGTAAATGGACCGGAAAATATCTTTGTGGAGCGTGGCGGAAGGCTGACCCGGTGGGAAAAAAGTTTTTCATCCAAAGGAAAGCTGGAAGACGTGGTACAGCAGATTGTGAGCTTCTGCAACCGGAGCGTATCCAAGGCAAGTCCCATTGCGGATGCCCGATTGGCAGATGGCTCCCGTGTCAATATTGTGCTGGATCCGGTGGCCCTGAACGGTCCGGTGATAACGATCCGCCGTTTCCCGAAAGAACCGGTACGGATGCGGCAGCTTCTGGAATGGGGTTCCATCAGTGAGGAAGCCGCAGCATTTTTGCGGAAGGTAGTAAAAGCCGGATATAACATCTTTGTAAGCGGCGGAACCGGCTCCGGAAAAACCACCGTGTTGAATGCTCTGTCAGAGTTTATCCCGGCAGATGAGCGGATTATTACGATAGAGGATAATGCGGAATTACAGCTTGACCGGGTGGAGAATCTGGTGACACTGGAGGCCAGAAATGCCAATCTGGAGGGTGAGCGTGAGATTACCATCCGGGATTTGATCAAAACATCCTTACGAATGCGTCCCGATCGGATCATCGTCGGTGAGATCCGCGGGGCAGAGGCTATCGATATGCTGCAGGCCATGAATACGGGGCATGACGGTTCCTTAAGCACCGGACATGCCAACAGTCCGACGGATATGTTGTCCAGGCTGGAGACCATGGTGCTGATGGGAATGGATCTGCCGCTTACGGCAGTACGGCGTCAGATTGCGTCAGGAGTGGACCTGATCGTGCATCTGGGGCGTCTCAGGGACGGCAGTCGAAAAGTGTTGGAAATTGTGGAGCTTACCGGAATGGAGCAGGGAGAGATCTGCCTGCGATCCCTGTTTCACTTTGAAGAAGAGCCGGGGCAGGAAAAAGCAGAAAAGGTGGCGGGACAACTCAGGTGTATAGAAGGGCTTTTGCATACGGAAAAGCTTCGGGCAGCGGGAATAAGAGAAGAATAGGAGAAAACAGATGGATTACCGCAGATATTGTTTTCGCAGAGAAGAATATATTCGCTATGGGCTGGAAGCGGCGGGGCTTAGCATGGTGATTGCGTTCTGCTTCTATAATTCTCCGGTGGCGCTGATTTTGGAAATTCCGGTAGCTTTCTGGTATTTTCGGGAGAAGAGGAAAAAGCTGTCGGAGCGGAGAAAGGCGGCGTTAAAGCTTCAGTTTAAGGACGCGGTGCAGGGAATGGCGGCGGCTCTGGCAGCAGGATATTCTGTAGAAAATGCAGTTCGGGAGACCGGGCGGGATCTGCGAATGATTTATGAGGAAAATGCGGATATGGTGCAGGAGCTGGCAGCTATGCAGCGGCGGATGGATTCGAATCAGACGCTGGAGGAAGCCATGCGGGATTTCGCAGAGCGAAGCGGAATTCCGGAAGCGGAAACCTTTGCGGAAATCTTTACGGTGGGGAAGCGAAGCGGCGGCGATCTTATCGAAATTATGGAAGACACGGCCAGAACCATAGCGCAGACAGTGGAAACAGAACGGGCGATTGCGGCGACACTGGCGTCCCGGCGCTACGAGCAGAAGATTATGAATGGAATTCCCTTTGTGATTGTGTTGTACCTGCGGATAGGGTGTCCGGGATTTATGGATCCTGTGTATGGAAATATCGTTGGAGTATGCGTGATGACAGGCTGCCTGCTTCTGTATCTGGGCGCATGGTATCTGGGAAGGAGAATGCTGGAAATCGAGGTGTAGCATGAAGCTGTTAGAAAAGCTTAACCGAAGGCTGCTTGGAAAAGCCGGAAATGGGTATCCCGGAAAAGAAAACGTGGCGGAAAATTTTCGGATATTACATGCGGAGAAAAATGTAGAGGGCAGATTGGAGGCGTTTTATGGAGAGAAGCTGAAGCTTCTTATACTGATTCTGGGAGCCGGCGCAGTTCTGACGGCGGCGTTCTGGGTAAATGAACGCAGCAGTACGCTTATGGAAGAAGGGCACTTTCTGCCGCGTAAGGAAAAAACGTATACCCGGGAAATCTGGGCAGTACCCGATAAGGAATCCGGAAAAGACAGAGAAGCCATTGTGGTAGAGGTAGAACCCCAGGGGCTGAAGAAAGAGCAGGTGAAGGAGCTGCTGGCGGAAGAAACAGCCCGCATGGAAAGCTATATTATCGGAGAGAACAGTTCTCTGCAGGAGGTACGGACGGATCTGAATCTGATTCGGGAAATCGAGGGAACGCCAGTCACCGTGGACTGGGAGCTGGACTCCTATGAAGTGCTGAATCTGGACGGGAGTATCCGCAAGGAGAAGGTAACAGAGGATGGCACGATTGTAAGCTTAAGAGGCCGCCTGCGATGCGAAGATCAGGAAAGTATTTACGAGGCAAATGTTCGGGTACTCCCTGAGATACTGAGCCCGGCCCGGCAGTGGACGGAGGCACTCTCTCAGACGATTCAGAACTTTCAGGAGAAGAGCCGTCTGGAGAGTCGGAAAGAATTGCCGGAGAATGTGGATGGAATAAATCTGAACTGGAAGGAAAAGAAAAGCTCTTCCGTGGCAGTAATTCCCATTCTGACAGTTATCAGTCTGATTCTGGTATATATGGCGAAGGATCAGGAGCTTAAAAAGCTGGTGCAGGAACGGGAACTGGAGCTTCGCCGGGATTACGCACAGGTGGTGAGTAAGCTGGTGTTGCTCCTGGGAGCCGGAAGCGCGCTCCGGATGGCCTGGGAGACGATGGTGGCGGATTATCAAAAAAAACGGGAAGCGGGAGGACCGCGGCGGTATGTGTATGAGGAAATGGCGCTGGCCTGCCGGGAGATGCAGAATGGCGTTTCGGAAGGAAGGGCGTATGAGAATTTCGGGCTCCGTTGTCGGCTGCCTTGTTACCTGAAGCTGGCCGCACTGCTGGAACAAAATCTGAAGAAAGGAAATAGAGGGTTAAGCGATCTGTTAAGAGAAGAGGTGGCAGAAGCCTTTGAACAGCGGAAAGAGCTGGCGCGTGAGCAGGGTGAAAAGGCGGCCACCAGGTTACTTTTTCCCATGGTGTTGACGCTGGCGGTGGTGATGCTTCTTGTGCTTGTGCCTGCGGGAATGTCGATGCAGATGTAAAAGGAGGAAAGTAAAATGATGAGATTAAAACAGGGATGGAAAAATCTGTGGGAGGATCAGAGAGGAATCGGAACGGTGGAAATGATATTGATTCTGGTGGTTTTGATTGCGCTGGTACTGATTTTTAAGAGTAAGCTGACTTCCCTGGTAAATGAGATTTTTGACAAGATCACAAAACAAAGCCGTCTGGTATAAAAAGAGATGAAAAAACGGGGAGAAATTACCGTTTTTCTGAGTCTGATGCTGTCCGTACTGCTGTTTTTCTTTCAGGCTCTGTTTCAGTCTGCGGAAAATGCCCTGTTTCGAAGCCAGATGGAGGAGGCGCTGGAACTCAGTGAGTATTCAGTGCTTTCGGAATATCACAGGGAGCTTTGGAAGAGGTATGAACTGTTTTATCTGGATCTGAGCTATGGGGGCGGAGCGGAGAAGACGGAGTATCTGGAGCAGCGGGCAGAGGAATTCCTGAATCTGAATTTGAAGCCGGGAAAGGTGAAGGCTCTTGAAACCTGGGATTATGCAAGGGCCACTGATGGGCGCGGAGAGGCGTATTATGAGCAGGCGGTGTCTGTAATGAAGGCAAAGAGGGGAGCATCTATTCTGGAAAGCTTTCAGGAGTATGCGGAATACGTACGGCAGGCTGCCGAGCAGGAGGAAAACTACCGGGAAGCGGACGACAGGGAAAGCAGGAATCTGGAAGAACTCAGCCGACGCCGGGAAGAAGAGGAAGAGGAAGGTACGCCAAATCCGGCGGAGCAGACAGAACGGTTAAAGGGGGGAAGTATCCTGCATCTGATTCTTAAAGATCCGGGAAGCGTATCCGGGAAACGCGCGGAGCTGGCCGGGGTTCCATCAGACCGGACGCTGCTTACGGGCTCCGGTGCAAGAGGAAAAAACGCATATGGAGTCTTGAATGATGCCTGGTTTCTGGCGTATCTGCTGGAACATTTTGGAAATGCGGCAGCTTGCCTTACAGGAGAAAAGGAGGGTGGGTCGTGGCTTGATTATCAGCTGGAATATCTTATTGCAGGCCGGGATTCGGATATTGCCAATCTGGAAGCGGTATGTGGAAGGTTATTGGCTATCCGGGAAGGAATGAACTATGCGTATCTGCTTACAGATTCCGCAAAGGTGGCGGAATGTACCGCTATGGCTACGCTGCTGGTAGGAGCGACACTGATACCGGGGCTGGTAGAGGCGGTAAAGCAGATGTTGCTTCTGGCGTGGGCTTTTGCGGAAAGTGTTCTGGATCTGAGACTGTTGCTGAACGGAAAGCGGGTAGCATTCCGGAAAGATGCATCGACCTGGAAAATATCGCTGAGTAACGCACTGGAGCTGGGTGATTTATCCGGAATGGACGATAACGAGGATGCGGACGGACTGCTGTACCGGGATTATCTTGGAATCTTACTGACGTTGACCGGGCGGGAAAAGAAAAGTATGCGAAGTCTCGATGTGATCGAGGGCGCGGTGCGGGAAGCATCCGGCGGTCAGTGGTTTTATGTGGATCAGTGTATTGACTCCTTTCGGCTGCGGACCATATGCATGAAAGGGCAGGAGTATACGGCAGAGCGCCAATTTTGCTATGAATGGTAACAGAGGGAAAAGGGAGGTGTACCGGGATGTTCTTTCGTACAGAGATATGTCTGATTAAATTCAAAGCTCTCCAGGCAGTGGACGACGGCGGAACTGTTATTCTTGTAAATTCTGACAAATCTGTTTCTTACTCTGAGCGCGGAAGAACATCCCGGTGCATCTTCCGGAATAAGGGTAGCATGACCGTGGAAGCGGCTCTGGTTTTTCCGATTTTTCTGCTGGCTGTGACGGCGTTTCTTTATCTTCTGGTTCTGACGCAGCTGAAGATAGAGACGGGAGGAAGTCTGACGGATGCGGGAAAAGATTTGGCAGTGCTGGCGGAATATTCGGACACAGCCGGAGGCATGGGATCGACTGCAGCGGTTATACTATATGGAAAACAGGAGGTAAAGGCAGCTCTCTCCGGGAAAGTGGCGGCTGCTGTCTTAAAGGACGGAGCGGATGGACTATCTCTGCTTGGAAGCAGTTGGGATCCGGAAAAGTCCCTGATTACTCTGGAAATCTCCGGACAGGCTGTATTCCCGCCGGGAATTTCATGGTTTCATCCGGTTCGGATTCGGCAGAAACGGGTAGTACGGGGCTGGACAGGTTTTGGCGGACGGGAACGGTCGTCGAATAGTGAGAAAGAAGAAGTGGTATATGTAACGGATTACGGGACTGTCTACCATCGGGAACTGAGCTGCCGCTATCTGAAGCTGTCTATCCGACAGAGCGGACTTTCGGAAGTGGCGGATCTGAGAAATGAATCCGGCGGAAAGTATTATCCCTGTGAAAAATGCTGGAAGGAAGGAGCGGATCCTGTGTTTCTGACAGACGACGGCACGCGGTATCATCAGAGCCTGAACTGTTCGGCGATGGTACGCGGAATTCATACAATTCCGCTTTCAGAAACGATGCTGCCGCCCTGTTCCGTATGCGGAGGTTAAAAAATGTGGAAGGAATATTATGTGGCGGTGCTGTTGCTGGTGAACGGTATATGGGACTTTAAGCGGCGGGAAGTCTGTATCCCGGTGATCCTGCTTTCAATGGTTGTGGGACTGGCAGTAAATGTTCGATTTCGGGAACTGTCTGCGGTTGAAATACTGGGCGGACTGGGAATAGGAGTCGTGATGGTGATCCTGTCTTTTCTTACGAAGGGAGCTATCGGGATGGGAGACGGCTGGCTTTTGTGCGCCACAGGCGTGTTCCTTGGCGCGTCGGGGAATTTTGAACTGTTACTGACAGGAGCGCTAATCTGTGCGGCAGCGCTTGGAATCGGACTGCTTCTGGGTAAGGTACATTGGAAAGATTCGTTTCCGTTTGCGCCGTTTCTGTGTCTGGCGCAGTTCTGGAGGATGTTTCTATGAGTGCAGGGTGGAAAAGAGGAAGTTTTACGGTGGAAGCCTCGATTTTGATGCCGTTTTTGATGTGGATTATTTTCGTGATGCTGTGCCTGGGGCTGTTCTGGCATGATCGGAGTGTACTTTCTGCCTGCGCCTCGGAACTGGCAGGCAAAGGAGCGGCGCGGAAATATGAAACGGAAGCACATCTGGAAAGCTGGCTTTCCACAGAGGCGTCCGCTCTTGTAGAGGATCGTCTTTATCTTCTGAAGGTAACTGATATAACGGTGAAGGTGACGGCTGAACAGGTAACCGTGGCTTATGCGGGAAGCAGTCCGGTTCTGGGCGGACTGCAAACGAAGGAGCAGGAAAAATCCGGACGGAAAAATCCGGTCAACCTTCTTCGAAAAACCAGACTTTTAAAGGAACTGGCAGGAAAGGTGTGAAGAAATGGAGGTTAGTTACAGAAGGGAACTGGATCACAATTATCTGGTTTTGGAAGAAAAGGAATTTCAGGAGAATTATCAGGTAAATATGCTTCTGAAAAATCGGATTCCGGGGTTTCTGGAGTGCCGGATGACCAGGGTTGACAAAAAAGCGTTTTTTTACTATGAGATTACATCCAGACAGAATCTGAGACTGGTGCTGGAACGGAAGCGATTGAGCCTTACGGAGATGATAAGACTGCTGGAGGGGCTTGAGCAGGCGGCGCAGACCTGCGAGGAATATCTGCTGGATGGAGAACGGATTTTGCTGCAGCCGGATTTTATCTATCTGGATCCGGATGAATGGAAGATTTGGGTATGTTTTTATCCTTTTGAGAAGCAAGAGCTGGGTAGTCAGCTTCTGGGGTTGGCAGAGTATCTGCTGGATCATCTGGACCGGCAGGATTCCGGCGCAGTAACGCTTGGATATGAGTTTTACCGAATGGCAGGAGAGGAGAACCCTTCGATTCGTAAGCTTTTGGAAGAGTGGGGGAACGCGGAAGCAGGCAGTTCTCAGAGTGTGAGTGCGGAGGCGGCTGGAAATCAGGAAAATGAAGAGGGAAAATCGGTATTTTCCTATGAAAAATTCGGAACCGATGGGATGGCAGACAGCTCCGGTGCCTGGGAGGGAGCGCGGGAAAACCGTCTGGCGGAAAACTTCCCGGAGTGGGTGGACGCTTCATCCGGTGGAACAGCCTGCCTTGCAGGCGTCCGGGAACCGGGGCTCTTTCTACGAAGCGAGAGCGCAGCTTATCCGGATCTCCGCGTCGGTAAAGAGAGCTTTATGATAGGCAAGAAAAAAGACGCCGTGGACGGCTGGCTGAAAGCCCGTGGTATCTCCCGCATCCATGCCAAAATCTCCCGGGAAGAGGACTGCTACTATCTGACTGACTTAAATTCCACTAATGGCACCTTTCTGAACGGAGGCCGCCTGGGTGTTAACGAAAAAGCCCGTCTGCGACCGGGCGATTCCGTAGGATTCGCGGATATCCGGTATGTGGTGGAAGGGTAAAAGAAGCTTGTAAATAATACATAAATTCGCTATACTGGAGTTTACAGCGTATCAAAAAAGCGAATGGAGAAACTGTAAACGAGGAATTGGATTATCAAATCAAAACACTGATGGCCATGCTTGCTTCTATGGGAGTAAACGTAGAAGATTTGACTCTGTAGAATACAGAGGGAAAGACACATGAATTATACAAAAGATAAAAGAATAGAAAAGATAAAATTATGAGGATGCTGTGATTTGGGAAAATACAGCATCCTCATTTTATAATATATCGTATTACTTTAGAGTATTTCGAAATGAGAGCTTTTATTCTGTGAGGTTCACAAATTCCGGCATTTATGGTATGCTTAAGACAATTATTAGCAATTTATAAGAATAGAAGGAAACGATCACATGATATTTGAGAGTCATGCCCATTATGACGATGAGGCCTTTGACACAGACCGGGAAGAGATTCTGGCTCAGTGTCAGAGAGAGGGGATAGAGTATATTGTAAATGTGAGCGCGAGCCTGAAGACGGTGAAGAGCACCCTTAAGCTGGCGGAGCGGTATCCGTTCATGTACGCGGCGGTGGGAGTTCACCCGGACGAGGTGGGCGAGCTGAATGAGGAGAATTTCGCCTGGATGGCGGAGCAGTGCCGGAATCCGAAGACGGTGGCGGTGGGCGAGATTGGCCTGGATTATTACTGGGACAAGGAGAATCATGAGCTGCAGAAGAAATGGTTCCGGGCGCAGATGGAGCTTGCGAAGGAGACAGGCCTTCCCATGATCGTACACAGCCGGGAGGCGGCTGCGGATACGCTGGAGGAGATTCAGAAAGCGCAGGATGAGCAGCTTCGCGGCGTGATTCACTGCTTTTCTTATTCGCCGGAGATGGCCGAAGAGTATCTGAAGATGGGATATTATATCGGCGTCGGCGGCGTGGTGACATTTAAGAACGCGAAGAAGCTGAAAGAGGTGGTGAAAATGCTGCCCCTTGACCGGATTCTTTTGGAGACAGACTGTCCGTATCTGGCGCCGGAGCCCAACCGGGGCAGGCGGAATTCGTCGCTGAACCTGCCCTATGTGGCGGCGGCCATCGGGGAACTGAAGGGTGTGGACGCGGACGAAGTAGTTCGGGTAACAAATCAGAACGCGAAGAAAATGTATTTTGAAGGCAGGATTTAAAATACAGATAGAAAATACAATAAAAGCTGATAAAAATCGACTTTGTGAAACAGTTTATTTGAGGAGAATCATATGAGCAGACCTGTTCCCACATTGGGAAACCCAAAGAATACCATCGAAATTTTAAATAAATACAAATTCGTATTTCAGAAAAAGTTCGGTCAGAACTTTCTGATCGACGAGCATGTGCTGAGCAAAATCATTCGCTCCGCGGAGATTACCGAGGATGATTTCGTTGTGGAGATCGGCCCGGGCATCGGTACTCTGACCCAGTATCTGGCGGCGTCCGCGCGGGAGGTGGCGGCCATCGAGATTGACGATGCGTTGATTCCGATTTTGAAGGATACCCTGAGTGCTTACGATAATGTGACAGTTATCCATGAGGACGTGCTGAAGATAGACTTATGTAAACTTGCGGAGGAGAAGAATGGTGGAAAACCCATCAAGGTGGTGGCAAATCTGCCCTATTATATTACGACGCCGATTATCATGGGCTTATTTGAAAATCATGTGCCGGTGGAGAGTATCACCATCATGGTGCAGAAAGAGGTAGCGGATCGGATGAAGACCGGCCCGGGCTCCAAGGATTATGGCGCGTTGTCCCTGGCCGTACAGTATTACGCGAAGCCGGAGCTGGTAGCCAATGTACCGCCCAACTGCTTTATGCCAAGACCCCGGGTGGGCTCGGCGGTAATCCGTCTGACCCGTCATACGGAGGTTCCGGTGGAGGCGGAGGACGAGAAGCTGATGTTCCAGATTATCCGCGCCTCCTTCAACCAGCGCAGAAAGACCCTGGTCAATGGCCTCGGTAATGCGCCGGAGCTGCATATCCCGAAGGAAATGACCACAGAGGTATTGGAGGAGATGGGCTTAAGTGCCAGCGTGCGCGGCGAGGCGCTGACATTGGCACAGTTCGCGGAGCTGTCCAACCGCATTCTGGAAAAGAGAGAGAACGCATAGAAGAAAAATGATAAAGATAGAAGCATAGAACCGCTGATTTTCAGGCATGAATCTCCCGGGACAGGCATAGAATATTCTAGCAAACGGTAGAAAAGACTACTTTTCACAAGGAAAAAGGGAGGGATTCTATGTCTGACTATAAGCGGTTTGTCTCCTATATCTACGGATATAAGCAGGGCGAAAAGGGCGAGAGTACAGGCTTTGTGAAGGTAAATGCCAGAGGCGGGGAGTGCCGGATCTGGGTGCATGTACGGGGATTCTATACGCATCATCAGGAGCCCTACCGGGTCTACGCCTTCAAGCAGAAGAAGGAAGGACTGGAGGGTCAGTATCTGGGCGAGCTGGAAAGCCGTAACGGTGCCCTGGAATGGGACGGCGTGACGAAGACGGACAGCCTGATGGGCGGCTTCAGCCTGGAGGAGAGCCGTGGCATCTACATAGAAGGCGGCAATCGGATCTATGCCGCAGAGTGGGATGATTATCCGGTGGATGTGGAGCGGTTTGTGGCGGCGGGAGAGAAAAAGAGGATCGCGCCGCCTGTCAAGAAGGAAGAGACCACAGGAGCTTTGGAAAATAAAGCGGAACGGATGATTCCCTGGCAGCAGGTGAAGCCGGATATCAAAATCGTAGTTCAGAACAGGGACAATACGCCTGCCACTTCGCTGTCGGTTGATCTCCAGACTGAGCTCGATCGCCGCGCGACGGCCCTCTATGCGGCAGATCTTCCGGCGGATGCACCGGAGCCGGGGATGGAATCAGAAAAATCGGAATCTAAAACCGGAAAAGCAGAGACATCGTCCGAGAAAACGGAAAATCCAGAAAGCTATAAAAGCCCGGAAAAGCAGCCTCCTGTCGATCCGAAGAAAGAACAATGGGAATATCTGGTAAATCATTTCCCGGTCATGCGCTATCAGGATCGAAACAGCGGCGTAATCTCCAGCATCCGCCTGAGCGGCCGGGACTTAAACCGCGTCCCCAGAGACAAGTGGGAGCTTGGCAATAACAGCTTTTTGCTCCACGGCTTCTATCAGTATAAGCATTTGCTGCTGCTGCGCCGGGAGACCGAGGACTATATCGGATACTACCTGGGGGTACCCGGCGTCTACAACGAACGTGAACAGATGCTGGCGTCCATGTTTGGTTTTGAAGAGTTCCGTCTGATGAAAGGTCAGGAGACCAGAGACGGCAGCTTCGGCTACTGGTGCCGGACCCTGCGGTAAGAAACGGTGAGTGAACCGGCATAGGGCGGTTTCGAGAAAATCAGATTTAGCGAGGGAGAGAAAACTGCATGACAGCAGATGAAAAATACATGAAAGAGGCCCTGCGGCAGGCGAAAAAGGCCGAGGCACTTCTGGAAGTGCCCATCGGCTGTGTCATTGTTCAGAACGATAAAATCATTGCCAGAGGCTATAATCGAAGAAATACAGACAAAAACACCTTATCCCATGCGGAGCTGAATGCCATCCGCAAGGCCAGCAAAAAGACCGGCGACTGGCGGCTGGAGGACTGCACCATGTACATCACCCTGGAACCCTGCCAGATGTGCGCAGGGGCCATTGTCCAGGCCCGGATGGGCCGTGTGGTCATCGGAGCCATGAACCCGAAAGCAGGCTGTGCCGGTTCCATCCTGAACCTTCTGGAAATGTCCGAATTCAACCATCAGGTGAATGTGGAACGGGGCGTATTAGAGAAAGAATGCAGCACCATGCTCAGTGAATTTTTCAAAAAGCTCCGGAAACAGAAGAAGCAGGTTGACAAAGTCAAAGATTAAAGCTATACTGAAAAAGATCGTCTGATCGGCGATCCCAAATATGTCATAAAGCTTCCGCGCAGCCGGGGATTTAGCGGTTCCCTGTACCTGCAATCCGCTACAGCAGGGGTGATGTTCTGCCCCGGACTTTATGGACAGTATGCAGCCCTTTGCAAGCAGCATAGACGCTTGGGTCTTGCGCAACAGGAATCTGTGAATCGAGTCAGGTCAGGAATGGAGCAGCTCTAAGCAGAACCTCTTGTGTGCCGCGAGGTCGCCTGAGCCGAGCCGGCTACAGAGGTAACGGTACTGTTTTCAGGGTTCAAAGCAGAACGCGCGGATTTAAAAAATAAGAAGCAGACAAAGCAATCGTATCAAAGGATACGGTTGTTTTTTTGTGCTCAAAATCTTATTGATAAAATAAATTTGAAAAAACATAAAATTGGGTCTTGCAAAATACCCCATGGGGGTATATAATGAACGCGAAACAGGGAAAGAGTAAGGAGTGAGCAGATGGAAAAAGACATGGGAAAGAACACAGAAAGCATGCAGACAGAAAAAAAAGAATGCTGCTGTTGCAGCCACAAAACCAAAGAGCGTACCGAGAAAGAATACAAGGATCTCCTGAACCGCCTGAGCCGCATCGAGGGCCAGGTCCGCGGTATCCGCAAAATGGTGGAGACCGACTGCTACTGTACCGACATCCTGGTGCAGGTATCCGCCGTCAACGCGGCGCTGAACAGCTTTAACAAAGTCCTGCTTGCCAACCATATCCGCACCTGCGTGGCGGAGGATATCCGGGAAGGCAAGGACGAAACCATAGATGAGCTGGTAACCGTATTGCAGAAGCTGATGCGGTGACAGACAGCATACGATAAAAAGTCCGCCCGCTGATTTTCCGGAAAAAGGCAGGAAACAGCGAGGTGGAAATGAGGAGGCATAGATTATGAAGCAATATAACGTAACGGGCATGAGCTGTGCAGCCTGTAGCGCCCGCGTAGAAAAAGCGGTCAATAAAGTACCGGGCGTCACAGCCTGCTCGGTCAGCCTTTTAACCAATTCCATGGGAGTAGAGGGAACCGCGGAGCCGTCCGCCATCATCGCGGCGGTGGAGACAGCGGGATACGGCGCTTCCGAGAAAGGCGCGGAGAACAGCGGCGCGAAAGCGTCCGCGGCGGCTGACGACGATTTCCTGAAGGACACCGAGACCCCGAAGATTCGAAGAAGACTGATTGCATCGCTGGTATTCCTGACGCCGCTTATGTACCTGTCCATGGGGCATATGATGTGGGGCTGGCCGGTACCAGGCTTCATGGTGGACAATCACGTAGCCATGGGCCTGGCCCAGCTTCTGCTGACGGTCATCGTCATGGTCATCAACCAGAAGTTCTTCATCAACGGCTTCAAGGGCCTGCTTCACGGCGCACCGAACATGGATACTCTGGTGGCCCTGGGATCCGGCGCGTCCTTCGGGTACAGCACTTACGCCCTGTTCGCCATGACCGTAGCCCAGGTCAATATGGACATGGACGGCGTTATGGCCTATATGCATGAGTTTTATTTTGAGTCCGCAGCCATGATACTGACTCTGATTACCGTGGGCAAGATGCTGGAGGCCCATTCCAAAGGAAAGACCACCGACGCGCTGAAGGGCCTGATGAAGCTGGCTCCAAAGACCGCGGTGCTGGTGCGGGACGGCGCAGAGGTCGAGGTCCCCATCGGACAGGTTCGAAAAGGCGACGTATTTGTGGTACGCCCGGGTGAAAATATACCCGTGGACGGTATCGTCCTGGAAGGAAACAGTGCAGTAAATGAATCCGCCCTGACCGGCGAGAGCATTCCGGTGGATAAAAATGTGGGCGACGCCGTATCCGCGGCGACCCTGAATCAGTCTGGCTTCATCCGCTGCGAGGCCACCCGTGTGGGCGAAGACACCACCCTATCCCAGATCATCCAGATGGTCAGCGACGCGGCGGCCACGAAAGCGCCCATCGCGAAGATCGCGGATCGGGTATCCGGCGTCTTCGTACCGGCAGTTATCAGCATCGCAGCCGTGACCATTATCATCTGGCTGCTGGCAGGACAGAGCGTAGGCTTCGCGCTGGCACGAGGTATCTCCGTACTGGTTATCAGCTGTCCCTGTGCCCTGGGACTGGCGACGCCCGTAGCCATCATGGTAGGAAATGGAATGGGCGCGAAAAACGGCATCATGTTTAAGACTGCAGCATCCCTGGAGGCCACCGGCAAGACTCAGATCGTAGCCCTGGATAAGACCGGAACCATCACAAGCGGCGAACCTAAGACTACGGACATTCTCCCGGCAGAGGGCGTCGATGAGGCGGAGCTTCTGAAGCTGGCCTACACCCTGGAGAAAAAGAGCGAGCATCCGCTGGCCCGCGCCATTTTGGAGACAGGCAAAGAACGCGGCGTGGACGATACCCTGGAAGTGGCAGATTTCCAGGCTGTACCGGGTGGCGGTCTGACCGGAAAGCTGGATGGCACAGTCCTGACCGGCGGCAACCTGAAATACATTACAGAGACTGCGGAAGTTTCCGACGCAGTCTGTAAGCAGTCGGAAAGACTGGCTGAGGACGGCAAAACTCCGCTGTTCTTCGCAAAAGACGGCAAACTTATTGGAATCATTGCGGTAGCAGACGTCATCAAAGAAGACAGCTCCCAGGCCGTACGCGAGCTGCATGGCATGGGCATCCGTGTAGTTATGTTAACCGGGGACAACGAGCGCACAGCCAAAGCCATCGGTCATCAGGCCGGCGTGGACGAAGTCATCGCCGGAGTCCTGCCTGAAGGCAAAGAGAGCGTCATCCGGAATCTGAAGAAGAAGGGCAAGGTAGCCATGGTAGGCGACGGTATCAACGATGCCCCGGCATTGACCCGCGCCGATATGGGCATCGCCATCGGAGCCGGTACGGATATCGCCATCGACGCTGCGGACGTGGTTCTGATGAAGAGCCGATTAAGCGACGTGCCCGCGGCCATCAGGCTCAGCCGTGCTACCTTACGGAACATACACGAGAATCTGTTCTGGGCATTCTTCTACAATGTCATCGGAATTCCGTTGGCAGCAGGCGTGTGGATCCCGCTCTTCGGCTGGAAGCTGAACCCCATGTTCGGTGCTGCGGCCATGAGCCTGTCCAGCTTCTGTGTGGTAACGAACGCATTGCGTCTGAATCTGTTCAAGATGCACGACGCAGGCAAAGATAAAAAAATCAAGGCAAAAGCCGATCATAAGAAGGAGGAAACAACAATGACAAAGACAATGAAAATCGAAGGTATGATGTGCGGACACTGTGAGGCCACCGTAAAGAAGACCCTGGAAGCCATCGCAGGCGTAGAAGCAGCCGAGGTAAGCCACGAGGCCGGAACCGCGGTAGTTACACTGACCGCAGAGGTAGCCGACGACGTCCTGAAGAAGGCCGTCGAGGACAAAGACTACAAAGTAACTGACATCCAGTAAAACATTGATGTGAAATGTATCAAGTAAGACGATAAAAGGAGCTATGAAAAATGGAATATATCTATAAAACAAAAGGCACCTGTTCTTCCAAGATCCGCCTGGACATCAATGACGGCGTAGTCACCAATGTGGTCTACACCGGCGGCTGCGACGGCAACCTGAAAGCCATCCCCCGCCTGGTGGACGGCATGACCGTGGAGCAGATCGAGGAGAAATGCAAAGGCATTCACTGCGGCTTCAAGTCCACATCCTGCGCTGACCAGCTGGCCTGCGCGGCCAGAGAGGCTTACGAAGCAGAGAAGAAGCAAAAATAAGAGCAAAGACACATTCCGGGAAAAGCCGATACAAGAAGTGCGGCTTTTCCTTTTGCTTTTCCGGAAATTTCGCAAAGAAATTTGGCTTTGGGAATTGTAAAGTTATTTTATATGGAATATACTTTGGATAATACGGAAAAATCCAGAAAGAAAAGAGAGAACAGTATGGCAGAGACAGAACTTCGAATCCGCCGGGCGACACTGGCAGACGCGGAAAGTATTTTGGATATCTACAGACCTTACGTGGAGGAAACCGTCATTACCTTTGAGTATCTGGTGCCGAGCCTGGAGGAGTTTCGGGAGCGCATCGCCCATACCCTTGAGAAATATCCCTGCATCGTGGCGGAGCAGGACAGCGGGATCGTGGGTTACGCCTGCACTGGTGTGTTCAAGGACCGGGCGGCCTACGACTGGGGCGTGGAGACGACCATCTATGTGAAGAAGGACTGCAAGCGGGGCGGCATCGGCAGGAAATTATATACAGCATTGGAAAAGGTATCGGCAGCCCAGCATATCCTGAACCTGAACGCCTGCATCGGCTATCCGGAGGTAGAGGACGAGTATCTGACCCGGGACAGCGCCCGTTTTCACGAGCATCTGGGATACCGGCTGGTGGGAGAGTTCCACAAGTGCGGGTACAAGTTCGGCCGCTGGTACGATATGATCTGGATGGAGAAACTGATCGGCGATCACACGGCAGAGCCGAAGCCGGTGGTACCGTTTCCGGAGTTGGACGAGCTGACGCTGCATAAGTGCGGCATCGAATAGGAGATGAATTTACAATGATCAGACATGCGGAAATACAGGATTTAACGGCCATCGAGGCCGTATACGCCCACGCGCGGAAATTCATGGAGGAGACCGGCAACCCGAACCAGTGGGGCAAGAACCACCCGCCCAGGGCGACGCTGGAGAACGCGATCGCGGCCCGGAAGCTCTATGTGCTGGAAGAGGACGGCGCGATTCACGGTTCCTTTTACTTTGCCATCGAGGAGGAGCCCAATTATCGGAAGATTGACGACGGCTCCTGGCTGTCCGATGTGCCCTACGGCGTGATTCATATGGTGGCCAGCGACGGCACGATTCATGGATTTTTACAGCAGATTGTGACTTTCTGTGAGTGGCAGACGAAGCATCTGCGCATCGACACGCACCATGACAACAAGGTCATGCAGCACGTGATCGCCAAGAACGGCTTCAGCCGCCGGGGTATCATTTATCTGGTAAATGGGGACGGTTCCGCCCGCATCGCCTATGAGAAGCTGGGAGAATAAGCGGCCATGAAGCTTTTACTGACGGCGATTAACGCCAAATACATCCATTCCAACCTGGCAGTCTACAGCCTCCGGGCGTCCGCCGGATCCATCCGGGATCAGGTGAAGCTGGCCGAGTTCACGATTAATCATCGGACTGAGGAAATCCTGCGGGATATCTACCGGAAAAAGCCGGACGTGCTGTTCTTTTCCTGTTATATCTGGAATATGGTATATGTGACGGAGCTGACCGCCGAGTGCAAAAAGGTTATGCCGGGAGTGCCCATCTGGCTTGGCGGGCCGGAGGTATCCTACGACGCGGAGCAGTATCTCCGGGAGCACCCGGAGGTGGACGGGATTCTCTGCGGCGAGGGAGAAGAGAGTTTTCGGAGATTGGGAGAATGTTATGTAAACTGCGAGGCGGACGTGGAGCATTTGTTGCAGATACCGGGGCTGGTGTTTCGAAGAAATCTGACTCCTCAAAAGAAAAACGAAGAAACCGTTCCAAGTTTTACAGAGCACTCAAATAAGAGTTATGTAAACTATGAAGCGGGAGCGTGGGAGGTGGAGCAGATTCAGACGAATCCCCCGGCGCCCCTGGTGGATCTCTCCACCCTCCCCTTCCCCTATCAGGAGCTGACCGACTTTGAAAACCGCATCATCTACTACGAATCCAGCCGCGGCTGCCCCTTTTCCTGCAGCTACTGCCTTTCTTCCATAGATAAGAGCGTGCGTTTCCGGAGCCTCGAACTGGTGCTGCCGGAGCTGCAGTTCTTCCTGGATCGGAAGGTGCCCCAGGTGAAATTCGTGGATCGCACCTTCAACTGCCGAAAGAGCCACGCCATGGCCATCTGGCGATACCTGCTGGATCATGACAACGGCGTGACGAACTTCCACTTTGAGATCGCGGCGGATCTGCTGGATGAGGACGAGCTTGCGCTTATCGCGCGGATGCGGCCGGGGCTGATTCAGCTGGAAATCGGCGTCCAGTCCACGAACCCGCGGACTCTCGAAGCCATTTGCCGGAAGACAGACCTGGACGGGCTGCGGGATGTGGTGGCGAAGGTACACGCAGGGAAAAACATTCATCAGCATCTGGATCTGATCGCGGGTCTGCCCTTCGAGGATTACGAGAGTTTCGGACGCTCCTTTAACGATGTTTACGCCATGCGGCCCGATCAGCTGCAGCTTGGCTTCCTGAAGGTCCTGAAGGGTTCCCAGATGCACCGGGAGGCGGAGCAATACGGCATCGTCCGCCGGGCGCTGCCGCCCTATGAGGTTTTATGTACGCCCTGGCTGCCATTTTCTGACGTGCTGCGCCTGAAAATGGTGGAAGAAATGGTGGAAAACTACTATAATAGTCATCAATTCGATGAGACGCTGGATGCCCTGGTTTCTAGGTTTCCGTCGCCCTTCGCGTTCTTTGAGCAGTTGGCGGAGTTTTACGAGGAACGGCACGCGGAGCAGCGAAAGCATTCCCGGGTGCAGCGGTATGAGTTGCTGCTGGCCTTCGCGCAGAAATCATTTCCGGAGGAGGAGCAGTCCTTCCGGCAGCTTCTGACCATCGATTACTATCTGCGGGAGCGGGCCAAGGCGCGGCCTTCCTTCGCGCCCGACCAGGCGGCGTATAAGGAGCAGCTTTCAGAGATCCTGCGGCAGACAGGGAAGCAGAATCATGTGGAGGCGGTGCCCGCAGGAGACGGACAAGTCAAATATCTGGTCTTCGATTATGAGAACCGGGATCCGCTGACCCACGCCGCGAGGGTGATAGAATATAAAGAATAATAAAATCAGATTAAAACAGCGCAAACAGAAGGCTTGAAGGAATTTTAGTGCTAAGATACAGAAACAAGGCGCAATCAGCCCAGACAAGGACAGAGTATGCGCGGTAGTGAATGATACAACAGAACGGAGAACATACGATTATGATAAAAAACTACATCGCCCTGGATCTGGAGACCACCGGCCTTCACCCCTCCGAGGACCGTATCCTGGAAATCGGCGCGGTAAAAGTAGTGAACGGAGAAATCACGGATCGCTATGAGACCCTGGTGAATCCGGGCATGGCCATCAGCCCCCGCATCCAGGAACTGACCGGCATCAATGACGCTATGGCGGCGACCGGAAAGGATACGAAGACAGCCATCACAGAGCTGCTGGAGTTTTGTGAAGAGCTGCCGCTTCTGGGCCACAATATCCTTTTCGACTACAGCTTCGTAAAGAAAAACGCGGTCAATCTGGGCCTGACCTTCGAAAAGGACGGCGTGGACACCCTGAAAATCGCCCGGGCGCTGCTGCCGGATCTGGAGCATAAAAACCTGCCTTACCTGTGCGCCTATTATAAAATCGAGCAGGAGCGCGCCCACCGGGCATCCGACGATGCCTGCGCGGCTATGGAGCTCTACAGGCGGCTGGCGATGGAATTTCCGGACAGCCCCGAAGAACTTTTTGCGCCAAAGCCCCTCATTTGCAAGGTAAAAAAGCAGGGTCCGATTACGCCTGCGCAAAAAGGATACTTGAATGATCTGATAAAATATCATAAAATAAGCTTAAGTGTGCAGATTGACACACTGACTAAAAACGAAGCATCAAGAATCATAGATAAAATTATTTCCGAGCATGGGAGGATTTTAAGATGAACTGGTACGATAAGAAAAGCCGAAAAATCATTTCCACGATTATCATCGTCATCGTGGTTCTGGCCATGATACTGCCGATGCTGACCTACGCGCTGTAAGAGTCTTTCGGGCAGGAATGCATCGTGGCGGAGAATCCGGCAAAACAGGATTCTATTTTGGAAAAAAGAGGAGATATTATGAAAAAGAGACAGTTACTGACAGCGGCTGTACTTTGCGCAGCCTTTCTGGCGGGCGGCACCACTGCGCTGGCGGCTGACAATTCAGCCATTCACAGCGGCGTCTATGTGGACGGCATCGACCTGTCCGGCATGACCCGGACCGAAGCGCTGGACGCCCTGAACAGCTATGTGGATGAGATGGGCGAAGAGACGCTGACCCTGCATATCGGCGACAATGAGCTGACCCCGACCCTGGGCGAGCTGGGACTGATCAGCACCAATGAAGACGAGATTCTGGAGGAAGCCGTACAGCTGGGCAAGACCGGCAATATCATCAGGCGTTACAAGGACCGTAAGGATTTGGAGCATGAGAACAAGAATTATCAGCTGACCTGGGCGCTGGATGGCGAGCTGGTCACAGATTATGTAAACAACCAGTGTAAGAAATTTGATCAGGAGGCCGTGGACGCGACCCTGAAGCGGGAAGGCGGTTCCTTCCGGATTGTGGACGGACAGACCGGCATCGTGCTGGACGCGGACAGCTCCATCACCCTGATTACCGATTTTATAGAAAATGAGTGGGATCACACCAACGGTTCTCTGGATCTTCCGGTGGAGACCGATTATCCGAGAGGAACGGCGGAGGAACTCAGTAAGGTCAAGGATGTGCTTGGCACCTTTACCACCAGCTACAGCACCTCCGGCGCGGCCCGTTGTCAGAATATTGCCACCGGAACCGCCCATATTAACGGTACGGTGCTGTACCCGGGAGACACCTTCTCCGCGTATGAGGCAGTCAGTCCATTCTCTGAGGCCAACGGCTACGCTATGGCAGGATCTTACCTGAACGGCAAGGTGGTAGACAGTCTGGGCGGCGGCATCTGCCAGGTATCCACCACCCTGTACAATGCAGTTCTCCGGGCGGAACTGGAGGTGACAGAGCGTTCCAACCATTCCATGATCGTGACCTACGTGGAGCCTGCGGACGACGCGGCCATCGCGGGAACTTATAAGGATTTGAAGTTTAAGAATACACTGGACGCACCGGTCTATATTGAGGGCGTGACCAGCGGCAAGCAGGTGACTTTCACCATCTATGGACAGGAGACCCGTCCGTCCAACCGGACTCTGAAGTTCGAGAGCGTCACTTTGAGCACCACGGAGCCGGGTGTACAGATTATCGCGGACGCGGGTCAGCCCATCGGCTATATCACCCGTGAGAGCGCGCACAAGGGCGTGGTAGCGGAGCTATATAAGCATGTCTATGTGGGCGGTAAGGAAGAGAGTGTCACCAAGGTCAATAAGAGTAACTACAAGGCGACGCCCCGGACGATTACGGTGGGTATCGCGGGCGATCCGGATCTGTCCAATGAACTGCAGGCAGCCATTGCCACCCAGGATGAAGCTACGGTCAACGCGACCCTGGCGTCCTGTGTCGCGAGAATGCAGTAAGGGATACACACAAAGGAGCGGACAGCATGAAGGTCGGAAAAGTTTCAGAGACAATTTTAAAGAGAAGTATTTTTAAGCAGATACATACGAAGCGGGACGAGGTGCTTCTGGGCGCCGGCGTGGGCGAGGACTGCGCGGCTATGAAGCTGGCTCCCGGCGAGATTTTCGTGATTTCCACCGATCCCATTACCGGAACGGTGAAGGATATCGGCACTCTGGCTATCCAGATTACCGCAAACGATCTGGCCAGCAGCGGCGCGGAGCCGGTGGGCGTCATGCTCACAGTGCTTCTGCCCGAGGAGATTGAGGAGGCCGACATTAAGCAGATGATGGGCGAAGTGGAAGAAGCCTGCGCCCGGTTCCATATCCAGGTCATGGGCGGCCACACCGAGGTCACCCGGGCAGTCAATCAGCCCATTATCAGCGTCACAGGCGTGGGCAAGGTGCAGGAGGGACATCTGGTATCCACCGCGGGGGCAAAGCCCGGTCAGGATATCCTGGTGACCAAATGGATTGGCGTGGAGGGCACCTCTATCATTGCCAAAGAGAAGGAAGAGGAGCTCCGGAAGCGTTTCCCGGCGGCATTCGTGGAGACGGCCAAGGGCTTTGACCGGTATATTTCCGTGGTAGAAGATTCTAAGATTGCGGTGAAGCACGGCGTCAGCGCCATGCACGACGTGACCGAGGGCGGCATCTACGGCGCGCTTTGGGAGGTGGCGGAGGCGTCCGGCGTCGGCCTGGAGATCGACCTGAAGGCTATTCCTATCCGTCAGGAGACCGTGGAGATCTGCGAGTGCTTCGAGCTGAATCCTTACTATCTGATTTCCAGCGGCTGCATGCTGATGGCGGCAGACCGGGGACACGATCTGGTGCGGGAGCTTGAAAAGGCCGGCATTCCGGCGGCGGTCATCGGCAAAGCCACCGACGGCAAGGCCAGGCGCATCGTAAACGGCGAGGACGAGAGCTTTCTGGAGCGTCCGAAGACAGACGAATTATATAAAATCTATGAATAAGATTCCGGGGTGTTTCTGATTCAGACGCCCCGGCTTATAATAATATCCTGACGGGAGGGCGAAAGCAATGAGAGAAAAAATTTTGACATTCATTGAGAAAAACAGCCGCGTGGATTTGGCGGATCTGGCAGTGATGCTGGGAGTAGAGGAGGCGGCGGTCGCCAATGAGATCGCGGATATGGAAAAGGAAGGTATTATCTGCGGTTATCATACCCTGATTAACTGGGATAAGACCAGCGAGGAGAAGCTGACAGCCCTGGTAGAGGTCAAGGTTACCCCCCAGCGCGGTTTCGGTTTTGATAAGGTGGCGGAGCGCATCTACAATTACGCGGAGGTGGACAGCGTCTACCTGATCTCCGGCGGCTTTGATTTTATGGTGATGATCGAGGGTAAGACCATGCGTGACGTGGCGCAGTTCGTATCCGACAAGCTGTCGCCGCTGGATTCCGTTCTCAGCACTGCCACACATTTCATATTGAAAAAATACAAAGACCATGGTTCAATTATGGCACATGAGAAAAAAGACGAAAGGATGCTGGTGACACCGTGAGAAACCCATTATCAGACAAAGCAGTTTCAATTCCCTGGTCCGGCATCCGTAAATTCTTTGATGTGGTAAATGAGATGCCAGACGCCATTTCCCTGGGCGTGGGCGAGCCGGATTTCGATACCCCCTGGCATATCCGCGACGAGGGTATCTATAGCCTGGAAAAAGGCCGGACCTTTTATACCTCCAACGCAGGCTTAAAGGAGCTGCGTGAGGAAATCGTGCGCTATCTGGAGCGCCGCATTCATGTAAGCTACGACCCGCTCCGGGAGGTGCTGATTACCGTAGGCGGCAGCGAAGGCATTGATATGGCCTTCCGTGCCATGCTGAATCCGGGCGACGAGGTGCTGATTCCCCAGCCCAGCTACGTATCCTATGAGCCCTGCTGTGTGCTGGCCGACGGCGTGCCGGTGATCATCGAACTGAAGGAGGAGAATGAATTCCGCCTGACTGCCCGGGAGCTGCGGGACGCCATCACAGACAAGACCAAGATTCTGGTACTGCCGTTCCCGAACAATCCCACCGGCGCGATTATGACCCAGAAGGATCTGGAGGAAATCGCCGAGGTCATTATCGAGAAAGACATTTACGTGCTGTCTGATGAGATTTATTCCGAGCTCAGCTACGCGGGCGACCATGTATCCATCACCAGTATTCCGGGCATGCGGGAGCGCACCGTGCTCATCAACGGCTTTTCCAAGGCCTATGCCATGACCGGCTGGCGTCTGGGCTATGCCTGCGGACCGGCGGAGATTCTCAGCCAGATGACGAAGCTCCATCAGTACGCGATTATGTGCGCACCCACCAACAGCCAGTA
Organism: Candidatus Dorea massiliensis AP6; assembly: GCF_964245105.1. Taxonomy (NCBI): domain Bacteria; kingdom Bacillati; phylum Bacillota; class Clostridia; order Lachnospirales; family Lachnospiraceae; genus Dorea; species Candidatus Dorea massiliensis. The sequence goes on along the minus strand of NZ_CAXTKW010000015.1, from coordinate 38,445 downwards.
CGCAGCAGTAGAGGCTCTGAAAAACGGCGATGAAGACGTGGCGATGATGCGGGAGTCCTACGACCAGAGACGCCGTTTCCTGGTACATACCCTGCGGGAAATGGGACTATCCTGTTTCGAGCCCTACGGCGCGTTCTATATCTTCCCGAGCATCCAGGAATTTGGCATGACTTCGGAAGAATTTGCTACCCGGTTCCTGATGGAGGAGAAGGTGGCCGTGGTTCCGGGAACAGCCTTCGGAGCCTGCGGCGAGGGATTTCTTCGAATCTCCTACGCGTACTCTCTGGAAGATCTGAAAGAAGCCACAGGCCGTCTGGCGCGCTTTGTGACGAAGCTGCGGGCGGAAAAGGGAGCGAAATAATGGCGTTCAATATCGTACTTTTAGAGCCGGAAATTCCGGCCAACACAGGCAATATCGGAAGAACCTGTGTGGCGACGGGTACCCGCCTGCATCTGATTGAGCCGCTGGGATTCCGGTTAAGTGAAAAGGATTTGAAGCGGGCCGGTATGGATTACTGGCCGCAGTTGGATGTGACAACTTATGTAAACTATGAAGATTTTCTGAAAAAGAACCCGGGGGCGCGTCCCTATATGGCGACCACCAAGGGGCCGCGGGTCTATACCGAAGCGCAGTTTGAGCCGGACTGCTACATTATGTTCGGTAAGGAGAGTGCCGGTATTCCCGAGGAGATCCTTCTGGAAAATCAGGAACGAGCTATCCGTATTCCCATGCTGGGCGACACCAGATCCCTGAACCTGTCCAACTCCGTGGCCATCGTGCTCTATGAGGCCCTGCGCCAGAATGATTTCCCGGGCATGCGCCTGGAGGGACACCTGACCAGATACGATTGGAAATAAAGAGACTGAAAAGGAATAAAGGCAATGAAAAAGCATTCACTTCGGATGAAAATGGCATATCGGTTGGGAGCAGCCGCCCTTGCGCTTTCGCTTGGGTTTACTTCCTATGCAGTGCCGGATCAGAGCGACGTGGATGATATCCAGAACGAGATCGATAAGACGCAGGACGAGATTGACAAGACCCAGAGTGAGATCGATGCTACGAAGGATAAGAAGGACCGGCTGCAGCAGGCCAAGTCTGAGATGGAGGATTATCTGAAGAAGCTGAACCAGCAGTATTCCAGTCTGGAGAGCCAGATTTCCGAGTTAAATAAGCAGATCGAAAACAAAAAAGCGGAGATTGAGCAGGCGAAAGGAGAGCTGGAGGCGGCGAAGGCCACCGAGGAAAAGCAGTATGCGGACATGAAGGCGCGGATTCAGTACATGTATGAGAATCCTCAGAGCTCCTTCATCGAGATTCTGCTGGAGTCCGGCGATTTTGCCGGCGCCCTGAACCGGGCGGATTACGCGGCGCGGATCAGCGCCTACGACCGGGATATGCTGGAGGCTTACGCGGCCCACAAGGCCGAGATTCAGGAGCAGGAAGAGAAGCTGGAGGCTGAAAAAGAAGCCCTGGACGAAATGCAGGCTTCCGTAGAGAAGAAGCAGAGTGAGGTATCCGCCCTGGCCAGCAGTACATCCGGTAAAATCAGTCAGCATGTCAGTGATATCGCAGCAGCCCAGGCCGATCTGGACGGCAAGAGCAATACGCTGGCAGGCCAGCAGGAAGTGCTGAAGCAGCTGATAGCAGAGAAGAAGAAAATCGAGGCTCAGATCGAGGCGTCAAAAGCAGCCGAGATCATTGGTTCCCTGGGCGATGTAACCGGTGTAAGGACCACGGATTTGGAATATACCCAGTATGGCGCGTACAGCGCAAGTGACGATGAGGTAAAGGCGTTGGCGACGCTGATTTACTGCGAGGCAGGTAACCAGGGGGCGGAAGGCCAGCTGGCTGTGGGCGCTGTCGTTATGAACCGTATCCGGGATCCCCGTTTCAGCCAGGGCGATATCATGAGCGTGATCCGGGCTTCGGGTCAGTTCTCTCCCGTTACTTCAGGCCGTTTTGACCTGATGCTGACCGACGGCGCGGATTCCGTCACCGAATCCTGCTATAATGCTGCCCGCCGCGCTATCGCGGGCGAGTCCAACGTGGGTAACCGGACCTTTTTCCGGACTTATGCCAATTATCCGTCCTTAAGCGGACTTGTAATTGGCGCGCATATTTTTTCCTATACCTGGAATTATTCATCCTGACAATGAGGTCGATGCACAGAAGAAAAATCTCCTGTGCAACGGCTTTTTTTGTAAAAAATTAAAATAATCATACATAACCTATTGACAAAGTAGGTTAAAGGGCGTATGATTGCAACATCAAAACGACGTGAACAGTAAAAAAGGAGGATTATTATGAGAAATTTAAAATGGCTGAAGAAATCAACCGCATTACTGCTGACCATCGCACTGGCAGGAAGCCTGGCAGCATGCGGAAGCAAGGCAGACGAGGCTCCGGCAGCAGAGACCACACAGGAGACTGAGGCAGCTGCAGAGGAGACCACGGAAGACGCGGCAGCTGCAGAGGAGCCGGTGGCTGCAGAGATCGACAAGGACGCATTTGACGCGCTGCTTGCAGAGGGTATCGTAGCAGACGACGCTGACATCGCAGCAAGCGAGTGGGCTACCGCAGTAAAGGAAGCTGGCGTACTCCGCGTAGGCGGAACCAGAACCTCTTTCCTGTTCAGCCAGCTGGATGAGACAGACAACGGCATCCGCGGCTTTGATGCAGGACTGTATCAGCTGCTTGCACGCTACATCCTGGGCGATGAGAGCAAGTATGAGCTGACACAGGTAGATTCCAGTACCCGTGAGTCCGTTCTGACAAGTGATCAGGTAGACGCTGTATTTGCTACTTACTCCATCACAGACGCACGTAAGGAAGTCATTTCTTTCGCCGGACCTTACTACACATCCAAGCAGGCAGTCCTGGTAAAGGCAGGCAATACGGATATCACTGGCGTAGACGACCTGGCTGGCAAGATTGTAGCGACACAGTCCGGTTCCACGGGCCCGGACATCCTGGCTGAGTACGCGCCGGAAGCTACCGTTCAGGAGTTTGCCAACGACCAGGAAGCGCGTACCGCTCTGGAGCAGGGTCGTGTAGACGCATACGTAACTGACTACACACTGCTTCTGAACGCCATCGTAAAGAACCCGGGTGTTTATGAAATCGCGGGCGACACCTTCGGACCGGAGGACAACTACGGTATCGGACTTCCGCTGGATTCCGACGGCGTAGCATTTGTCAACGACTTCCTGAAGAAGATCGAGGACAATGGAACCTGGGCACAGCTGTGGAAGATCAGCCTGGGCGACCGCACCGGCATCGAGACCGTACCGGAGGCCCCGGTAATCGAGTAATTGAACCAAAGCCTAAAATAAAGACAGGGAGAAGGACCTTCAGTAGTTCTGAAGGTCTTTTTCCGCAGGAGGAATCCATATGGGTATTCAGGAACTTCTTTCCCAATACGGAGACAAATATATACAGGCACTGTTCGTCACCTGGAAGCTGACGGCAGTGTCCTTTGTGATCGCATTTCTGATAGGCATTCTCATTACCGTCATGCGGGTATGTCCCGTGAAGCCGCTCAGGTGGGTCGGAGACTTCTATGTGCAGATCTTCCGGAACATCCCGGGCGCGACCCTGCTTATTATGCTGGTCTACGCGCTGCCCTATCTGAATATGGTGCTTTCTTATTACACCTGTGTGTTGACGGCCACATCCCTGCTCCCGGCGGCGTTTTGCTCCGAGTACCTGATGGCCGGCATGAATACGGTGAGTATCGGACAGATCGAGGCGGCGCGGGCCCTCGGTATGTCCTTTGGCAAGATTCTGAAAAATGTAGTCATTCCCCAGGCCCTTCGTTCCAGCGTGCTTCCCATGACCAATCTTCTGGTGGCGACCATGCTGACGACGGCGCTGGCTTCCCAGGTGCCCATGAACCCCACGGATCTGACCGGTCTGGTGTCCCATATCAATACCAGAGCTGTGGGCGGCGTGACGGCTTTCCTGATTTCTGCGGTGCTGTACTGCGCGACGGCCGTGGTGATCGGACAGATCGGCAACCTGATTGACAGGAAAGTGAGGATTTTGCGATGAACAACGGACAGACATCCATACGGGACGCGCTCTACGAGGCGCCGGGCCCGAAGACACGCAGAGGAATCGCGGTGGGCACCGTGGTGGTGCTCCTGCTTCTGGCGGTGCTGATCTACGGCGTCATTCATCAGTTTGCCATCAACGGACAGCTGGACGCCAGATACTGGTCCTTTTTCACCCGGTATACCACATGGCGGTTTATTGGAAATGGTCTTGCGGGTACTCTGACGGCTGCGCTGACGGCAGGCGTGATCACATTTTTCGCAGGTCTCCTTCTGATGCTTGGCAGAATCAGCGGCGTCAGGCCCCTGGAATGGCTCTGCACAGCGCTCATCGAGTTCAGCCGCGGCGTGCCGACTCTGCTGTTTATCTATTTCTTTTTCCTGGTGGTGCCCCAGTTTGGCATTAAGCTTCCGCCTCTCTGGAAGATTGCCACGCCGGTGGCCATCTCCGCGGCAGGCGTGGTGGCCGAAGTGCTTCGCTCCGGCGTCAACGCGGTGCCGAAGGGACAGACCGAGGCGGCAGTATCTCTGGGTATGCGGAAAAACAGCGTCTTCTTCAAGATTGTATTTCCCCAGGCCCTGCGTTATGTGGTTCCGGCCCTGATTTCCGAGGTGGTCATCGTGCTGAAGGATACCACCTTCGCTTATGTGGTAAACTACGCGGACCTGATGCAGAACGCAAAGGTACTGATCAGCAATTACGACGCGCTGCTTTCGGTTTATCTGGTGGTTGCAATTATCTACATTTTGATCAATTATATATTAAATAAGATTTCTGTGGCCATTGCCGGAAGAGGAAACAAGACAGAACCCGTGAGGAGCAGATAAGTTATGGAAGAGAACAGAACTACAGTAAATAAAGTGCCGGTTATCGAACTGCGGCATGTAGATAAACATTTCGGAGAGCTGCACGTATTAAAGGATATCAATTTATCCGTGAAAAAGGGCGAGGTCGTCGTAGTCATCGGCCCCTCCGGTTCCGGTAAATCGACCCTGTGCCGGACCATCAACCGCCTGGAGACCATTGACTCCGGAGAAATCCGCATCGACGGAACGAAGGTTCCGGAGGAAGGACGTAAGCTGGCTGAGCTTCGCTCCCAGATCGGCATGGTATTTCAGTCCTTCAACCTGTTTGCCCACAAGACCATTCTGGACAATGTGACCATCGCGCCGATAGATGTACTGCATAAGCCGAAGAAAGAGGCCCGGGAGGAAGCCATGGAGCTTCTGAAACGGGTCGGCGTAGACAATCAGGCTGCAAAAGTACCGGCTCAGCTTTCCGGCGGCCAGCAGCAGCGTGTGGCCATTGCCCGCGCTCTGGCTATGCATCCCAAGGCGATTCTTTTTGACGAGCCCACCAGCGCCCTAGATCCGGAGATGATCGGCGAGGTACTGGACGTCATGACAGAGCTTGCGAAGGAAGGCATGACCATGGTGATCGTCACCCATGAGATGAATTTCGCGAGAAAGGTGGCCGACCGGGTCATCTTCATGGACGGCGGCAGCATCATCGAGGAGGGCGCACCGGAGGACTTCTTCGGGCATCCGCAGACCAGGCGGGCTCAGGATTTCCTGAATTCAGTGAAGGCCCATTAAGGCTTCGGTTACGGACAGAAAAAGGGAAGAGAGGAACTACACATGTGTGAATTATTTGGCCTGAACAGTGCCGAAAAAGTAAAATGTAACGAGCTTCTGGGAACCTTCTTCAGCCACGGAGAGACCAATCCGGACGGCTGGGGACTGGCCCTCTTTGACGGCAATTCCGCGTCCATTGAGAAGGAACCCATTTCCTCTGCGGAAAGCGTCTATCTGAAGCATCGTCTCAGCGATGAGATCGTCGAGGACGTGGTTCTGGCCCATATCCGCAAGGCCTCCAAGGGCGGACTGGAATATAAGAACTGCCATCCCTTCAAGAGACGGGACACCTCCGGACGGCTGTGGACGCTGATTCACAACGGCACCATTTTTGAGAGCGCCCGGGTGGACGCCTACATCGGGAAGCAGCACGGCGGTACTGACAGCGAGCGGATCCTGTACTACCTGATTGACCAGGTGGACGCGGCCATCGCGAAAAAGGGCGGGGCGCTGACGGATAAGGAGCGCTTTGAGACGGTCAATCAAGTGATTCGCGATATTACGCCGGAGAATAAGGTTAACCTGCTGATTTACGACGGCGACCTGTTCTACGCTCACACGAACTTCTATGAGACCCTGTTCCGCCTGCAGAAAGGCGACACCCTGGTGGTAGCCACCAAGCCCCTGACCGACGACCCGGCCTGGGAGAAGGTCCCTATGAGCACGCCGCTGGCTTACCGGAAGGGCAGGCTGGTCTTCGAGGGAGAGAAGCATCCATTCGAATTTATTGATAAGGTGCCGCGGGACAGCGAATATAACAAACCGCTCTAAAAATGCCATTTAAAGTAAAAAATTGCTTGACAAACATAATCCTATAATTGACAAGGGTATATTCGTCTCCGGCGGCCTGATTTCGATCTTTTCCGCGTCATCGTCAATCGGCGTACCGGTTTGATACGGTGATGACGGAGAATGCGTAAGTGAAATAAAAAAGATTTTGCCTTTGGACAGAATCTTTTTTTGTGCAAAGAATTGTGAATATTGTCGCTGGAATGTCGACAGATGCTATATCTAATCCTTAAAAAACATTTCCAATGTCTTAATTGAATTGACAGTGGCGAATTGTTTAAAAGGCTATTTTAAAACGAAAAAAAAATAGGTATACTTGGATTCATAAAACACCAGATGAAAGGAGGGGAGTAAAATGAAGCAGTTTTTGTTAGCATCGCACGGGAAATTTGCAGAAGGAATTTTAGGTTCATTTCAAATGATTTTGGGGGACGCTCCTAATATTACTGTCTTATGTGCATATACAAAAGAAAACGAAGAGACCCTGGAGCATACAGTTAAAAAAATTATTTGCGAGCGGAACAGGAAAGAGGATTTGATCGTTGTCACAGATGTATTCGGCGGAAGTGTAAATAATGAATTTATGAAATATTTGAATGAACCGGGAGTTTATCTGGTGACCGGAATGAATTTACCGCTGCTTCTGGAGCTTTATTCTAATCAGAATATGGAAAGCAGAGATATGATTCGTCTGGCAATAGCGTCCGCGCAGAATAATTTGAAGTTTTGTACGGATTTATTACAGGTAAAGGGAGAAGAGGAAGAATTTTAAAGAGGTGTAGCAGATGATTAAATTATTTCGAGTGGATTTCAGGCTTCTTCATGGACAGATTGCATTTGGCTGGGCCAATATGGTGGGAGCAGATTGTATTCTGCTGGCCAGCGATTCTCTGATTCGGGATGAGGTGAGAAAGAGCGTTGTAAAGTTAAGCAAACCCACAGGAGTAAAACTTGTTATTAAGAGTTTAAATGATTCTGTCGAGGCTTTAAACAGCGGCGTTACAGATAAGTACAAACTTATGGTAATTGTGGAAACCGTAAAAGATGCGGCTTATCTTGCAGAAAAGTGTGAATGTTTTAAAAGCTTGAATATCGGAAATACTCCGCCGATTCCAAATTCGGAAACAATAGGGTATGCAGTTCGCTTAACAAAAGACGATAAGCTTCTAATTGAAAATATGAAGAAAAAGGGATTAGAAGTTGAGGTTAGACACAATTCAAGTGATAAAAAAATTGTGTTATAAAAAATAAAGGGAGGTAGTAAAAATGACAGCGCTATTATTAGCAATCGCAACTTTTTTTTCTGATGTAACACATATGTTTACATCATATCTGGATCGTCCCATTATTATGGGGCCGATAGTGGGGCTTATTATGGGGGATTTGCAGACCGGGTGTATCATTGGTGCGTCCCTGGAACTGTTTTATGCAGGCGCTGTTCCTGTTGGAGCATACTGTCCTCCGGATTCGCTGGTTGGCGGCGTGCTGGGAACAGCATTTGCAATTAGTCTTGCATCTACAAGTGAAATGGCCCTTACTATTTCGCTTCCCATTGCTCTGTTTTCTCAGATGGTTGTCAATGCCTTGCTTTCAGCTGTAAGCTTAGTAGTTCGGTTGGCTGATAAATTTGCATTGGAGGGAAATGGAAGAGGAGTATCCTCAGTTCTGTTTATCTGCGGCGGGCTGCGAAGTCTTGTAAAGGCTGCCATTGTATATTTTGCATTTGCCTTGGGAAGCGATAGGGCTATGCTGCTGTTGGACAAGATTCCAGAGGTTATAACTCAGGGAATGACAGTTGCCGGCGGTCTTCTTCCTGCACTTGGTATTGCAATGCTGATTAAAATTATGATGAATGAAAAGGTTGTTCCCTATTATTTTCTTGGGTATTTACTGGCGGCATATTTGGGAGTGCCCGTTTTAGGTATTGCACTCTTAGGAATTATTCTTATTATTACAAAATTTGATTTAAAAACTCTTTTCTCAGAAAATGCGGTAGAGGAGGTAGCAGATGATGACTTCTAAAGAAGAAAATAAAACAAAGGGTATGTTGACAAAAAAGGATTTGGACCGCATGGCTTGGAGATCTATGACCTATGATTACTGTTGGCATTACGAGCGCGGCGGTAATATGGGATACAGCACAATGATAGGAGGCGTCCTGAAAAAAATATACAAGGGACAACCGGAAAAATATAAGGAAGCGCTGAAAAGAAATCTGGAATTTTTCAATATTACGGCTATGTTCGCACCTTTTGTAGGCGGCGTTGCAGCCTCTATGGAAGAACAGAATGCAAAAACGGAAGGTTTTGATACAGGAACAATCAGTGCAATTAAAACAGCCTTAATGGGACCATTAGCAGGAATTGGCGATTCTATTTTTCTGGGAACGCTCCGTGTTATTGCAATCGGAATCGGTGTCAGTCTGCTTTCCCAGGGAAATGTTGTAGGAGCGTTTCTATATGCCCTGATTTTTAATATTCCGAATGTATTAAGCCGTTTTTTATCAGCAAGACTGGGATACCGTCTGGGCGTGGACTTTTTAACCAAGATTCAGAACTCTGGAATCATGGAAATCGTCATGACGGCAGCAGGAATTTTAGGAATGATGGCAATCGGAGGAATGAATTATTCTATGGTTTATACATCGCTGATTCTTCCGATTGGAACAGGTGAGAGCGCAACAACCTTACAGGCTATTACAGACGGAATTATGCCGGGCTTAGCCCCGTTAGGATTTACATGGCTCTGTTATTGGCTGATGAAAAAGGGGATTAATATTGTCGTTTTATTGGTTCTTATTATTTTGTTATGTATTGCATGTGTGGCGCTTGGGATTATGGGTTAAAAAGGAGGAAGTAAAAATGAATAGCAGAGAACTTAGAACAGCAGCGCTTCAGGCAGCTGTCCGCGGGGCGGAAAGTATTGATGAGACGCAAATTCAAAAGGCGATTGATGCAATCATAGCGTCAAAACGGGTATTTGTAGCAGGAGCTGGCAGGACATTGTTGTTTTTAAAGGCGCTTGGTATGAATCTGATGCAGATTGGAAAGCTGTCTTATGCTGTAGGTGAAATTGCTACACCAAGTATCCGGAAGGGCGATGTTTTGATTTGCGCATCCTGGAGCGGGACTACACGAGTTACCAATATTTTTGTGCAGCAGGCGAAAAAAGAAGGCGCTACCATTATAGCCTTTACTGCTCATAAGGACTCTCCGCTGGGTGAAGCTGCGGATATTTTGATTGAAATTACTGCAGAAATGGATCCGGAGGTTGTTAAAGAGCATGAAATGTATAATGGCTATACATTTGATCATATTGTAGTGCCTCTATATGATTGCCTGGTGGCATCTATCCGCCAGCAGGCCGGAATTCCAGGAGATATCATGCACTATAATCATGCAAATATGGAGTAAGCGGGGAGAAGAAAAATGCCATTGATTACAATTCATACAGCACAGAGGCTGACAAATGCTCAGAAGGAAAATCTGAAATGCGGGCTGGGGAGGATTATTACAATAATTCCGGAAAAAGAAGAACGAATGCTAATGGTGGATATCGGGGATCAGCATGATATTTATTTCAGAGGGAAAAAATGTGAATCTGCAGCTTTTGTTGAGGTGCGTGTAAAGGGACGGATTGATTTACAGATAAAGTCTGAGGTTACAGAAGCAGTCTTTGAACTTTTAAAACAACAGGCCGGAATTGAAAACGATGAAGCATACCTTTGCTTCCTGGAATTTGAAAACTGGGGATCCAGAGGAATATTAAAGTGATACGTTTAATTGCAGCAGATTTGGACGGGACCCTATTGTTTCCTGATTCCAGCCTGTACAGCGGGATATTTTCAATGATTCGGGACTGCCGCAGGAGAAACATAGCATTTGTTATAGCCAGCGGCAGAGACCCGAAAGATTTATGCAGAATTTTTTCTGAAGTACTGGAAGAAATTTTTTTTGTGGCACAGAATGGAACCTGTTATTTTATGAATGGCTGCTGGAATCAGGTGTCTTCGGTGCCGGAGGCCATCAGCTTGGAAACCCTGGAATTACTGAAAGAATGTCAGAAGGTATATCCTGTTGTAGATACCTTGGACTGCAGCTATGTAGATGCAAGGGGAATAGAATTTTTTGACTGGCCTCCTGCAAGCCTTTACGTGCATATAGAGGATGATTTGAGCGAGGTTGTGAAAAGGGAGCAGATACTCAGGTTCCGAATATACGGGAAAGAGCATACATATCCTTTTGAAATCGAGCAGATAAAAAAGCATATAAAGGGTCGTGCAGCTGCAATTAAACCCTCGCCAGACTGTATGGATATTCTGAAAACGGGAACAAGCAAAGGAGCCGGGCTTTCTAAAATCCAAAGCTTATGCGGTATTACCGCAGAAGAAACAATGGTATTTGGAGATTATTATAATGACATTGAAATGATGAGAGCTGCAGAATACAGCTTTGCGATGAAAAACGGTGTGGAAGAAGTGAAAAGAGTATCTCATTATTTGGCGGGAAGCAACGCGGAAAATTCCGTTTATCATATTATACAAAGCTTTTTACAGGGTGATAAACTGGAACGCTGGTTAAAGAAATGAGGAAAAGGAGAATTTATAAATGGTAAAATTTGCGACGGTAGGCGCAGGTTGGATTGTAGACAATTTTATTGAAGCAGCCAGGGCCTGGATGCCGGATTTGGTGCATGAGGCAGTATATTCCTTTCGGAAGGAGGAAGCTGAAAGCTTTGCCGCAAAGCATCAGGTGAAAAAAATTTATACAGATTTGGACGAACTGGGAAGGTCGGATGTGGATTTTGTATATATTGCAAATCCCAATGCTCTGCATTATCCTACTTCGAAAAAGCTCTTGGAATATGGGAAGCATGTCTTATGTGAAAAAACCTCAGTTGTTACTTCGGAACAGCTTGAAAGACTTTATCAAATTGCAGATGAGAACCATGTTGTCTTTCTGGAAGCAATGAAGACGTTATATATGCCGCAAATGCAGCAGATTTGCGATGCAATAAAAAAGCTTGGAAACATTCATATGGCGAAATTTGATTTCTGCAGGTTCTCTTCAAAGTATCCGGCATTCTTACAGGGAGAAAAGCCTAACATTTTTAATCCTGCACTGGCAGCCGGGGGCTTGATGGATATGGGAATCTATAGTGTATATCCTGCTATATATTTATTCGGCGTTCCGCAAAAGATTGACGCGCAGGCAGTGTTTATGTCAACAGGTGCAGATTTGGCTGGAACAGCGTTATTTGATTATAAAGATTGCCATATAAATATTTGCTGGTCTAAGGGAAGTACTTCTGGTCATGACACCACGATTCACGGAAGTGAAGGCGTACTGCATATCGAAAATATGGAGCATATAGGAAACGTATATATTCTTTATTCAGACGGACGCCGGGAGGATATTGTATGCTGGGATGATTCAGAGCTTGCTATGAAGTATGAGGCAAAGAAAATGTTGGATTTAATTACAGATTTTGATTCAGGGAAAGAGTTTTATCAAAGCTTTCGAGAGTGTACCAGAAAAGTGATTGCGGTCATGGAACAAATACGTGAAAAAGCAGGCATTTGTTTCCCTGAGGAATGTTACCAGATATAAATGGGGAGATAGCATCAAAGCGGAAAAGGATTTCTTATTTTCTGCTTTGGTGCTATACTGTGTTTTAAGAAGAGGGATGTGGCATGTATGTTCAAACGAAAAAAGAATTGTTAGATTATATCGAGCAGTGCACTATGGACTTTCAGACGGAGGCGCTTCATAGATATTCGGCCAATTATATCAGCAGGGAGAAAAACATAAGCCGTAATTTAGTGAGTCAATATTTGAATGAACTGGTAAAGGAAGGGATCTTGATTAAAATTAATTCAAGACCTGTCTATTTTATGCACAGAAAAAGCCTGGAGCGTTTATATGATGTTAAAGTTACAAAAAGTCTCTTTTATTCTATAGATGAATTAATGGAGATGCTGCTGCGTTCAGATTACTGTCAGAAGGATTTTGGCAAAGCAATAGGAAATCAGCTGAGTTTAAGCTATAGTGTGGAACAATGTAAAGCGGCTGTAAGGTATCCGCCCTTTGGACTTCCAATTCTGATTGTTGGTTCTACAGGGACAGGAAAGTCTTATTTCGCACGGCTGACCTATGAATATGCTGTGAACAACAAGTTGATTGATGCAGCTAGTAATTTTTATGTAATAAACTGTTCGGAATTTAAGAATGATTCAGATAAGCTTGGCAGGCTCGTATTCGGAGAAAACCAAGACGGCGAGGAAAGAAAAGGAATGCTTGAGATGGCAGACGGCAGTATTCTTTTTTTTGATGAAGTGCATAATCTGGCTCCTGATTTTCAGGAACGTCTGTTTATCTACATGGATAATGGAAGATTTCAGCGTATTGGCGAGAAGGATCGGTGGAGAGCTTCTTCTGCCAGGCTGATTTTTGCAACCACCAAAAAGCCAGAGGAAGCGCTTTTAAAGACCTTGCTGCGCAGAATTCCATTCGTAACTCAGATGCCGGATTTGGAGGAACGCTCTTTAAATGAAAAAGAAGAACTGATCATTTTTTTCCTGAAAAAAGAAGCAAAACGAATAGGAAGAGAAGTTTATTTCAGCAGGCAGGTGCTGAATATTCTTTTAAATTACGTTTATAAGGAAAACGTTGGCGAATTGGAAAATGTTATCCGTATGTCCTGTGCGGCAGCATATCTGAACAGCACAGACGACGTAAAGCTTCAGATCATGTCCTATCACCTGCCGGCTACTCTTTTGTCTGATATAAAAGCAAGCGTGGAAGTGGAGGATGGCAAGGAACCTTTGATTTACCTGGCGGATTTTCAAAGAGATGTATCTATGGATCGAATGACTTCTTTATTTGATGATCTGCTTAATACATTTTTGAAATATGCAGAAAACGAAATCAGTTTTGAGAAGTTTTTGGAAGCAGGTATGGAACATATTTATGCCTACTATGACTATATTGTTTTTGAGCGGTGTTACAGTGATGTGAAAGTCAAAGCAATTATAAAAGTACTGTCTTCTGTTTTTGAGGAAATAACGGACAAATATGCAGTGGTGATACCTGCAAACTGCGGTTTTGTTCTTTCCAGAAGCATCTATACGATTACACAGTTTTACGCGTCTCTTGAACTGTGGGAAAAAAGACGGCTTGAGGATTTAAATCACTGTCTGGAATGGCTGCACAGTAAATTGCCTCAGGAGACAGCAGTGGCTGCTGAAGTTTCAAGTGCAATAAAAGGAAATCTTGATTTACAGTTAAATCAAATCAGCGAAATTTTTTTAATTCTGAATATTAAAGCATATAATCGCAAGCTGGAGCTGAATGATACTCTGGGAATTATTATCAGTCACGGATATTCTACGGCCGGCAGCATTGCAGATACATGTAATCAGCTGCTTCACTTTAATATATTTAATGCAATTGATATGCCTTTAGATACAAAGGTGTCGGAAATTGCTTTGAAATTAAAGAAGTATATTTTAGGACATGCAGGATACAGAAATATTTTACTTTTGGTAGATATGGGTTCGCTGGAAGAAATCGGGAAAGAACTGGAGGATATTCCTAACATTAAAATAGGAATTATCAATCATATTTCCACGCAGCTTGTTCTTGAGGTGGGAAGTAGAATTTTGCAGCGCCAGCCTATGGATAAATATTTGGAGGAGGTTTGCAAAGAAGTACATTCTTCTTGTAAAATTATCAGCACCGAGAGAAAGATTCCTACTATTTTATTTACAAGCGAGCTGGGAAATGAAGCTGCAGAACGTATTATGAAGCTGTTTCAGCATGGCTTTTTCGAAAAACGGCATATAAATTTAGTCTTGTATGATTACTATGAACTGTTGAAAAATCAGGAAATCGCTCAGGTGTTTTCTAAATATCATATAGTGTGTGTGGTTGGTACGCTGGATCCAGGCTTTAAAGATGTTCCATTTATATCCCTGGACGATCTGGTTACTAATAAAGGGACGGCTTATCTGGAAAAAATATTTGTCCCTTATTTAACAAAGAAAGAAATTGATTTTTTGGAAGAAAAAATTGTAGAGAATTTTTCGCTTCAAAATGTTGTAGAAAGTCTTACTATTTTAAATGCAGACACACTCCTGAGTTTTGTCGTTAATGCAATAAAAAGATTGCAGGCATTGCTGGAATGTGATCTGAACAATAAAACCATCATAGGCCTATATGTGCATATTTGCTGTCTGGTAGAACGTTTAGTGACCAAGGCAGTTATTGAAGCCCGGCCAGGTGAAAAGGAATTTATACGAAAAGAAAAACAGTTTGTGTCTTATGTAAACAGTGCTTTTCGTGAAATTCAGCAGCATTATAAAATTCAATTGCCTGATGGAGAAATTGTATTTTTGTATGAATACATAAGTCATAATGAAGAATAGGTTTGTTGACAGCCCTTATTTCAGGAGTATCTCAAAGTTTATGTAAACGTTCAAACTGATGTATTTTAAACTTATCAGTGCGGAAGGAGATTTGGACATGGTTCTCTCATATAGTTTAACCCTTCAAGATTGATAGGCAGAGAAGCTGAATAGGTAAAGTCTGTTTTTTGTGGTAAAATTACACAAAAAACAGTCGATTTTGCGTGGATTTGAAGGCAAAATTAGTCAAAACATAAAAATTTCAAGGAGAAATTGCTTTCTTTTTCATAAAATCCCGTCTTTGACACTTTGAAGAAGAATAAACAGCCATAAAGCCTAAAAATGCAGGCTTTATGGCTGTTTCGGCGTTTGCATCGATATGTACTATATTTTTTCTTTGGAGTGAGCTGCCTTTTTTGTGTTTGATATAATGCTCCGCATGGAACTTTTGGTTATGAATTCGAAGTCTGTTCTAAATTTAAATGTATTGTGAAGAGCATCTGTCAGTTTTGTCCGTTTATAAGCCGGTATATACCCGTTATCCTTGCTCAACAGTGTCATATTCATTTCACGTAGAGTTTCCAGGATCTGATTGCAGGTAAATTCCTCTCCAAGCTTCTTCTCCAGTAATCTATATACTAAAAGGCTGATGTAGCAGGTTAGAAAATGTGCTTTGATACGATCATCTCTCTGCACATAAACAGGTCTGGCTTCAAAATCTGATTTCATGATCCGAAAATTCTCTTCAATCTCCCAGCGTCGTTTGTTGATTTTGATGATCTCAGAAGGATCATCTTCCAGGTTGGTTACGACAGCATAGAACCCGTCATACATGGCTTCTTCCCGGATGCGTTCTTCATCCAGGGCATACAACGCTTGATCGGCAATCTCGCCATCGGGTGTGACAGAAGTTTTATGGATGAATCGTGCCGGATCGTTCTGGTTCTTCCCACGTCTGCATTTTCCGGGTCCCTGTATCATCTTCATTGCGCGCTCTACCTGGCGTCCCCGAATCTTCTGCTGATAGGCCTTGTATTTCGGTGAATATGTTACGATGATCGTCTCATTCATACTTCCGGTCACAAGAGGGACTTCCTTGTAATAGATGGTATGAAATACTTCAGGGTCTGTTTCATCCAGTGTCCTGAGATCGATCATCTTGTTGGAACCGGGGAGCCTGAATTGAGTAGGGTTCAGAGCAATCTCACGATCTTCCTGTTTCATTTTCTTCAGGGAGTACGTGATCACATAAGAACGGTTGCCAAAGCTGTTAAGAAAACGATTCTTTACACTGCCCAAACCGGCATCAGAGCAGAAGATGAATTCGCTGCAATCGAAATCCTTTATTACCTTTGTTTCTAATGGCTTCAGTGTGAGTTGTTCATTCTGATTGCCGGGGAAGATATCAAAAGCAAGAGGAATACCGTCGGCATCCATAAAAAGCCCCATAGTGACGATGGGATTGGGCCGGTGTTCTTTGTTTTTACCATACTTTTTATCTCCGCTTTCTTCCTCAATCTCGAAATAATAATTCGTACAGTCGTAATACAAGATTTTTGTGTTACGGTGATGCACAAAGTTAGAATTCCGATAAAGTTCTTCCTGAATGTAATCTGACTCTTCTGCCATAACAGAAAGAGCGCGGTAAACATTCTGCAATGAATACTTAGGTGGCTCCAAAAGAGAATGACAGAATGAATAACTGCTCATCTTGCTGGAAGGGGCAAGTATTCGTGCATAGATCAGATCGGTGAGGATTGCATGAATGTCATACGTGAACCTATGACGGTTGCGAATGTTTCTGCAGATGTTGTCAAAACGCAGTTCAGAGCACAGCTGCTGCAAAAAAAGATATCCGACATTAAATAAGCGTTCCTCCTCCAAAGGGATACGGGCTACTTGAGAGAACGTAACCGATATCTGTTCTTTTTGCTGGTTGTAGAGAGTGGTTTCCTTTGCAGCTTCAGCTCTTGCCCACTCCATCATTTTTTCTTCATTGCCGGAGAACTTTTGTAAAAGTTCATTATATTTCCCCAGTTTCTTATAGATACGGGAAGAGGGTTTGCCGTTTGCCTTCCTGAAAGATTGGTAAATATAAACATCTTTATTGTTTTTACTACCGGTAATGTTTACGTACATAATGCATTCCTCCTTCTCCTTATTATAACACACAATTACAGACAAGTGCAGATAAAATCGTAAAATTTGACAAAAAAATAAGCCACAAATGGCTTAAACAAAGGGTTTTTTAAAGATGAATAAAAAAACAAGTGTCAAAGACCCGCGAATATAACAAACCGCTCTAAAAATGCCATTTAAAGTAAAAAATTGCTTGACAAACATAATTCTATCATGTAGAATATCACTGTTGTGACACATGAAAGTTATGTGAAAGCAATTTGCCCAGATAGCTCAGTTGGTAGAGCAGAGGACTGAAAATCCTCGTGTCACTGGTTCGATTCCGGTTCTGGGCATGCATTGAGCACTTGGTGAGCTATTCTCGAACTTAGTGACCATGGTGTTTCTATGTAAATATTTTCATAGCGTTTGCGGGTGTAGTTCAATGGTAGAACACCAGCCTTCCAAGCTGGATACGTGGGTTCGATTCCCATCACCCGCTTATTTTTATGCCCAAAATTAGAATAGAGAGACTCGGAGCCTTCCGGGTCTCTTTTTTATTAAAAAAACATGGATTGACGGTACCCTCACATTGCAGTAAACTAATCGTAATTGAAAGGCTACAAACAAAAGGCTATAAAATAAAGAAAGATGCGACAAAGCAGTTGCCGGGCTGAAAGTCGGCAATTTGTGAGTAGAAGGAGGACGCAGCTATGGCAATTTCATATGGAAAAATGGTAATCATCGGCGCCGGTAAGGTGGGAAGCGCGATTTTGAATTCGGTTCTGCGGATGAATATCCTGGATGAGATCGTGGTGGTGAACCGCAACCAGAAAAAGGCCCTGGGCGAGGTGCTGGACGCCAGCCACACCACGGCGTTCGCCTACAGCGCCAATGCGAATATCCATGTGGGCGGCTACGAGGAGTGCGCGGACGCCCAGATCATCGTGGTGACTGCAGGTCCCAGCATCCAGCCGGGTAATTCCCGTGACCGTATGGTGCTGCTTGAGAAAAATGTTAACGTCATGAACGATATTATGGAGCAGATCACCCGCTATACCCGGGAGGCCATCATCATCGTGGTGTCCAATCCGCTGGACATCCTGACCTACATTGCCCAGAAGAAATTCAACTACCCGGCCAATAAGATCTTCGGCACCGGCACTTTGCTTGACACCGCACGCTTCAATAAGATGCTGGGCGACCTCTGCGGCGTGGACGCCAAGAATGTGACCGGTTTCGTGCTGGGCGAGCACGGCTCCACCTCCTTTATCCCCTGGAATACCGTGAATATCGTGGGCGTGCCATTTTCAGAATTTGAGAAACAGTTTGAATTAAAGGAAAAACTCGACAAAGAAAAGCTGCTCCACGACACCAAGGTCATCGGTCTGGACATCGTGGAGCTGAAGGGCTACACCAGCTCCGGCGTGGCCTTAAGCGCCTGCCGTCTGATCGGCAGCATCGTCCGCAACGAGAAATCCGTGGTGCCCGTCTCCACGGTGCTGTCGGGCCAGTACGGCCTCACCGGAGCAGCCATGAGCCTGCCCTGTGTCATTTCCAAGAACGGCATCGATCGGGTACTGGAGCTGCCGCTGGATGAACAGGGAAAGAGCGATCTGCAGAAATGCTATGAGCATTTGCGGACGGCTATCGAGAGCGTGTATACAGAAGCATGAGTCATTAGGTACCGCCAGTCATAAAGAGGACTGGCGGTAATTTTATGTAACAGTTTGATTGCTATAAATTTATGTACTACTAAGAATTTCTCAGGAGTTACGTAGTCATATTTTAAATAGGTAATCTGGGTAAAAATTTGGTAAATTCCTGTATACAATGTATAAATCTATATACAGACCTGACGGTATATGATATAATGCCCTTTGGTAACAATTTACAACAATAGAATAATATGCAAAATAGGTTTTCATGCGTCAAGTGTTCAGCGGATGGGGAGTTGCCGCCGAAACGAAAAGTTCGTCTTACGGTATGGAGACCGCACCCGTTGCAGCAATATAAGATTCATAAACAGCGTCTCATATTGTGAAGGGATATTTTCGTCATATGTTCTGTCACAGCCTGGAGGTGCTGTTTTTATGATGGATTATGAGAAAATCAAGGCCGGAGTCCAGCTTATGCTGGAGGGAATCGGCGAGGACGTAACAAGAGAAGGTTTATTGGAGACACCGGATCGGATTGCGCGTATGTGCGCTGAGATCTACGGCGGCCTGTACGAGGATGCGTCGGTGCATCTGAAAAAACAATTCACAGTCGAGCGGAACGACATCGTAGTAGAGAAGGATATCACCTTCTATTCCGTGTGCGAACATCATTTACTCCCCTTTTACGGAAAAGCGCATATCGGGTATATACCGAACGGTAAGGTAGTAGGCTTAAGCAAGCTGGCCCGTACCGTAGATGTATTTGCCAGAAGACCCCAGATTCAGGAAAAGCTCACGTCCCAGATCGCGGACGCGCTGGAGGAAAGCCTAGATCCCCAGGGTGTTATCGTTATGCTGGAGGCTGAGCACATGTGTATGACCATGCGCGGCATCAAAAAGCCCGGCAGCAAGACGGTCACCATGGTGACCACCGGCTGCTTTGAGAACAATTTTGAACTTCAGAATCGTTTCCTGAATATGGTGCGCCAGTAATGGGCGGCATGGAGCGCGTAAACCGAATCTGGAACCACCCGGTCTATCAGAATGCCCTGGGAAAGCTGACGGCCTACGAGGCAGAGCGGGAATTTTGCCGCCATACGCCGGAGCATTTTCTTGCTGTGGCCCGCCTGACGTATCTGCTTGCCCTAGAAAATGGGGTGGCCGCCGATCGGGAAGTTATCTACGCAGCAGGGCTCCTGCACGATATGGGCAGATATCTCCAGTATGAAAATGGGACGCCCCACGACGAAGCAGGCATCATGTTGGCCGGGCCCATTTTGCAGGACTGTGGTTTTTCGGAAGGCGAGAGCGCTGAAGTGCTGAAGCTCATCGGAAGCCACCGGACCAAAAGCGACAAGGCCGACCTGCCGGGATTGTTCTACCGGGCGGACAAGCTGTCGCGGAACTGTTTTCTATGTCCGGCCCAGGCAGACTGCAACTGGCCGGAGGAGAAGAAAAATTTAGAAATTCGATTATAGACCGGAAAGGAGAGTAATTGTTTCATAAAGCCGGAAGTATTTATTGCGGAGGGCGCAGAACAGCTACAGTGAAAATTTATGAAAATCGGAAGCAAAGAATTCAACGTAAAAAATAAAACCTATATCATGGGAATTCTGAATGTAACCCCGGATTCCTTCTCTGACGGCGGCAAATGGAACCACATGGACGCAGCGCTGGCCCATGCGGAGGATATGATCCGCGAAGGCACCGCCATTCTGGATATCGGCGGCGAATCCACCCGTCCCGGACACCAGCAGATTACCGAGGACGAGGAAATCCAACGGGTAGCTCCGGTCATCGAAGCAATGAAAGCCCGCTTCGATGTCCCCGTGTCCATCGATACCTACAAGGCAAAGGTGGCAGCCGCAGCCATCGAGGCAGGCGCCGATCTGGTCAACGATATCTGGGGCCTGAAATACGACCCGGAGATGGCCGGACTCATCGCCCGCACCGGAGTGGCCTGCTGTCTGATGCACAATAAGAACAACACCGAGTACCAGGATTTCTACCCGGATATGCTGCGGGAAACCGCAGAGTGCGTAAAGCTGGCGAAGGAGGCGGGTATCGCTGACGATAAGATTATCCTTGATCCGGGCGTAGGCTTTGGAAAAAATTACGAGCAGAATCTGGAAACCATTTTACATATGGAGCGGTTCCATGAGCTGGGATATCCCATGCTGCTTGGCACATCCCGTAAATCCGTTATCGGTCTGACCCTGGATCTGCCGGCGGATCAGAGAGTAGAGGGAACCCTGGTGACGACCGTGATGGCTGTGATGAAAAAGTACGCCTTTGTCCGGGTTCACGACATCAAAGAAAATCAGCGCACGATCCGGATGACTGAGGCGATTCTGAGAGCAGGAGAGAACTAAATGGATAAAATACAGATCAAAAACCTGGAAATATTTGCCAATCACGGCGTGTTTCCGGAGGAAAATAAGCTGGGACAGAAATTTGTCATTTCCGCGACCCTCTATACATCCACCCGCCAGGCGGGGAAGACGGACGACTTGACTGCCTCCATTCATTACGGCGAGGTCAGCCAGTTTATCACAAAATTTGTTCGGGAGCACACCTGGAAGCTATTGGAAACGGTGGTGGAGCAGTTAGCAGAGGCTATGCTTCTGAACATCCCCCATTTGGAAAAGGTGGAGCTGGAGATTAAAAAGCCTTGGGCTCCGGTGGGACTGCCCCTGGAGACCGTGTCTGTCTCCATCGAGCGGGGCTGGCACACCGCCTACATCGCTATGGGATCTAACATGGGCGACAAAAAAGCTTATCTGGACATGAGCGTGCTTGGACTGCAGCTCACGAAAGGCTGTATCGTAGAGACAGTGGCCGATTACCTGGCCACCGAGCCCTACGGCTACACCGATCAGGACGAATTCCTGAACAGCGTCATGAAGATCCGAACCATTCTGCCGCCCCACGAGCTCCTCGACCGGCTCCATGAGCTGGAGCAGGAGGCCAACCGGGTCCGCGTGATCCACTGGGGTCCCCGGACGCTGGATCTGGACATCCTTCTGTACGACGACCTGATTCTTGACGATGAGGAGCTTCATATTCCCCATATCGAGATGCACAAGCGGGATTTCGTGCTGATTCCGTTGGCACAGATCGCACCCTGGGTGCGGCATCCGGTATACAACCAGACGGTGCAGGAGCTGCTGGATAGATTAAAATAAGAAAAGCGGCGGCGGTTTTTACATAGACGAGATTACGGAAAAACAGTAAAAAATAAAAAGCAAGACAGAACTGTATCATGGAAATTCAGGATACGTCCTGTCTTGCTTTTTGCTATAAAGAAACGGAGGAGGAGGGATTTGAACCCTCGCGCCGGTGCTACCGACCTACTGGTGTTCGAAGCCAGACCCTTCAGCCACTTGGGTACTCCTCCATTGCTGAGAACCAGCGACTAATAGTATAATATATTTTCCGATGCATTTCAAGAGCGGGATTTCAAAATCGCCTGCCTGTGTTATGGTACAGAGGATCTGATTTATATAAAAGAAAACCATTTTGGTGCTTCACTACATTCTATAAGTGTAAGATAAAATTCTTATAAGTCGACTTAAAGAAGAAAGGTAAAAGGATAACCATTTATGAATGATCATGAAATCGAGCAGTTTATCCTTACATATGGCTGTGATATTCTGCGCTTTTGCCGGATGACTGCCGGCGGAAGCGAGGCAGGAGACGATCTGTATCAGGATACCATGCTGAAGCTGACTGAAAAAAAGCAGACATTACTGCTTGGCCCGCACACGAAAAGTTATGCCTTATCCACAGCCTTGTTTCTCTGGAAAAACAGCAGAAGAAAATACGCCGCCAGAAACCACATACTTCCTATGGAAAGTGTGGAGGCGCTGGAAGATACCGGCTGGCAGTGTCCGGCTCAGGCCAGTGTCATTTCCCCGGAGCAGGAGCTTTTGCAGCAAAATGAACTGGAGACGGTACGAGGTGTTGTTGCCGCTTTGCCTGAGAAATATAAGCTGCCCGTTTACCTGTTTTATTCTGCCGATATGCGGATCTCCGAAATAGCGGAAATTCTGCACATTCCGGAGGGGACGGTAAAAACAAGGCTCAGAAAGGCGAAAAATTTATTAAAAGCCAGATTGGAGGCACTCGGTTATGAACGATGAGAGACTGGAGCAGCTTTTAAAGCAGGCCCTTATTCCTGAAATTAAGGAGGACGATTTGAAAATGAAGAGAAAGATAAGAAGTTCATCTGTAACTCATAAAACTGTTCCAAGAAGAACGATAAAAAATCGGAGGCACCTTCCGGCAGCAGTGGCTGTGGCAGCACTTCTCATAGCCTCATCTGTTACTGTCTTTGCTGCCTGGCACTATCTCTCTGCCAGGGACGTGGCAATGGCCAATGCGGACGAGCAGCTGGCTTCGCATTTTGAGCAGAGCAATTGGCTTTCAGAATATGAGACACAGCACTGCAGTGATTATGATATCACACTTCTGGGTGTGGTCTCCGGCAACGAAATCTCCGAACATTTATCCAAGGATGATCAGGGCAATGTGGATGGAGACAGGACCTATATTGCGGTAGCTATCGCCTACGCAGACGGAAAGCCCATGCCGGATGTGCAGAGCGACGACTTCGAGCGCACACAATTTTTTGTATCCCCCTATATTCATGGCCTCAACCCGGAAAAATATAATGCCTATACCTTAAGCGGCGGTGTCACCTGCATTGTCTCAGACGGGATTCAGTACCGGCTGGTGGAGACTGACAATGTGGAATACTTTGCGGACTGCGGCATTTATGTGGGAGTGTCCGATGGCGATATGTATAATAATCAGGCATACATTTATGATACGGATACCGGTGAAATACTCAGGAGCGAGACCTATCAGGGGGTAAATGCCCTGTTTGACTTGCCGGTAAACACTGCAAAAGCAGATTCTGTAAAAGCTTCCGGAATTATTGCCGACATCAATGATTCGGAACCGAACGGAGGATATCTTTGGATATTATCGGAGGGCGACCGGTGGCTCAACAGCCTTACGACGGAAAATATAAATGAAAAAGCCAAACCGGTGGAAGACTCCAGAAAAACCGTTACAGCAGAGGAATTTATCTTTGAGGAATCCGGAGAAACATCGGCTGACGCGGATATGGCTGCTGCAATTATGAAAGAATATTTCCCGGACGGCGTCGGAATGAGTGCCATCATGGAAAAACATGCGGCCGCCATGGACGATGCCTGGGTGGAGACCTATACGCTGAATCCGGACGGAACGATTACCTGTCTGAGATATGTTCCCAGATAGCGTCCTTTAAAAGTCATAAGAAACCATATCGTATATACTGAGTTCTAACAGTAAAAAAAGAAAACGGGTACAAGCCGGCAACGCTGGGTTTGAACCCGTTTTCTCAATTCATGGCGGTCAATCATGCTGCTTATAAGTATTTCTCACGAAGATAGTCAGCCTGTTCCTGTGTGATTGCATTGCTCCATTGATTGGAATCTCTGTCAAAAGCTGAATGCAGTCTGATTCAGCAAAACTATTATCTATTTGATTATTATGATGAAGTTCTAAAAAATATCGGAGAGATGATAGATATTGATTTTAGAAAACCCGCCAAATCTTGTATTTACTGGGTTTGACTGGTGTTTTGTATTTAGTTACCTGCAAAAGTCAGGATATATTCCCCATAAATTTTCAAGTCCAGTCCTCCATAACAGTCTCCCGCAAAGCCAGCGTTCCGCCGTGCTCGATTACATAATCCGCATATTCCCGTGCCTCTTCGACCCGTCCGATCTCTCGCAGATAAGTGCTGAGCATTCCGGCGAACATGACCTGCTCATAGGGGACGCGTGGCCGGGCGGTCTGAAGCCGTTTTACGGCCTGTTCCCGTCGGTCCTCCAGCCAGTCCAGCCGGGCCAGGAGGACTGTGCTTTGCTTCAGCGGTCGTCCGCCCTGGGTAAGAATACTGCGGTAGCGCTGGGCGTCCTGATCCTGATAAGCGTAATGAGCCTGGATGTTCAGGGAAAGCTGGCGGTATACCAGAGTGTTTTGCTTGGATGTCCAGCCATTTCTCATATAAAGCTCCGCTGTGTCCACCTGTCCGCAGGCTAGCAGCGCTTCTACATAAAGCTGCTCAAAGAAGCGCCGTTGTCGTCTGGCTACATTCCGAGCCTGCTTCTGATTTTTGTATATATCGTAGGGGACATATCGCGTTCCTTCATCGGCGATACGAAGGAGGCGCTTGGCGTCACAGTCCATATACAGAATATTCCGGAGTGCCTTAAAATTTTTCACCCCTGCAGCGCCGCCCCGGATCACAGCCAGCAGTCCGGAAACCAGAATAATCAGATACATCAGCCAGTTTTTCTCCCAAAACCACCCGTCGACTCGATAAGTAAATCCGGCTGTCGTCACTGTCCGCGAAAACGGCGGTCCCAGCAACACACTCGTAAGCATCATCAGCACGATAATTGCCGCAAAGTACAAAGTTAGATTCTGACGCACAGCGCGTTTCACATTTTGATAATAGGTAGTCAGTTCAGTCATAATTATCACCCTTTTTCGAAAGAATATAATTTAATTATAACGCATTTTCAGGAAGAAAATATGATTTTTCTCTTAAAAATTGGCATAAAAATCTGCTCGGGCGATCCGTCTCAACCCCTTGTGAGAATCCCCAATCTATGCTAAACTAACCATAAGTATTGCCATGCACCCTCAGCATCGGAGCACACACTACAGATGCATGGCGCGCAAATTAAATATATGGAGGCATACAATATGAAAAGAATCGGAATGCTGACCAGCGGTGGAGATTGCCAGGCACTGAACGCGACCATGCGCGGAATCGTAAAGGGTGTATGCAACGCACTGGATGAGGTAGAGCTTTACGGCTTTGAGGAAGGCTATAAGGGCCTGATTTACGGAAATTACCGGATGCTGACCCCGAGAGATTTTTCGGGAATCCTGACTAAGGGCGGAACCATCCTGGGAAGCTCCCGCCAGCCCTTCAAAATGATGCGGGTGCCGGATGAAAACGGACTGGACAAGGTAGAGGCCATGAAGCATACCTACCATAAGCTGCGTCTGGACTGCCTGGTGATTCTGGGCGGAAACGGAACCCAGAAGACTGCCAACCTTCTTAGGGAGGAGGGCCTGAATATTATCCATATGCCGAAGACCATCGATAACGATATCTGGGGCACGGATATGACCTTTGGTTTTCAGAGCGCAGTGGATATCGCTACGGATTGCATCGACTGTATCCATACCACGGCAGCCTCCCACGGCCGTGTATTCATCGTGGAGGTTATGGGACACAAGGTAGGACAGCTGACCCTGCACGCAGGTATCGCCGGAGGAGCGGATATCATTCTGATTCCGGAGATCCCCTACAGCATCGACAGTATCTGCCAGGCCATAGAGGCCCGCAATAAGCAGAAGAAGGGCTTCACCATTCTGGCGGTGGCAGAGGGCGCGATTCCCAAGGAGCGCGCCGAAATGAGCAAGAAGGATTTGAAGAAATTCATGGAGACCTACAAGTATCCGACCGTGTCCTACGAGATTGCGGCTCAGCTGACCGAGCGCTTAGGCACCGAGGTCCGCGTCACCGTTCCGGGCCACACCCAGCGGGGCGGAAGTCCCTGCCCCTACGACCGGGTCCTGTCCACCAGACTGGGCGCGGCTGCTGCACAGGCCATCGTAGACGACGCTTATGGATACATGATTGGTATTGTCAATGGGGAATGCCAGCGGATCCCGCTGGAGGAGTCCGCAGGCAAGCTGAAGTTTGTAGACCCGAATTCTTCCATTATATCAGAGGCGAAGATGATAGGCATCAGCTTCGGAGATTAAAACAACAAAGGGGAATTGATACATGTCGTATATGGCCCTCTACCGGAAGTTTCGACCTACAGAGTTCAGTGACGTCCGGGGACAGGATCACATTGTAACCACACTGAAAAATCAAATCAATGCAGACAGAATCGGACATGCCTACCTGTTTTGCGGTACCCGCGGTACCGGAAAAACAACGGTTGCGAAGATCTTCGCCCGGGCGGTGAACTGTGAACACCCGGTGGATGGCAACCCCTGCGGAACGTGCGCGGCCTGCCGCTCTATAGCGGCAGGCACTTCCATGAATGTGATAGAGATCGACGCCGCCTCCAACAACGGCGTGGACAACATCCGAGAGATCCGCGACGAGGTAGCCTACTCGCCCACTGAGGGTAAATACAAGGTCTACATCATCGACGAGGTGCATATGCTCTCCATCGGAGCCTTTAACGCATTGTTAAAGACTCTGGAGGAGCCGCCCTCCTATGTCATTTTCATTCTGGCAACCACCGAGGCCCACAAGATTCCGGTGACTATCTTGTCCCGGTGCCAGCGGTACGATTTCCGGCGGATTACGGCGGACACCATTACCGCCAGACTGCAGGAGCTGACGGAAAAAGAGGGCGTGGAGACGGAGGAGAAGGCCCTGCGCTATATCGCAAAGGCCGCGGACGGCTCCATGCGAGACGCCTTAAGCCTTCTGGATCAGTGCATTGCTTTTTATCTGAATCAGAAGCTGACCTATGATCATGTGCTGGATGTATTGGGAGCGGTGGATACTGAAGTTTACAGCAAGCTTCTGCGAATGACGCTGGAACGGGATTTGCCCGGCGTCATGGCGGAGATTGAGGAGCTGGTGGTCCAGGGCCGGGAGCTTGGTCAGTTCGTGACCGATTTCACTTGGTATCTGCGTAACCTGCTCCTGTTAAAGAGCAATGACAATATGGAAGACATTCTGGACGTCTCCACCGAGAACCTGGCCCGCCTGAAGGAAGAAGCCCTGCAGATCGAGGACGACACCCTGATGCGCTATATCCGTATTTTCTCGGAGTTGGGCGGACAGATCCGCTATGCGTCCCAGAAGCGGGTTCAGGTGGAGGTGGCCTTTATCAAGCTGTGCCGTCCCGCCATGGAGACGAAGACAGACGTGCTCCTGGATCGCATCCGCGTGCTGGAACAGGAGTTCGAGGCGAAGATGGAAGAACTGGAAAGCGGAGCCATTTCCTACGGAGGCAGCTGGCAAAATGGAGCGCCCGCAAGTGCCCCGGCAGAGCCGAAGAAACCTGTGCCTGCGTCTCCCGCGCCCAAGTCCCTGCCCGAAGACGTACAGAATGTGGTAAAGAATTGGCACAACGTGCTGAACCGCCTGCACCCGCTCCTGCGCACCTACTTAAAGGACGCGCAGCTGAAAGCAGTCGGCGACGGGAAGCTTGGCATCATCGCGGCCACGCCCACCGGCGAGGCTTTCCTGAAGGAGACCCGTCACATTCAGGAGATTAAAAACGTGATCTTACAGGATACCGGAAAGGACATGGAGATTCTGGTAGCCTGTATGGAAAATGACCCCCACGCGGAAGTGGGAGCGATTGACATCGAACAGGTCATTCATACAGAAATAGAATTTGAAGACGAATAAGGAGGAGTAAAAAATGGCAAAAAGAGGTGGATTTCCGGGAGGCATGGGCATGCCCGGCAATATGAACAATCTGATGAAGCAGGCCCAGAAGATGCAGCGCCAGATGGAGGAGAACCAGAAGGCTCTGGACGAGAAGGAGTACACTGCGGCAGCAGGCGGCGGAGCAGTCGAGGTCAAGATGACCGGTAAGAAAGAGATCACAAAAGTGACAATCGATCCGGATGCTATTGATCCCGAAGATGTGGAGACTCTGGAAGAAATGATCCAGATCGCAGTAAATCAAGTGCTGCGCCAGCAGGAAGAGGATTCCGCGTCCATGATGTCCGGCCTGACCGGCGGTCTTGGCGGAGGCTTTCCGTTCTAATGGACTATTACAGCAGTCAAATCAGTAAATTAATTGAGCAGCTGTCGAGTCTTCCGGGAATCGGCGGCAAGACGGCTCAGCGGCTGGCCTTCCACATCGTAAATATGCCTCTGGAGAAGGTGCAGGCACTGTCTGATTCCATCATCAATGCCAAGAAAAATGTCCGTTATTGTAAAGAATGCTTTACCATGACGGATCAGGAGCTCTGCCCCATCTGCGCCAATCCTAAGCGGAACCATAAGGTGATTATGGTGGTGGAGAATACCCGGGATCTGGCCGCCTACGAGAAGACCGGCAAATACGACGGCGTCTATCATGTGCTCCACGGAGCCATTTCCCCAATGCTTGGAATCGGCCCGGCAGATATCCGTCTCAAGGAGCTGATGACCAGACTGCAGGGAGATGTGGAAGAGGTCATCATTGCCACCAACTCCAGCCTGGAGGGGGAGACGACGGCCATGTACATCAGTAAGCTGATCAAACCGACCGGAATTAAGGTCAGCCGGATTGCCAGCGGCGTACCGGTGGGCGGAGATCTGGAATATATCGATGAGGTGACACTGCTCCGGGCGCTGGAGGGGCGGGTAGAACTGTAGGAAAGCCGATTGCTATTTACAGGATGCTGTTCCGCGAAGCGTGTTGCTGTGAAGGAGCGGAATAGCAATGAAAACGGACAGAAAACGACAGGAATTCACAAAGAACAGCTTGACCGACTCTGAAAGTCTCGGTATACTATAAGAAGCAGATTTTATTTTACAATATTTTATAAAAGGTGGGACAAACATGACGAATTTAGAACTCCAGAAGACGGCGAATGAAGTCCGCAAGGATATCGTTACTGCCGTTCACAGCGCAAAGTCCGGACATCCGGGCGGATCTCTGTCAGCAGCAGACATGTTTACATATCTGTATTTTGAAGAGATGAACATCGATCCGAAGGATCCGAAGAAGGCAGACAGAGACCGTTTCGTACTTTCTAAGGGTCACACAGCTCCGGGTCTGTATTCCGTTCTTGCTGAGAGAGGATTTTTCCCGAAGGAGGATTTGGTTACCTTAAGACACGTAGGCTCACATCTTCAGGGACATCCCTGTATGCAGCACACACCGGGTCTTGATATGTCCAGCGGATCTCTGGGACAGGGAATCTCCGCAGCAGTCGGCATGGCACTTTCCGCAAAGGTATCCGGCGACAGCTATCGTGTATACACACTGCTGGGCGACGGTGAGATCCAGGAAGGTCAGGTATGGGAGGCTTCCATGTTCGCAGGCGCGAAGCATCTGGACAACCTGTGCGTCATCGTAGATAACAACAATCTTCAGATTGACGGACCTATTGGCGAGGTAAACTCCCCGTATCCCATCGATGATAAATTCAAAGCGTTCAACTTCCATGTAATCAACATTGACGGTCACAACTTCGATGAGATCCGTATGGCTCTGAACGAAGC
The DNA here is from genome assembly GCF_964245105.1 of Candidatus Dorea massiliensis AP6. Lineage (NCBI taxonomy): Bacteria > Bacillati > Bacillota > Clostridia > Lachnospirales > Lachnospiraceae > Dorea > Candidatus Dorea massiliensis. Next base: position 8,519 of record NZ_CAXTKW010000015.1, on the reverse strand, counting down.
AAAGACCATCAAGGGTCAGCCCACAGCCATCATCATGAAGACGGTAAAGGGTAAGGGCGTGTCCTTCATGGAGAACAACGCGGGATGGCATGGTTCTGCTCCGAACGATGAGCAGTATGCAATCGCAATGGCAGATTTGGAGAAGGTAGGTGAAGCATTATGTCAGAAGTAAAGAAGGTCGCAACAAGAGAAAGCTATGGCAACGCGCTGAAGGAGCTCGGCGCTGAGAATCCGAACGTTCTGGTACTGGATGCTGACCTTGCCGGCGCAACCAAGACAGGCGTATTTAAGAAAGCATATCCGGATCGCTTCTTCGACTGCGGTATCGCAGAGGGCAATATGGTAGGTATCGCAGCAGGTCTTGCTACTACAGGCAAGATCCCGTTCTGCAGCACCTTCGCAATGTTCGCTGCCGGCCGTGCGTTCGAGCAGGTTCGTAACTCCGTAGGATATCCGCATCTGAATGTGAAGATTGCCGCTACTCATGCAGGAATTTCCGTAGGTGAGGATGGAGCTACCCATCAGTGCAACGAGGATATCGCTCTGATGCGTACAATTCCGGGCATGGTTGTCCTGAACCCGGCAGACGACGTAGAAGCAAGAGCAGCTGTAAAGGCAGCAGCTGAGTACGAGGGACCGGTATACCTGCGCTTTGGCAGACTGGCAGTTCCGGTATTCAATGATGAAGCAAACTATAAGTTTGAGATCGGAAAGGGCATCCTGTTAAGAGAGGGTACAGACCTTACCATCGTAGCTACAGGACTGTGCGTAAACAGCGCTCTGGAAGCAGCTGAGAAGCTGGCTGCAGAGGGCATTTCCGCAGAGGTAATCAATATCCACACCATCAAGCCGTTGGACGAGGAGATCATCCTGAAGTCCGCAAAGAAGACCGGCAAGGTAGTAACCGCAGAAGAGCATTCTGTGATCGGCGGCCTTGGCAGCGCTGTTTGCGACGTACTTAGTGAGAAGCTTCCGACTCCGGTAAAGAAGATCGGTGTATATGACGTATTCGGCGAGTCCGGCCCGGCAGTAAAGCTGCTTGAGAAGTACAAGCTGGATGGCGCTGGCGTATACGAGCAGATCAAAGACTGGCTGAAATAAGAATAAAAAGTCTGAAATAGACAGGAAAAAAGTAAGGCGGGTGCCCGATAGGGCATCTGCCTTTTGCATTATGTAAATGAATGAAATGAAGAACCCGGAATCCATCACGCGGAGGTGACGATTACCTTGATGTTGCGGTTATCGCGCATCTCATAAAGAGTCAGCATGTTAATCTTCTCGTCCGTTATAAACGTATTGATTTTATTCAGCGATGCTACAAAAAATGGCGCGGAGTGGGTGAATTTATCGCTGGTGGACACCAGAATCACTTCGCCGGTACAGCTTTCGATCATCTGCTGGGTGAGGGCGGCCTCGGAAAAATCATTGGCGCTCAGTCCGCTCTCCAGACTGATGGAATCGATGCCGATGAAGCACTTGTTGGCCCGGTTGAAATTTAACATCCGGATAGCGGCTTCGCCGACCACAGAGCTTCGGGTGGCGTGGAGATCCCCGCCGGTCAGTACCACGCGGATCAGCGGCGAACGCTCAATATTGACCACATTGACATTGTTGGTGATGATGGTACAGGGCGTATCGGAGATATACTTCAGAATTCCAAGGGCGGTGTAACTGGTATTGATATAGCAGACGTCGCCCGGTTTTACCATGGCGGCAGCGGCCTGCTGAATCCGCACGCGGGCATCGCGGTTCTTGAGGCGCATCCATTTTTTCTGTGCGGACTGATTCAGTGAAAGGCTGCTGTTCTTCAGCTCGATAATGTTCTGCTCCTGGAGCTCTTTGATATTTCTGCGCACTGTTAAAGGAGAAACGGAAAGGTAATTGGCCAGATCCTCGATATGGGTTTCGCCGTTTTCTGCCAGATATTCGATTGTAGCATCCAGACGCTTCTGGATTTCTTTGTCTGAGGTTCTCATGTATCTCCTTTACCTGCTGGGTTACAGCAATTGATTGATTAAATTTGCCGTGGTGTCTACGGCATATTCTACCAGCGCGCGTCCATACTCGGCGGTGGCGGCGCCCGGATCTCCGAAAGAACCGACCTTAATAAATTCATTCCAGTGCATGGGTCGGTACGCGAAATCCTTCGGCATATCCGGATATTCCGGAACTGCCCGGTTAAGATGTACCAGATCCGGACGCAGATAGAGCATCATAGCGGTTTCTGCTTCTCCGGCGTGAGGGATAGGGGCAGGAGCGGACTTGGCCTCAGCCATCAGCTCTTTGGAGAGAGCCATGGGGAAATGCCAGATGTTCGTCCAGCCAAATTCGTCGCGGATCTCCCGGGCCAGATCCTTTAAGATAGGGTAATTGCCGTTGTGACCGGACATCAGAACGATATTTTTCACATTCTGCTGTTCCAGGGAGCAGATAATCTCTCTTAAAATGCATTTCAACGCGGTGGGTGTCAGGGAAATTGTTCCAGGGAAGCCCTTGGCAGACCATACCTGACCGTAGGTTACAGGCGGCATCACCAGCATATCCGTCTTTTCCGCGATACGCAGCGCCAGCTCAAAGCCAATAATATTATCGGTATCCAGCGGCATGTGATATCCATGCTGCTCGCAGGAACCGCAGACCAGAATCGCGCCTTTATTGGAAGTTATTGTATCATTAAATTCTGGCGCTGTATAGTGTCCGGCATAAAAATCATTCTTTTTCATTAAAAAAACCTCCTCTAAACACATTTTATAGAAAAAATTATACTAAAAAATAAAGTATATGTCAAATGTATCAAAAAAATAAACGAAAATAAGATATAATATGTAAATAAATATAATTTAAATGAAAATATTATCATAAAACTATTGACAAGAAGATGTAATATGTATAAAATGGGGATCAAGAAAACAAAGGAGGGTTTTACGATATGTTAAATTTCTTGTCACTTCTGGTTTCAAACTTTCTGACGAAACCGGCGTTTTTTGTAGGAATCATCGTATTCTTCGGTTTGCTCGTGATTAAAAAACCGTGGTACGAGGCGCTGGCCGGATTTATCAAGACGGCAGTGGGTTTTTTCATTCTGACAGTAGGTTCGAACGGACTGTCCGCTACCTTCCGTCCGATTGTAAACGCCATCGGCGCGAAATTCGAATTGCAGGCGGCTGTAGTCGATACTTATTTCCTGTTGGGACAGATGTACGGAGAAGGCGGTCTGTATTCCATCGGAAATGCAGTTATGTGGACGATGTTTTCCTTCATTATTTCATTCGTATGGAATTTTGTGCTGGTTATTTTCAATAAATGGACCAGATGCCGTACCTTATATGTAACGGGACATACACTTCAGTGGTACACCACAGGAATTCTCTGGTTCACCTACATGGTGGCTCCGCAGACTCAGAATCTGGGCTTCAGTATTCTGTTCGGCATCCTGGCAGGAACCTGGGCTGCAGTCGGTTCTAACCTGACTGTAGAGGCGACACAGCGTTTGACAGGCAACGCAGGCTTTGCTATCGGCCATCAGGAGATGCTGGGCATCTGGTTTGTAGATAAGATTGCAGGCGTGTTTGGCGGTAAGGATCAGAAGAAGGTAGAAGATACCAAGCTTCCGGGCTTCCTGTCCATCTTCAATGACAACGTGGTATCCACAGCGCTGCTGATGACCATTTTCCTGGGCACTATCATGGCAATTATTGGACGTGAAACGTTGATGGAGAACGATACGACTTTTACAGCCAATACCCTGATGCTCACCTACATCGTTACCACCTGCTTCCATTTCTCTGTATATATGTACATCCTGCTGGCGGGCGTTCGGATGTTTGTATCTGAACTGATGAAGGCCTTCGACGGAATTTCCAAGAAGGTTGTAAAGGGAGCGATGCCTGCAGTAGACTGCGCAGTTTCCTACAACTTTGCGCATCCGAATGTACCGCTGTTCGGTTTTATCTTCGGTTTTCTGGGACAGCTGGTTGCTATCCTGGGCCTGTTGGTATTCAAATCTCCGCTGTTCCTGGTACCGGGCTTCGTGCCGCTGTTCTTTGATAATGCGACTGTGGCAGTATATGCCAACAACAGGGGCGGTCGCAGAGCAGCCATGATTGTACCATTCCTGAATGGTATCTTTCAGGTGGTTATCTCGCTGGTAATGATTCTGTTTGTACGGGCGGCAAGTGGAACTTTACTGACAGCATGGCCGGCATTCTTTGATAACAGTACGTTCTTTGCTGCATTTACTGTAGCTGTGAAATATATCAATCCGTATGTAGCTACCATAGTGACCGTATTGATTCTGCTAGGCATCACCCAGATTCACTACAGACATAACAAAGAGCATTACTACGATCACGTAAAACAGTAAAAGAAAAGAGGAAAACATATGTATAAGATTCTAGCGACCTGCGGTAATGGAATGGGTTCCAGCCTTTTAATGGAAATGAAGGTAAAGAGCGTATTTGACGCAAAGGGTCTGGAGTATGATATCAGCCATTGCAGCCTGGGCGAGGCCAAGACCATCGCCAATAATTACGACATCATTTTCTGCCCGATGGCATTCAAGGATTCTTTCTCCGGCCTGAAGGATGGTCTGCAGCTGATTCCCCTTCAGAACGTACTGTCTGAGGATGAAATTACAGAAAAGTGTAAAGAACATAAAGTATTTTGACATAACTCATTTCCTATAGTATACAGAAGCCCCGACGGACTGCGTTGATTTGTCTCGCAGCCTGCCGGGGCTTTCCCCTGTCTTAAAACTGTCGAAAAAAATTCCGAATCCCTCGACACCATCCGCCACACCTCGCGCCAGGTCTGTGTTACCATGCAGAAAATGAGCGGGCAATTACCCCCGGGGCGGTCCGGGATGCTCAAATTCATGAGAAAACAGCGGTAATGAGGTGAGTGTATGATTGAGTTCGTTTACAGAGAAAATGCGAAAGAAACGGGGCCGGAGCGGAAAATTGAGCTGCCGAAAAATGTGCGCCAGATAGGCGATCCGGAGGACAGACGTAAAATATATATAGAAGATTATGTGATTACCTATCTGCGGCGGCTGGCGGGAGAGGAGACGCTGAACAGCCGGGTAGCGATACTGCTTGGCCATTCCGAGCAGATGGACGGGCTTCCCTATCTGTTCATCCGGGGCGCTGTGGGCCTGAAGAAGCTGGAGTACATAGAAAACGGCATTCCCTTCACCGATGAGATCTGGGCGGAAGTGTACGGAGCCATGAAGGAGTACTTCGCGGATCTGGACATCCTGGGCTGGTATCTTTCCCTGCCCGGCTATCCCATGGAGCTTGGTCCGGAGCTTCTGAAAATTCATGTGAATTATTTCGGCGGTGTGGACAAGGTGCTGCTGGTGTCGGACTCTTCGGACGAGGCAGCAGATTTCTTTGCCTATGAAAATGGAAAACTGACGCGTCAGCGTGGCTATACGATATTCTATGAGCGCAACGAAGCCATGCAGCGCTACATGATTGAGACAGGGGATGGCGAAAGCATCGACGAAAAAGAACACTTTGAGGATCGGGCCATCAAGAGCTTTCGGACCATCGTGCAGGAGAAAAGGGAGGCATCCGGCCAGAAGCGGGTCATGACCTTCCTGTATATGGCCAGTACCTTTCTGGTGATGGTGGTGCTGGTTATCGGAATTACTCTCATCAATAATTATGAGAAAATGACCGGACTGGAGACAGCCCTGCGGGAACTGACGGATTCGCTGGAGCAGCAGGACACGGAGCTGAAAGCGGCCTATGCGGATCTGGGACAGGCTGAAGACGGGACGGCTCAGGATGGAACTGCGGCTGAGGAAAATCGGGTCGGAACAACGGTGGAGGACGCGGAGTCAGACGGGGAAACGGCTGCGCCGGAACAGGCGGATTCAGCAGACTTGGCAGAAGCTACAGAGGAGGCAGATAATGCAGCGGATTTCCAGGAGCAGGGCAATACCCAGGCAGAATCAGCGGATGACACAGCAGCCGCGCCTGCCACGTCAGAAGCAGTCACCTCCACCCCGGAGAGCTACACCGTCCGTAAGGGTGACACCCTCCTGAAAATCAGCCGCCGGATCTATGGCCGGGATGACGAGATAGACGCCATCTGCAGCCTGAATGGTATTGAGGATAGTGACCGGATACTGGAGGGACAAAAACTTTTGCTTCCCTAATGGATCTGTGCTATCATAGCATAAAAAGAGACACAGTCCGGAATGCCGGAGAAAGCGCCGGACAGTCACAGGATTGCAAAGGATAACAGCCCATGGCCAATATAACAAAGCTTTATGATACACCGCCCTACCAGGAGCAGGACAGCGATTCCAAGGATTATAAGAAAAAACTGCTTCGGCATCGGGCAGGAAAAGGCGCGAAATACCTGATTGGTGCCGTCGTCGTATTGTGCGGCTGCCTGGCGTTCAACGTCTGGTCCCGGAACAAAACCTACACCACCTATGAGACCACAGCGACAGTGGAACATAGCAGCACCGTAAATACTTTGTATACAGAATACAATGGCAAGCTTCTGAAATACAGCAAGGACGGCATTTCCTGTATCGCTTCCAATAACGAAGCCGTCTGGAGCCAGACCTACAATATGCAGAATCCCATGGTGGATATCTGCCAGAGCGCGGTCGCCGTAGCGGATCAACAGGGCAACACCGTATACGTCTTTGACGCCCAGGGCGCGGTCACCGAGATCAGCACCCTGCTTCCGATTCAGCAGATCAGCGTCTCCGCCCAGGGTGTAACAGCTATTTTACTGAACGACAGCACCGTATCCTGGATTTATCTCTATGATAAAGAAGGCAACAAGCTGGCGGAATCCCGCTGCAGTCTCGACGAGACCGGCCAGCCCATTTCCATCGGCATTTCCCCGGACGGAGCCAAGCTGGTGGTGTCCTATCTGCAGGTGCAGGAGGGAGCGGCGGCCAGCTGCGTGGTATTTTACAACTTCGGTTCCGTAGGAAGCAACTTTGTGGACAAAATCGTTTCGTCCAAGGTGTACGCGGACACGGTCATTCCTCGGGTCAAATACATCGGCAAATCCACCTGCGCGGCCATTTCCGATCAGGGAATCATCTATTATGAAGGCGCGGAGATTCCGGAGGAGAAAAATGCAGTCACTGTGGATTCTGAAATAGAAAGTATTTTCTGGGGGGACGGTCGTATCGGCATCGTTACGCTGGGCGACGACACTACCGAGGAGGCGGAAGAGGAAACCGGCAGATATCAGGTGGACCTCTATGATGCCTCTGGCAGACAGATCCTGTCCCAGAAGACGGACCTGGAATACAGCCAGGTAAAACTGTCTGGCAAATATCTGATTTTATATAATGAAAATGAATGCGAGATCTACAGCGAAAAGGGTGTCCTGAAATACAAGGGCTCTTTCGACAGCGTCATTGCGGATCTATATAAGGGAAATGGACGGAATAAATTCGTCCTGGTATTCTCAGACCGGACGGAAACCATCCGCTTACGGTAATAGTCATAAAGAAAAGTAAAAGAGCCTCGGCAAAAACAGATGCCGGGGCGCTCTGCTATCATAACAAAGGAGAAATATTATGAACTGGTTACTGCCCGCAGTAGGCTTATTTATCATATTATCCGCATGGGACGGACACCACAAAGGCTTCATCCGCAAAATCGTAGGCGTGCTGAGCCTGGCGCTGACCCTGATTATCACCTCGGTGGTATCGCCCTATCTTCATGTCTTCCTGAAAGAAAGCACCGGTCTGTACGGCTTCCTTCAGAATAGCATAGAAGGAAGCGACATGGAATTACTTGACGCGCTTCGCGTTCTTGGTATGGAAAATGCGGTAAGCGGTTATCTGGCAGACGAGATCCTGCGCTGGGCCGCCTTCCTGATTGCACTGCTTCTGGCAGGCGTTCTGATCCGCGGTATCGTATTCTCCCTTGGCATTGTGTCCCACCTGCCGATCCTCCACGGCCTCAACAAAACTGCCGGTCTGCTCCTGGGCTTCGCGGAGGGCGTGGTGCTGGTCTGGATATTCTTTGTGGTCATCACCGTATGTGCGTCCACCAGTGCCGGCGGCCAGCTCCTAAAAATGACTGCCCAGAGCAGTATCCTGTCCTGGCTCTACCGCAACAATCTGCTCCTGAATTGGCTGAGCTTGTAAAAATGGCTTAAAATCAAGGAAAAACAGGCTTTTTTCATCTGTGGAGCCGGGAATTGTACCTTCTGTAGAAAAAATATTAAAAATTTTAAAAAAAAGGTGTTGACATTCTCTTGCACCCGTGATAAAGTATAGAAGCTGTCGCGAGGGACAGCGGTTCACTTCAAAGCGAATCAAAGAACATCAAAAACTTTTTCAAAAAAAGTTAAAAAAGTTCTTGACAAGCAAGAACGAATGTGATAAGATAGTCGAGTCGCTTCGGTAAGGAACGACAAAGACAACAGAACGAACCTTGATAACTGAACAGTGTAAAACCTTGAAAATTCTAAGAGAATAATTCAAGAACAGTTTGGTCTTAGAAATAAGATTGAACACCTTTTAACAGTAA